>NZ_JAHRBL010000003.1 GCF_019693445.1 Deinococcus aquaedulcis | reverse complement strand
AGCCGCACACCAAGTTCGAAGCCAGCGTGTACGTGCTGAGCAAGGACGAGGGTGGCCGTCACAGCGCGTTCTTCGGTGGCTACCGCCCCCAGTTCTACTTCCGCACGACCGACGTGACGGGCGTGGTGGAACTGCCCGAAGGCGTGGAAATGGTGATGCCCGGTGACAACATCACCTTCGTGGTGGAGCTCATCAAGCCCATCGCCATGGAAGAAGGTCTGCGCTTCGCCATCCGCGAAGGTGGCCGCACCGTCGGCGCCGGCGTCGTTGCCAAGGTCCTGGAGTAATTGACATGGTTGCCCCGAAGATCCGCATTAAACTGCGTGGCTTTGACCACAAGGCGCTGGACCAGTCCGCCAGCAAGATCGTGGACACCGTGCGCCGCACCGGCGCGGACGTGAGCGGCCCCGTGCCCCTCCCCACCCGCATCCGCCGCTTCTGCGTGCTGCGTTCGCCGTTCGTGAACAAGGACAGCCGCGAGCACTTTGAAATCCGCACCCACAACCGTCTGGTGGACATCATGAACCCCACCAAGAAGACGATTGACAGCCTCATGACCCTCGACCTGCCCACCGGCGTGGACATCGAGATCAAGACGGTGGGAGGCCGCGCATGAAGGGCATCCTCGGCACCAAAGTGGGCATGACCCAGATCTGGAAGGGCGACAAGGCCATTCCCGTGACGGTGGTGCTGGCGGGCCCCTGCCCCGTCGTGCAGCGTAAGACGTCGGTCACCGACGGCTACGAAGCCGTGCAGATTGGCTACGCCCCCAAGCGCGAGAAGAGCGTGAACAAGCCCGCCGCCGGCCACTTCAAGAAGTACGGCGTCTCGCCTGTACGTTTCCTGCGCGAGTTCCGTGGCTTTGCCCCCGAAGGCGACACCGTGAACGTGGACATCTTCGCTGAAGGCGAGAAGATCGACGCGACCGGCACCAGCAAGGGTAAGGGCACCCAGGGCGTCATGAAGCGCTGGAACTTCAAGGGTGGTCCCGCGAGCCACGGTTCCAAGAAGTGGCACCGCCGCCCCGGTTCGATTGGTCAGCGCAAGACCCCGGGCCGCGTGTACAAGGGCAAGCGCATGGCCGGCCACATGGGCATGGAGCGCATCACCGTGCAGAACCTGGAAGTGGTCGAGATCCGCGCCGACGAGAACATCATCCTGGTCAAGGGTGCGATTCCCGGCGCCAACGGTGGGCTCGTGGTGCTGCGCCAGGCCGCCAAGGGAGGCAAGTAAGACATGGCGCAGATCAACGTCATCGGCCAGAACGGGGGGCGCACCATTGACCTCGACCTGCCGGAAGTGAACAAGGGCGTGCTGCACGACGTGGTGACCTGGCAGCTGGCCAGCCGCCGCCGTGGCACCGCCAGCACCAAGACCCGCGCGCAGGTGAGCGCCACGGGCAAGAAGATGTTCTCCCAGAAGGGCACCGGTAACGCCCGTCACGGCGATCGCAGCGTGCCCACCTTCGTGGGCGGCGGCGTGGCCTTCGGGCCCAAGCCCCGCAGCTACAGCTACACCCTGCCCCGCAAGGTCCGTCAGCTGGGTCTGGCCATGGCCCTGGCCGCGCGCCAGGAAGCTGGCAAGCTGGTGGCCGTGGACGGCTTTGGCCTCGACGGCAAGACCAAGGGCTTTGTCAGCTGGGCCAAGGACAACGGCATGGACGGCACCGAGCGCGTGCTGATCGTGACCGACGACCTGCAGGCCCGTCAGGCCGCGCGCAACGTGGCCTGGGCCACCGTGCTGCCCGTCGCTGGCCTGAACGCCTACGACGTGCTGCGCCACGACCGCCTCGTGATTGACGCCGTGGTGCTGGAGCCCGCCCAGGACGAAGAGGAAGGGGAAGAGGCATGAGCCACTACGACATCATCCAGGCGCCTGTGGTGAGCGAGAAGGCGTACGCAGGCATGGAGCGCGGCGTCTACAGCTTCTGGGTCAGCCCCAAGGCCAGCAAGACGGAAATCAAGAGCGCCATTCAGCAGGCGTTCGGCGTGACCGTGATCGGCATCAGCACCATGAACGTGCCCGGCAAGCGCAAGCGCGTGGGCAAGTTCTTCGGACAGCGCGCCGACCGCAAGAAGGCCATTGTGCGTCTCGCCGAGGGCCAGACTATTGCCGCCCTTGAGGGCCAGGCCTAAGGAGATCTGAGACATGGCCGTCAAGAAATACCGTCCCTACACCCCCAGCCGTCGCCAGATGACGACTGCGGACTTCAGTGGACTGACCAAGAAGCGCCCCGAAAAGGCGCTCACCGAAGCGCTGCCCAAGACCGGTGGTCGCAACAACCGTGGCCGCATCACCAGCCGCTTTATCGGCGGGGGCCACAAGCGCCTGTACCGCATCATCGACTTCAAGCGCCGCGACAAGGCGGGCGTGACCGCCAAGGTCGCTGCCATTGAGTACGATCCCAACCGCAGCGCCCGCATCGCCCTGCTGCACTACGCCGACGGCGAGAAGCGCTACATCCTGGCGCCCGAAGGCCTGCAGGTCGGCGCCACCGTGAACGCTGGCCCCGAAGCCGAGCCGAAGCTGGGCAACGCGCTGCCCCTGCGCTTCGTGCCCGTGGGCGCCGTGGTGCACAGCGTGGAACTGGTCCCCGGGAAGGGCGCCCAGATCGCCCGCTCGGCCGGCACCTCCATTCAGGTGCAGGGCAAGGAGCGCGACTACGTGATCCTGCGCCTGCCCAGCGGCGAACTGCGCCGCATTCACTCCGAGTGCTACGCCACCCTGGGCACCGTGGGCAACGCCGAGCACAAGAACATCGTGCTGGGTAAGGCCGGCCGCAGCCGCTGGCTGGGCCAGAAGCCGCACCAGCGCGGCAGCGCCATGAACCCCGTGGATCACCCCCACGGCGGTGGTGAAGGCCGCACCGGCGCAGGCCGTCAGCCTGTCAGCCCCTGGGGTCAGCCCGCCAAGGGCCTGAAGACCCGCAAGAAGCGCAAGATCTCGGACCGCTTCATCATCACCCGCCGCGGCGGGAAGTAAGGAGGGTAGACCATGCCCCGCAGCCTGAAAAAAGGCCCATTCGTGGATGACCACCTCCTGAAGAAGGTGGACGCCCAGAACGAGCGCAAAGACAAGCGCGTCATCAAGACCTGGAGCCGCCGCTCCACCATCGTGCCCGAGATGATCGGCCACACGATTGCTGTGCACAACGGCAAGCAGCATGTGCCGGTGTTCGTGTCCGAGCAGATGATCGGCCACAAGCTGGGTGAATTCAGCCCCACCCGCAACTACCGTGGCCACGGCGCCGACAAGAACGCCAAGGGGAGCAAGAAGAAATGACCGCTCCTGAATTCCGCAACAAGAAGCAGCGCAAGCAGGAAGTCAAGCTGCGTAAGCCCGGCTACGCCGTGGCCAAGTACGTGCGCATGAGCCCCCGCAAGGTGCGTCTCGTGGTGGACGTGATCCGTGGCAAGAGCGTGCGTGACGCCGAAGACCTGCTGCGCTTCATCCCCCGCGCCGCTTCCGAGCCTGTGGCCAAGGTGCTGAACAGCGCCAAGCACAACGCGCTGCACAACGACCAGATGCTCGAAGACCGTCTGGTGATCACCGCCGCCTACGTGGACGCGGGCCCCACCCTCAAGCGCCTGATTCCCCGGGCACGCGGCAGCGCCAACATCATCAAGAAGCGCACCAGCCACATCACCATCATCGTGGGCGAGAAGGGAGCCAAATAATGGGCAACAAGATCAACCCCAACGGCTTCCGCCTCGGCATCACGCGTGGCTGGAACAGCCGCTGGTACGCCGGCAAGAAGCAGTACGCCGGCCTGCTGAAGGAAGACGAGAAGATCCGCAAGCTCGTGCAGCGCAAGCTGAACGCGGCTGGGATCGCCCGCATCGAGATTGAGCGCGCTGGCCAGCAGGTCAACGTGATCATCAGCGCGGCCAAGCCCGGCATCGTGATCGGCAAGGGCGGCGAGAGCATCAAGGAGCTGCGCCAGGACATCGAGCGTCTGGTGTCGGCCGGGACCGTGGCCGTGAACGTCGCGGAAATCCCCAACCCCAACATCAGCGCGCCCCTGGTGGCCCTGCGCATCGCCGAGCAGATCGAGCGCCGCTTTGCGTTCCGCCGCGCCATGAAGCAGGCCGCGCAGCGCGTGATGGAGTCGGGCGCCCGTGGCGTCAAGATCATCCTGGCCGGTCGCCTCGGCGGCGCCGAGCAGGCCCGTACCGAAATGGTGCGCGAAGGCCGCGTGCCCCTGCACACCCTGCGCGCCGACATCGACTACGGCACCGCCCGCGCCGAGACCACCTACGGAAGCTTAGGCATCAAGGTGATGGTCTTTACCGGTGAAGTCATCGGTGGCCGCACCGAAACCTTCGCGCGTCCCCAGCGCCGCAACGACGAGCGCCGCCGCGAAGACGGTGACCGTCCCAACCGCCGCCGCCCCGCCGCGCGGCGCCGCCCCGGAGGTGAATGATGCTTCTTCCGAAGCGCACCAAGTTCCGTAAGCAGCACCGTGGCCGGATGACCGGTGACGCCAAGGGCGGCGACTACGTCGCGTTCGGCGACTTCGGCCTGATTGCCCTGGAACCCGCCTGGATCAAGAGCAACCAGATCGAGGCCTGCCGTATCGTGATGAGCCGTCACTTCCGCCGTGGGGGCAAGATCTACATCCGTATCTTCCCCGACAAGCCGGTGACGAAGAAGCCCGCCGAAACCCGAATGGGTAAGGGGAAGGGTGCCGTGGAGTACTGGGTGAGCGTGGTCAAGCCCGGGCGCGTGATGTTCGAGGTGAGCGGCGTGACCGAGGAGCAGGCCAAAGAGGCCTTCCGCCTGGCCGGCCACAAGCTGCCCATCCAGACCAAGATGGTCAAGCGCGAGGTTTACGATGAAGCCCAGTGACATGCGTAATCTGGGGGCCGAAGATTTCGCCCGCGAGATCGACAGCCGCAAGAAAGAACTGATGGAGCTGCGCTTCCAGGCCGCCATGGGCACCCTGGCCCAGCCGCACCGCGTGCAGCAGCTTCGCCGCGAAGTGGCCCAGCTCAACACCATCCGCGCTGAGCTGAGCAAGAAGCAGGGAGAGCAGGCATGAAGAAGACCTTTACGGGCGTCGTCGTGAGCGACAAGGCCGACAAGACGGTCAGCGTCAAGGTCGAGCGCAAGTTTGCTCACCCTCTGTACGGCAAGGTCGTGACCCGCAGCCACAAGTACGCGGCCCACGACGAGAACAACGAATACAAGGTGGGTGACCGCGTGGAGATCATCGCCGTGCGCCCCATCAGCAAGACCAAGACCTGGAAGGTCACCAAGCTGATCGAGCGCCCCCGTGGCATCGAGACCACCGCTGTGGAGACCGAAGGCGGTAACGCATGATCATGCCCCAGTCCCGCCTGGACGTGGCGGACAACAGCGGCGCGCGCGAGATCATGTGCATCCGCGTGCTGAACAGCGGTATCGGCGGTAAGGGTCTTACCACCGGCGGCGGCGGTAACAAGCGCTACGCCCACGTGGGTGACATCATCGTGGCTTCCGTCAAGGACGCCGCGCCGCGCGGCACCGTGAAGGCCGGCGACGTGGTCAAGGCCGTGGTCGTGCGTACCAGCCACGCCATCAAGCGTGCCGACGGCAGCACCATCCGCTTTGACAAGAACGCCGCCGTCATCATCAACAACCAGGGCGAGCCCCGTGGCACGCGCGTCTTCGGGCCGGTGGCCCGCGAGCTGCGCGACCGCCGCTTCATGAAAATCGTGTCCCTGGCCCCGGAGGTGCTGTAATGCCCCGTCCCAGCGCCGGTAGCCACCACAACGACAAGCTGCACGTGAAGAAGGGTGACACCGTCATCGTTCTGAGCGGCAAGCACAAAGGCAAGAGCGGCAAGGTCCTGCTTGCGCTGCCCCGCGACCAGAAGGTCGTGGTGGAAGGCGTGAACCTGGTCACCAAGAACGTGAAGCCCAGCCCCGCCAACCCCCAGGGCGGCCAGGAGCAGCGCGAGCTGGCCCTGCACGCCAGCAAGGTGGCCCTGGTGGACCCCGAAACCGGCAAGGCCACCCGCGTGCGCAAGCAGATCGTGGACGGCAAGAAAGTCCGCGTGGCTGTGGCCAGCGGCAAGACCATCGACTGAGACCCTTTCAGGGGCACCCGGCTATGGGTGCCCCGCGCGGCCCACACCGCGCGAAGCGAGGCAACATGCAGACCCTCAAGGCCAAATACAACGAACAGGTGCGCCCCACGCTGGTGCAGCAGTTCGGTTACACCTCCGTGATGGCCGCCCCCCGCATTGAGAAGATCGTGATCAATGAGGGCCTGGGCTCCAGCAAGGAAGACAGCAAGGCCATCGACCGGGCCGCCAAGGAACTGGGCCTGATCACCCTGCAAAAGCCCATCGTCACCAAGGCGAAAAAGAGCATCTCCAACTTCAAGCTGCGCCAGGGCATGCCCGTGGGCCTGAAGGTCACGCTGCGCGGCGAGCGCATGTACGTGTTCCTGGAGAAGCTGATCAACATCGGCCTACCCCGCATCCGTGACTTCAAGGGCGTGAACCCCAACGCCTTTGACGGCCGTGGCAACTACAACCTGGGCATCAAGGAGCAGCTGATCTTCCCCGAGATCACCTACGACATGGTGGACAAGGTGCGCGGCATGGACATCACGATTGTCACCACCGCCAAGACCGACGAGGAAGCCCGCGCGCTGCTCCAGGCGATGGGCCTCCCGTTCCGGAAATAAGGAAGCGTTATGGCGAATACCTCGAAAGTTGTGAAAGCGGCGCGCGGCCATAAGTTTGCCGTGCAGAACTACAACCGCTGCTCCCGCTGTGGCCGCGCCCGTGGCTACTACCGCTTCTTCGGCATGTGCCGCATCTGCATCCGCGAGATGGCGCACAAGGGCGAACTGCCCGGCGTGAAGAAAGCCAGCTGGTAAGACGCAGCCCAAAAAAGCCCCCTCCAGCGCGAGGGGGTTTTTTGATGGCTTGTGGGTTACTTCTTCGCTTTCTGGAGAACGTCGGCAAACGTATCGAGGAGATAGGGAACGAAGTCAGGATCGCCCTCTTCGTAGTAGGCCGTGATGACATTCTTCTGGTCGGTCAGAAACACACTGTTGCCGCAGCGCACCTCGCGTTCGGCGTAGACCGTGCCGCTGGCATTCTGGTAGGCCACGGTGCGCCCGCTGTACTGGCAATTGCGGATCACGTATTTTGGCTGGCCCAGCAGGTTCCGTTCCTGCGAGGTCTTCACGCGGGCAGTCACCACGTTGATGTTCTGGCCGACCAGCTGCACCAGCGCTTCGTTCTCCCAGCTGTTGCCAAAGACGTGGCGTAGGGAACCGGGCACACAGGCGGTCAGCAGGCCGGTCAGGGCGAGAAAGAGGAAGGGTTTTTTCATGCGGTCTCCGGGTAAAAAGTGGGGGTCTGCCGTGAGGCCCCGCGACTGTAGCGGCGCTCCCATGCAAAGACCTTCATTGCCTTTTCCTGGGCCGCCTGTTACACTTCTCAATTGCCGTGTCTTGACATTGTTCGGGTCCCGGCGCTGTGCCCCCCGGAGACGAACAGGCCACTTTGACCTGTGATCGTCCGGCGGAGGAAAAGACCCAACAGAAGACGTGCCCCGCCTTGGGGCCCACATTCGACTTGGGGAGACGCGCGCCCGTCCGCCAGCTTTGCCTGGGGCCGGGCCACCTGCCGGGAGCAGGCCTGCATGCAGGAACCAGCCCGGATCAACACCAGCCCACTTGGAGGCTACATGTTGAGTGATCCCATCGCCGATATGCTCACGCGCATCCGCAACGCGACGCGCACCCACAAGGAGACCGTGGACATCCCGGCCTCCAAGTTCAAGGAGCAACTCGCCAAGCTGCTCGTGGCCGAAGGCTACGTGGCCTCCGCCGAGCGCATGCGCCCCGAAGGCCAGAAGTTCGACGTGCTGCGCCTGACGCTGAAATACGGTGCCAAGCGCGAGCAGGTCATCAAGCACATCGAGCGCATCAGCCGCCCCGGCCGCCGCGCCTACGTGAGCGCCGAGAACCTGCCCCGCATTCAGCGTGGCCTGGGCCTGGCCGTGGTGTCCACGAGCAAGGGCCTGCTGCCCGACCGCGAAGCCCGTAAGCAGGGCGTCGGCGGCGAAGTGATCTGCGTTCTCTGGTAATCCAGAACCCCCGCATCACCCCGCACACCCACCTGACCTCGCGCAAGCGAATTTAAGGCAAAGGAGGACAGCTATGTCCCGTATCGGAAGAATGCCCATCGCCGTGCCCAGCGGCGTGACCCTGAGCGCCCAAGACGGCGTGTTCAAGGTCAAGGGGCCCAAAGGCGAACTGACCGTTCCCTACAACAGCGAACTGACCATCAAGCACGAGGGCGACACGCTCATCGTGGAGCGCCCCAGCGACCAGCAGCGCCACCGCGCCCTGCACGGCCTGACCCGCACCCTGGTGGCCAACGCCGTCAAAGGTGTGAGCGAGGGCTACACCATCAACCTGGAACTCAAGGGCGTGGGTTTCCGCGCCAAGATGAGCGGCAAGGCCCTGGAGCTGACCATCGGCTTCAGCCACCCCGTCATCGTTGAGCCCCCCGCTGGCGTGAGCTTCGCCGTGCCCGAACCCACCAAGATTGACGTGATCGGCATTGACAAGCAGCTCGTCGGTCAGGTGGCCGCGAACGTGCGCAAGGTGCGCAAGCCTGACGCCTACCACGGCAAGGGTGTGCGCTTTGTTGGCGAGAAGATCAGCCTCAAGGCCGGTAAGGCTGGTGCCACCGGCGGCAAAGGGAAGAAATAATGGCGACCCAGACGACCGTGCGCCGCAAGCTGCGCGCCCGCCGCAAGGTGCGGCAGGCCGCTGGCGAGCGTCTGCGCCTCAGCGTGTACCGCTCCAGCAAGCACATCTACGCCCAGATCATCGACGACAGCAAAGGCATCACCGTTGCTGCGGCCTCCTCGGCTGCCGTCAAGACGGGTACCAAGACCGACACCGCCGCCGCCGTGGGCAAGGCCCTGGCCGAAGCAGCGGCCGCCAAGGGCGTCAAGTCGGTGGTTTTTGACCGTGGTCAGTTCCGGTACCACGGACGCGTGAAAGCGCTCGCCGAAGCGGCGCGGGAGGGTGGCCTTGACTTTTAATCGTCGTAACGACCGCAACGCGGAGCGCGAGAGCAGCGAATTCGAAGAGAAGATGCTCTTCGTCAACCGCACCTCCAAGACCTACCAGGGTGGCCGCCGCTTCCGCTTCGCCGCGCTGGTGATTCTGGGCGACCGCAACGGCCGCGTGGGCATGGGGATTGGCAAGGCCAAGGAAGTGCCCGTGGCCATTGAAAAGGCCAAGAGCATTGCCCGCAAGAACATGATCACCGTGCCCGTGGAAAACGGCACGATTCCCCACGACATCGTGGGCGAGAACAGCACCAGCCGCGTGCTCCTGAAGCCCGCTGGCCCCGGTACCGGCGTGATTGCGGGCACCGTGCCCCGCAGCATTGCCGAACTGGCCGGTATCACCAACATGCTGTCCAAGGAACTGGGCAGCCGCAACAAGGTGAACGTGGCCTACGCCGTGTTCGACGGCCTGAAGAACCTCCGCACCGCCAAACAGGTTCGTGCCCTGCGCGGCGAGGTGCAGCCCACCGGAGGCGCCCAGTGAAAATTACCCTGAAGCGCAGCGTGATCGGTCGCCCCGAATATCAGGTGCAGACCGTGAAGGCGCTGGGCCTGAAAAAGATCGGCGACAGCCGTGAACTGAATGACAGCCCGGCCATTCGTGGCATGGTGAACACCGTCAAGCACCTCCTGGAGGTCCAGGAATGAAACTCCACGAACTGACGCCCCACACGGGCAGCCGCAAGAACCGCAAGCGCGTGGGCCGTGGCCCCGGCGGCACCGACAAGACCGCCGGCCGTGGTCACAAGGGCCAGAAGTCGCGCAGCGGCGCCGGCAAGGGCAGCTTCTTTGAAGGTGGCCGCAGCCGCCTGATCGCTCGCCTGCCCAAGCGCGGTTTCAACAACGTGGGCACCACCTTCGAAGTGGTGAACCTCGCGCAGCTGGCGAACATTGAAGACGCCACCATTGACCGCAACGTGCTGGAACTCGCGGGCCTGGTGCGCCGCAAGAACCGCCCCGTGAAGCTGCTGGGCAGCGGCGAAGTGACCCGCGCCCTGACCATTCACGTGGACGCGGCCAGCGAAGGCGCCGTGAAGGCCGTGGAAGCGGCCGGCGGCAAAGTGATCCTGCCCGAAGCAACCGAAGCCGAGAAGGCGGAATAAATGCTGCGCGCCTTCCGCGACGCATTCCGGATTCCGGAACTGAGGCGGAAGATTGTGTTCACCCTGCTGCTCCTCGCCGTATACCGGCTGGGGAGCAGCATTCCCACACCGGGGGTGAACGGCGCCGCGCTGAGTAACGCCGACTCGGCGGGGCTGCTGGGCCTGATCAGCATGATCTCGGGCGGCAATCTTTCGCAGTTCTCGATTTTCGCGCTGGGCGTGCTGCCGTACATCACGGCCAGCATCGTCATCCAGCTGATGACCACCACCATCCCGGCTCTGGAGAAACTCTCCAAGGAAGGAGAAGAGGGCCGCAAGAAGATCAACCAGTACACCCGCTACGCGGCGGTGGGGCTGGGGACCATTCAGGCGATCTTCTTCGCGTCGTATATCAACAGCAACCCCAGCTTCATTGCCGTGGGCTGGGAGCCCGGCCTGTTCACCATTCTGGTGATGGTGCTGACCCAGATTGCGGGTGTGGCCTTCACCATGTGGATCGGCGAGCGCATCACCGAAGTGGGCGTGGGCAACGGCATCTCGCTGATCATCACGGCCGGCATCATCGCCATGTACCCCGGCGAGATCACCCGGACGGCCGAACTGGTGCGCTCGGATGGCGGCGACGGCAACTGGCCGCTGCGCCTGCTGGCCTTTGTGGGCGTGATTCTGGTGACCATCGCGGGCATCGTGTACGTGTATCAGGCCGAGCGCCGGGTGCCCGTCACCTACGCCCGCGCCCGTGGCGGCGCGGCCGGGCAGGCACGCGGGGCCGGACAGGCCACATGGCTGCCCATCAAGGTGAACCAGGCCGGCGTGATTCCGGTGATCTTCGCCAGCGCCATGCTGATCATTCCCAACCTGATCGCCAGCGCAACCACCGAGCGCGCCCCTGAAGTCAATGCGTTTATCCAGACGTACCTGACCTTCGGGCAGCCGCTGTACATTGCCCTGGAAGCCCTGCTGATCTTTGGGTTCACGTACCTGTACAACAGCGTGCAGTTTGATCCCAAACGCATTGCCGAGCAGCTGCGCGAGGCTGGGGGCTTTATCCCCGGGGTCCGGCCCGGGGCGCCCACGGCTGAATTCCTGGGCACCATCAGCAGCCGCCTGAGTCTGTGGGGCGCGGTGTTTCTGGTCATCCTGACCGTGATGCCGCAGCTGGTTCAACGCTGGACGGGCATCAGCACATTCCAGTTCAGTGGCACGGGGCTTCTGATCATCGTGGGCGTGGCCCTCGAAACGCTGAAGCAACTCGAAGCCCAGTTGACCGTCAGGCGCTACGACGGCTTCATCTCCAAGGGCCGCATTCGTGGCCGCATGAACCGCGATAACTGAGTCCTGATGCTGCTTGGCCGCCTTCCGTTCTGGGAGGCGGCTTTCGGTTGGACGTCCTGCCGGGCTTCGTTCCCCCGGCAGGAACAGGGGCGGGCCATGCAGGACTGCCCGAAACGCGCACTGAGCCACTATGCTGAAGTGTGAACGGAGGAAACGTGACTCAAGCCAAACACAACGTCGTGATCTTCCTGGGGCCGCCCGGCGCGGGCAAGGGCACCCAGGCAGAGCGGCTGGCGCAGGACAAGGGGCTCGTCAAGATCAGCACCGGGGACATTCTGCGTGACCACGCCTCGCGCGGCACCGAGCTGGGCCAGCAGGTGCGGCCCATTCTGGACGCGGGCCAGCTGGTGCCCGACGAGATTCTGATTGCCCTGATCCGCGACAAGCTGGCCGACATGGAGCCGGTGCGCGTGATCTTTGACGGCTTTCCCCGCACCACCGCCCAGGCGCAGGCCCTGGACGTGCTGCTGGAAGAACTGGGCGCCCCGGTGAGTGCCGTGCCGCTGCTGGAAGTGCCCGACGAGGTCCTGATTGGCCGCATCGTGGAGCGGGGGCGGCAGGCCGCGGCCCGGGGCGAGGCAGTGCGCAGCGACGACACCGAGGAAGTGGCCCGCCGCCGCCAGGACATCTACCGTGAGCAGACCCAGCCACTGATTGACTACTACTCGGCGCGCGGCCACCTGTACCGCGTGGACGGCGTGGGCCCTATGGACGAGGTCTACAGCCGCATCCTGTCCGGCATGAACTGAGCTCTGCCCCAAAGGCCGCCGCTTTCCCGAAATGGAGAGCGGCGGCTTTCCTGTCTATGCCCCCAGTGCCCCCACCAGCAGCATTGCCCCCTTCACCATTGCGCGCTTCCCCCTGAGCTATGTTTTTTAACGAACGTTATGGTTTCTCATCTGTTGGCCCGCCTGCCCCGCCTCCGCCCCTGGCCGCGCGCGGCGCTGTCTCTGGGCGCAGCGGCGGCACTGACCCTGCCAGCCCCGGCCCAGGCCAAGCCGATGGTGTTGGTGTTTCATCAGGTGGGCACGGCCACTGGGGCGTCGCTGGGCATCTCGCCGGACGCCCTGCGGCGGCGGGTGGAGACCCTGCGGCGACTGGGCTACCGCTTCGTGACCTCCAGCGAGGCCGCCCGCGCCCCGACTGGTGAGCGGGTGGCGGTCATTCAGTTTGACGACGGCTTTGAAAGCGTCTACCAGCAGGCCTTTCCGGTGCTGCGCGAGCTGGGCGTGCCCGGCACCACCTATGTGATCTGGTCGCGCCTGGACCAACCGGGCAGCCTCACGCGCGCCCAGGTGGCCGAACTGCGCGCGGCGGGCTGGGAAGTGGGCACCCACTCGCACTCGCACGCAGCGCTGGCGGACCTCAGCCCGGGGGGCCTGCGGCGGGAACTGGGGCCCAGCGCCCCGGATCAGGCGGACGCCGTGCAGTGCGTGGCCTATCCCCTCAACCGCCACGACGCCCGGGTGCGCCGGGAGGCCACGCGCCAGGGCCTGAACTGCGGGGTGGCCGGGGGGCCACCGCCCCTGACCCGCGCCGACCCCATGGCGCTGCCGGCCCCCGCCATCACCCCCTGGGACGACACCCTGCTGCCCCTGCGCAGCCGCTGGGGCCTGGATGCCCGCGCGCCGCTGCTGGCGGCTGGCGTGCTCCTCCCGGCGCTGGACGGTCTGGGCCGGCCGCATCCTATGGCCGCGCCGCCCCGCACCTGGAACGCGGCCCATTACGAGTTGCTGGGCAACGGCCTGATCAGCGCGGCGTGGCGCGGTGAGCGCGACACCCGGCTGGCGTGGCGCGAAGGGCGCTGGAGCGTGAACCTCGCCGCCCGCCGGGGGGTGGGCCCTGGGCAGGCCACCTACACCGGCCTGGGCGCGGCGCTGAACCTCGCGCCAGTCACTCTGGCGGCAGGTCTGGACTCGGGTGGACCTCTGGTCGGCGGCGCGCTGGCCCTGGGCGGTTACGGCGAGGTCTGGGCGCGGGCCAGCCGGGTGGGCGGCGAGTGGTACTGGGCCTGGGGCGGCACCCTCATTCCGGCCGATTACGTACAGGTGTTAGCGGCGCAGGACCGCGCCGGCACCCAGCTGGGCCTGCGCGCGGCGCTGCCCTGGCAGAGTGGCGAGGGCCGCCCACTGCGCCTGGGGATGGGCTACCGCTGGGGCGAAGGCGCGGGGCCTTTTGCCGAAATCGAGTACCGTGTGGGCAGCTATAGCGTGGCCGCTGAGGTCAGTAAGGGGCGCCGCTTCGGCGTACGCCTGACAGCGGTGTGGTAGGGCAAGGGGAAAGGCTGGCCCAGCGCTGGCCCTGAACGATCATCGCTTGCCGGTTCATCAGCAGCGACCAGTGGCGCATGTCCGACCAATTGATACGTCTGTCCTGCTTGTTACCCCGCCTGCGTCCAGAGTCAGAGGACAGCCACGGGCGCCCCTCGCGTCTGGTTCTCCGGAGCAGCAGCCCACCTTGCCGTTTCCTTCACGTCCATGATACCTTTGCGTTTGGCTTGTATCAGGCCTGGAGGTTGCGTGGCAAGACGAAAGATGCCGGAACAGCGGGAAAAGCGTAAGAAGGAAGAGTCCGATACCGTGCGGGCCGAGGGCGTGGTGGAAGAGGCACTGCCGAACACCACCTTCCGCGTGAAACTCGATACGGGGCACGACATCCTGGCTTACATCAGCGGCAAAATGCGGATCCACTACATCCGTATTCTGCCGGGGGACCGCGTGGTTCTGGAGATCAGTCCGTACGACACAACGCGCGGGCGCATCGTCTACCGCAAGTAACAGGCCGCAACCCAACAGATTCCCTGCCCGCAGACGGCAGGCCGGGGGTCGAGCGCTGCCAGTCGCTGTTCATGATGGAACGGCAGACGCGGCGGCGCGAGGAGGACGCAATGAAAGTTCGCAGCAGTGTCAAAAAGATGTGCGACAACTGCAAAGTGATCCGCCGCCATGGGCGCGTGCTGGTCATTTGCTCCAACGTCAAGCACAAGCAGAGGCAGGGTTAAGCATGGCGCGTATTGCTGGCGTTGACCTGCCCCGCGAAAAGCGCGTTGAAATCGCGCTGACCTACATTTACGGCATCGGCCTGACCCGTGCCAAAGAAGTTCTGGCCCGCACCGGCATTAACGCCGACACGCGCGTGAAGAACCTCAGCGAAGCCGAGCAGAGCACCCTGCGCGAGGCCATCGAGAAGACCTACAAGGTCGAAGGTGACCTGCGCAGCGAAGTGGGCCAGAACATCAAGCGCCTGATGGACATCGGCGCCTACCGTGGCCTGCGCCACCGCCGTGGCCTGCCCGTGCGCGGCCAGCGCACCAAGACGAACGCCCGCACCCGCAAGGGCCCGCGCAAGACCGTCGCCGGTAAGAAAAAGGCCACGAGGAAGTAAGCCATGGCGAAGAGCACCAAAGGCAAGACCCCGCGCCGCGCCCGGCGCAACATCAGCGCTGGCCGCGCGTACGTGCACGCCAGCTACAACAACACCATCGTGACCATCACCGACCTCGAAGGCAACTCTGTGGCCTGGTCGAGCGGCGGCACGATTGGCTACAAGGGCAGCAAGAAGGGCACCCCCTACGCCGCCCAGCTGGCCGCTGCCGACGCCGTGAAGAAGGCCGTGCAGACCTTCGGCATGAACGTGGTGGACGTGATTGTGCGTGGCTCGGGCTCCGGCCGCGAGCAGGCCATCCGCGCCATTCAGGCCAGCGGCATTGAAGTGAAGTCCATCATGGACGACACCCCCGTGCCCCACAACGGCTGCCGCCCCAAGAAGAAGTTCCGCGCCTAAACGCGCAGCGCGCGCCCACCTGTCCCGCTTCCGCCAGAGCCTCACCACAGGCGAGGAGGCGGGCGCCAGAGGGCCGCAGACCCGATTTGAGCCCCCGGGGCCAATCGCAAGGAGAATTTGAACATGGGTCGTTTCCGTGGTTCCATTACCAAGCAGAGCCGCCGCGAAGGCATCAACCTCGCGGAGACCGAAAAAGTCCAGAAGTATCTGGACCGCCGCCCCTACGCGCCCGGCCAGCACGGCCAGCGCCGTGGCCGTGGCCGTCCCAGCGACTACTCGGTGCGCCTGCGTGAAAAGCAGAAGCTCGCCCGCCTGTACGGCATTGGCGAAAAGCAGTTCCGTAACCTCTTCGAGGAAGCGGCCAACGTTCCCGGCGTGACCGGCACCGTGTTCCTGCAGCTGCTGGAGCGCCGCCTGGACAACGTGGTGTTCCGCATGGGCTTTGCCAGCACCCGCCGTCAGGCCCGCCAGTTCGTGGGTCACGGGCACATTCTGGTGAACGGCAAGCGCGTGGACATCCCCAGCTACCGCGTCAAGATCGGCGACGAGATTACCGTGGCCGAGCCGGCGCGCAAGATCGGCTTTATTCAGGAGAACATGGAAGCGCAAAAGCGCCGCCGCGTGAGCCCCTGGGTCGAACTGGACGCCGAGAACTTCAAGGGCACCTTCTCCCGCCTGCCTGCGCGTGAAGACCTCGCCCTGCCCATCAACGAGAACTTCATCATCGAGTACTACTCGCGCTAAATCAGGAGGCCCCAGTGGATCAAAAGCGCCCTCAACTCAAAGCCCGCGTGGACGGCGACTACGGCGAATTCGTCCTGGAGCCGCTCACGCGCGGTTACGGCGTCACCATCGGGAACCCCATCCGGCGCATCCTGATGTCCTCGATCCCGGGCACGGCTGTCACCAGCGTGTACATCGAGGACGTCCTGCACGAGTTCTCCACCATCCCTGGCGTCAAGGAAGACGTCATCCAGATCATCCTGAACCTCAAGGAACTCGTGGTGAAGTTCCACGCCTCCGGGCCCAAGACCCTGACCCTGCGCGCGCAGGGCGAGGGCGTGGTGCGCGCCAGTGCCTTTGAGGTCCCCAGCGACGCGGAAATCGTCAACCCTGACCTCGTGATCGCCACGCTGGCCGAAGACGGCAAGCTGGTGATGGAGGTGCGCGTGGAAGAAGGCGAAGGCTACGTCCCCGCCGACAAGCACGCCACCAAGGACCGCATCAACTCCATTCCGGTGGACGCGGTGTTCTCGCCAGTTAGGCGCGTGGCCTACCACGTGGAAAACACCCGCGTGGGCCAGCAGACCGACCTGGACCGCCTGATTCTGCGCGTCTGGACCGACGGCAGCACCGGGCCCCAGGACGCGCTGGACAAGGCTGTGGAGATCCTGCGCGACGAACTGACGGTGTTCGGCAACGTGGAAACCTTGCCGGCCGCCGCCCCCGAGTACCAGCAGCCGGTTTACACCCCCGCGCCCAGCGCGCCCAACGTGTACGACCTGCCCCCCGCCACCGGCAGCGTGAACCTGAACCCCGGCGATTACCCCGCCGAACTGGACACGCCCCGCGTGACCCTCGAAGGCCTGGGCCTGACCACCCGCGTGCTGCATTCCCTCAAGGAAGAAGGCATCGACTCGGTGGACGCCCTGTGCGCCCTGTCCGACCGCGACCTGAAGAAGGTGCCCGGCATTGGCGAGCGCAGCCTCGATGAAATCAAGCAGCAACTGGCCCAGTTCGGCCTGGCGCTGCGCGACTGAGAAAGGGTCTAGGGTCAAAGCGTCTAAGGGTCTAAGGAAAGAGCACGCTGAAGTTACCGGCCTTCCCAGGTTTCTTCCCGCGCACCGCTTCCTGCCGCCCGCGTCCTCTTTGTCCCACTGACCATTCCCCGCCCTCCATTTCCCCCCAAGGAGATTCACCATGCGTCACGGTAAAGCCGGTCGCAAGCTCAACCGCAACAGCAGCAGCCGCGTGGCCCTGGCCCGTGCCCAGGCCACCGCCCTGCTGCGCGAGGGCCGTATCCAGACGACCCTCACCAAGGCCAAAGAGCTGCGCCCCTACGTTGAGAAACTGATCACCACCGCCAAGGGCGGTGACCTGCACGCCCGCCGTCTGGTGGCCCGCGACATCCACGACAACGCCGTGGTGCGCAAGGTCATGGACGAAGTGGCGCCCAAGTACGCCGACCGCCAGGGGGGCTACACCCGCATTCTGCGCGTGGGCACCCGTCGTGGCGACGGCGTGACCATGGCCCTGATCGAACTCGTCTAAGTTCGGCCATACGTCAAGGAACCGGGAGCGAAGGCTTCCGGTTCTTTTTTGCATGCGCTGCTTGGTGGAGGCAGGGACCAACCCAGGCGGTCCACTTCGTGCTGGTGGGCTTTGCTCATCTACACCACGGTCTGAACCGAGTATACGGAAGGTGCAGAACTCCGTATGATTGGGCCATGCACGTCCCTGCGCCGCCGAGCGCCAGTTCTGACCCGGCGGATCTGTCTTTCCGGGAGCGGCGGTTGCTGGGCCGGCTCGTGTTGCCAGGGGGCGCACTGGCGGTGGCCCTGCCGCTGTGGCTGCACGCCGCCTCGCCGTTTCTGGGCGCCTTTGATCAGGCGGCGCTGCCGGTCTTGCTGGGGCTGCTGGCCGCGCTTTCAGTGCTCAGCTGGACGCGCCTGCCGCTGGGCTGGACCGAAACGGCGCTGGTGTCGGTGCTGAACGGCTTTGCGGTGCTGCGTTTGGGGAACCTGCTGGCCGACAGCACCCTGGCCGCCGGGGAGCGCGCCGCGCTGCTGAGCACCACCCTGCCCTGGACCATCGTGGCCCTGATGCTCAATGCCTGGGTGTTTCCGGGCATGGCGGCGCTGCGCCTGAACTTTATGGTGCTGTGTGGGCTCGTACTGTGCATGCTGGCGTGGTGGCCCCAGGGCACGGGCCCGGAACGGCTTTATCTGCTCACCACGCTGGTGCAACTGGTGCTGGCCACCCTGGCGGTGCTGGCCGCGCAGCTGGTGGCCACCCGCCACACCTCGCTGGTGACCCGTCTGGCCCGGCAGGCGATGGCCGACGCCCATACCGACGTGCTGACTGGGCTGCCCAACCGCCGCGCCCTGATGCTGGCTCTGGAAGGCCTGGCCGAGCCGCTTTCGATGGACGGGCCCCGGTTGGTGGCGGCGCTGGTGGATGTGGACCACTTCAAGCGCATCAACGACGACCACGGGCACCCCCGGGGCGACGAGGTGCTGCGCGCACTGGCGGTACAGCTGCGGGGGCACCAGCCGGCGGGGGGCGTGGTGGGGCGCTACGGCGGCGAGGAGTTCCTTTGCCTGCTGCACCTGCCCGACGAAACCGCTGCCCTGGAATTCTGCGAGCGCCTGCGCAGCCGCGTCTCGCGCGAGCCGCTGGCTGGGCTGCCCATCACCGTGAGCGTGGGCGTGGCGGTGATGGGCGCCCCGGTCCACGGCCCCACCCTGCTGGACGCCGCCGACGAGGCGCTGTATCAGGCCAAGCGCGCCGGGCGCAACCGCGTGCATCTGGCCGCCCCGGTGGCGGAGCGGTACGAACGTCAGCGCTCACCTGTGGCCCTGAAAACCTGAGGTGGAGTAGGACAGCGGAGCTTGCCAGACAAAAGAACACGACCAGAGGAGGCTTTCTGGTCGTGCGTTTTGTGCTCGCTGTGTTCTACAGGACTGGGCCCCAGCCTCCTGCCCTCAGGGCCCTTCGGTGTAGATACGGCTGGGGTAGTAATAGCGGTGCAGGGCCAGCTTGCCCAGCGCCACGGTGGGGACGGCCAGCAGCGCCCCCGCAAAGCCCAGCAGCGAGGCCCCCACCAGAATGGCCACCAGGACCGTGATGGGATGCAGGTCCGTAGTTCTGCTGAGAATGTACGGACTGAGAAAGTTGCCCTCAATCTGGTTGGCGGCCACGAACACCACGATCACCAGCAGAATCTTGATCCACGCGCCCGGCAGCGTGAGGGCCAGCAGGATGGCCGGGGTGGCGCCGATGATGGGCCCCAGGTACGGCACGATGTTGAAGGCCCCCGCCAGAAAGCCGATGGCGGCGGCGCTGGGAATGCCCACCAGCGTGAGGCCCACCCACACGAAGACCCCGATAAACACTGCGATCAGCAGCTGCCCGCGCACGTAGCCGCCCACGGCGGTGCCCGTCAGCTCACTGAATTCCAGCACGCGCGGCTGCCAGGGGCGGGGGAAAATGGCCAGCAGCGCGGCGTTCACCCGGCTGTAGTCCAGCATCAGGTAGATGCTCATGAGCAGAATCAGCAGAATCTGGCCCACCATGCCGCCAATGGACAGCAGGCCGCTGAGCACAGTGCCGGTAGAGTTCAGGGCGTTTTGCAGGATGGGCACGATGTTGCGGCCAATGTTCTGCACGTAGGTCTGGGCAGCGGTGATCAGGCGGTCGCGGGCGTCGTCCAACCCCGGCACCCCCCGCGCGCTGAGCCACGAGGACACGCGGTCCAGGACCTCACCCAGCGAGCCGATCTGTTCCGGCAGCTGGCGAAACAGCGTGATCAGCTGCGCCGAGACGGTGGCCAGCAGGATGCCAGCCAAACTGAAGAGCGCCACAAACATCAGAATCACGAAAAAGACGCCCAGGCCGCGTTTGACCCGGCCCTTTTCCAGCCAGTTGAGTAGCGGATTGGCCAGGTAAGCGATCAGGAACGCCACGACAAAGTCAATGACCACTGTGCGCACCTGTCCCACAAGGCGGTAGAGCAGATACGCAGCGAGCGCAAAGACCGCGAGGCGGACCCAGGGTTTGCGCCATGCGTACTGAAAGGCATTGAGCGGCTGGTGGGGCAGGGGGGGAGGGCGGGTCACAGTGCCCCTACTGTACGGCAGGGTGTCGGTTCAGCCTGTCCAGGCTGCGGAGGCGATCAGCACGAGGGGCGCGGCGCAGAGTCGCCGCAGGGTCTATGGCGTGTCCTCGACCTGTTTGTCGTGGCCGGGCCCGTCGCTTGTCATCTGTAGTCGGCGGGGGCTGCTTGGGCCCTCCCCTTGATCGAGGGACCTCTGCACTGGCTCGGGGCGAACCAGAGTCCTCAAAAGACAGCGGTAGAGTGGCCTTCCTTTGGCTTCAGCCTGAAACGGCTCGCTGCCCTCAAAAAGTGCGGGTCACGACCTGCCCGGCTTGGCCCAGGGGGGCAGAGGCCGCGCCGTCCACGCTGACCAGCACGGCTGCCGCATTGCCCGCGCGGATGGTCACGCCGGTGGCAAAGCCCTTAACAGTACCCGCAGCCGGAATGCCCTCGAACAGCACCCGGCCCTGGGCATCGGTCACCCGCGTCCAGGAGGGCCCCGAGAAGGTCACCTTGACCGGCGACGTACTGGGCGCTGGGGCAGGGGTCGGTGACCCGGGGGATGACGGCTTGGGCGCACTGGCCTGAGGCTTGCGCGGGGCGTTCAGGTCAGTGAGCACGCTGCTCTGCCCGGCCGGGCCCAGGGTTGCGCGCAGATTGCGGCTGCGGCCCAGGGCCACAGCTTCCTTCAGGGGGGTGCGGCCGGTGAGTTCCACCCGTAGCTGGGCCCGGGCCCGCGACTGCAGCGGAAAGGCGCGCACTGGGGTGGTGCCCAGATAGCGGTTATCCAGGTACACCCGCGCGCCAGCGGGCACGCTGCTGACCGTCAGCCGCACGGTGGCAGGCACAGGGTCGGGGGTGGCAGGTGGCGTGGTGACCGCGCCAGGGGGAGCCGGAGCCTCGGCGGTGGCGGCTGGTGCCTGCAAGGCCCGCCACGCCAAAGCGCCGCCCAGCAGCGCTACGGCCAGCCCCGCACCCACCAGTGGCCACACTGGTCGGCGCCGGCGGGAGCCACGCAGGGTGGGGGCTGTGGGGGCGGGGGGCAGCGGCAGGTGGCGGTCAAATTCGGCCAGCAGCGGCGCGGGGTCCAGGCCCAGTTCGCGGGCGTAGCGCTGCAGGTACGAGCGGGCAAAGGTGCGTTCGGGCAGGCGGTGCAACTGTTCGTCTTCCAGGGCCTGCAGGTAATCGCTACGAATCTTGGTGTGCAGGGCCACGTCCTGCGTGGTGCGTCCCTGCGCCTCCCTGGCCTGTTTCAGCGCGCTGCCAAACCCCATACCTCTACCCTACACGTTGCCCGCGCCGGGCGTCTGTGCCGGATTCGGCGCCTCCTGGCACCGGCGCCGCTTTAAGCAGCGGCACAGCAAAGCGGGAGGCCACCAGGGCACTCCCGCTGTGCGAAGGAAGGAGAAAAGGTTAGCCGTCGTAGGGGCGGCCCAGGGCCTTGGGCGCGCGGCTGCGGCCAGTGAAGATCAGCGCCAGGATGGTAATCAGGTAGGGCAGGGCGCTCACCAGCGAGGGGGGCAGCAGATCGGTGCCGCCCAGGGCAATGGACAGCGCCTGCAGAAAGCCGAAGAGCAGGGTGGCCGCCAGCACGCCCAGCGGCTTCCACTGCCCGAAGATCAGCGCGGCCAGGGCAATGAAGCCGGCCCCGGCGCTGATGTTGCGCACGTAGGAATCCAGGTTGCCGATGCTGAGGAACGCGCCAGCGGTACCCGCCAGCACCCCAGAGAGAATCACAGCGCTGTAGCGCATGCGTTTGACGTTCACGCCCATGCTGGCCGCCGCGCCGGGCTGCTCGCCCGTGGCGCGCAGGCGCAGGCCGTAGGGGGTGCGGTACATCACGTACCACGTGATCGCCACCGCCAGAAAGGCGAAGAACACGGGCGGCGAGAAGCGCAGGTCCCCGAAGCCCCACAGCGGCAGGGCCTGGGGCACCTTGGGGCTTTCGTTGGACACGCCGTACAGCGCGGTGAGCAGCACGGCGGGCACGCCGGTGGCCAGCAGGTTAATGGCCGTGCCGCTGATCACCTGATCGGCGCGGTAGCGGATGCTGAGCACCGCGTGAATGGCGGCGATCAGGCCGCCCACCACGGCGGCGGCCAGCCAGCCCACCCAGGGCGCGGCCGGGCCCAGACTGGGGGCCAGCAGCTGCGCCACCACGGCGCCGGCCAGCGCGCCGAAGATAATCAGGCCTTCCAGGGCGATGTTCACCACGCCCGCGCGCTCGCTGAACAGGCCGCCCAGCGCGGTTAGCAGCAGCGGCACGACACTGCGGATAAAGGTGGCCAGAAAGGCCGTGGTCAGAAGCTGTGCAAAGAGGCTGTCCATTTACTTGCTCCCGTCGTTGGGGATGTGCATCTGGCGGTGCGCGACGGCGTTGGTGGCCATGTTAGGCGCCGACGAGCTGGGCCCGCTGAGGGCGGCGGCAGGTGGCTCCGTGATGCGGCGGCTGAGGAAGCCGCCCGCCGCGATAAACAGCACGATCAGGGCCTTGAGCACCGTCACGATGTCGCTGTTGACCTTCTGCAGCTTGGTGGTCACGTTGACGCCGCCGGTGTCAATGGTGCCGAACAGCACGCTGGCGGCCACCACGCCGGCCGGGGTGCTCTGGCCCATCAGGGCCACGGCGATGCCGTCAAAGCCCACGTTCACAGGCATGTTCTGCTTCAGGCGGTACTGGTCCAGCGCGCCGCCGTTCACGTAGTGCGTGCCCGCCAGCCCGGCGAACATCCCGGCAATGGTCATGGCCAGGATGGTATTGCGCGCCACGCTGATCCCGCCGTACTCAGCGGCCTTGGGCGATAGGCCCACGGCGCGCAGCGCGTAGCCGGCGGCGGTGCGCCACATCAGGATGCCGAAGAGGGCCACGCAGGCCAGCGCGATCAGGAACGCGCCGTTCAGCTGGCTGCCAGCCACCTCAACCGGAATGCCAATGCGCCAAGTCAGCGCGCCCAGCACCAGGGCCACACCCGTGGCGATCAGCGAACGCAGGCGGTGGCCGCGCATGGCGATCCGCGTGATGAAAAAGGCCGCCAGCGCCACCAGTAGACCGATGCTGAGGGCCACGGTGCCGTTCTGGCCCACATTCAGCACTTCCAGCAGCGGGCGCAGCTGGGCCTGCCCCTGAATCAGTTCACTCTCGGGGTTCGAGCCCTCCGCCTTGAAGGGCAGCGAATAGGTCTTGCCCAGGAAAGGGAACGAGTCGTTACCGATCATGAAAATGAAAATGGCCGAGGCGATGTAATTCAGCATGATCGTGTTGATCACTTCGCTGGAGCCAAATCGGGCCTTCAGGAAGCCAGGAATGGCGCCCCACAGTGCGCCGCCTGCCCCGGCCGCCAGCACGCTGAGCACCAGCAGGCCCCAGCCCAGGCTGGGCGGGCCGTACACGCCCACCAGCATGGCGGCAATGGCGCCCATCGTCAGCTGCCCCGGCGCGCCAATGTTAAAGAGGCCGGTGCGGAAGGCAAACGCCACCGACAGCCCGGTAAAGATCAGCGGGGTGGCCAGCTTCAGGCTGTCCAGCAGTGGGTTCAGGGCGGTGACCGGCGCAAACAGCGAGGAGTACACGAAATACACGAGGTCGTTCTTGGCCAGCCAGCCGGTCCACAGGCTCAGGGGCGTAGGGCTGGTGTTCACGGCCGGCTGCACCACCAGTACCACGATGGCCCCCACCAGAATGGCGAGGCCAATCGCGGTAAAGGGCACCAGCAGGCCGCGCAGGCGGTTGAACGTATCCCACCAGCGCGGCACGTAGCTCAGGCCGGCCCCAGCGGCGATCAGACCGGCCAGCGCCGGCAGAAAGAGGCCCAGGTTCATGCCGCCGCTGGCGTAAAAGTTGCGCAGCTGCCGCTTGGCCCCGGGGCGCAGGGCCGTGTCAGCCAGCACGCGAGCGGTTTCGTTGTCCAGGGCGCCGCGCAGCACCATCACAGCGGCAGTGGCCAGCATAAAGCCCAGCAGGCCGGTCACCCAGAACCACCGGGCGCGGCGCCACGCCCCGAAGAGGGTGGCGGCCAGCGCGGCCAGGGCGCCCCAGGCCAGCGGCAGCACTGGGCCAGTGGCGGGCAGCGGAATCTGCTGATCACCCGTAAGGTTGTAAACAGCGCCCCCCAGGTGCAGCAGGACAGCGTCGGCGTTGAAGCCCCGGCCCAGCGTGGCCAGGGGCGTCAGGAGCAGCCCCAGAATGGCGACCGCGCAGACGATCATGGCGATGCGCGCCGCGACGCCAGACGGGCGAGATTGAGAATCGTGGGTCACCTTCCCATTGTACGTGGTGCCGGCGAATTCCGGCCAGCCTTTGCCGTGGGGGACATGGGGGTGGGCTCTGCTATGCTGCCCGGTGGTATGGAACGCACTTTTGCCATGATCAAACCCGACGGCGTGCGCCGTGGCTTGACCCCCGAGATCCTCAAGCGCATTCAGCACAAGGGCTACCGCATTGTGGGCCTGAAGCAGATGGTGATTGCCCGTGAAACCGCCGAGGCCCACTACGGCGAGCACAAGGAGCGCCCCTTTTTCGGTGAGCTGGTGGACTTCATCACGGGCGGCCCCGTGGTGGCCATCGCCCTGGAAGGAAATGGCGCCATCGCCGGCTGGCGCGCCATGATGGGCGCCACCAACCCCGCCAACGCCGCCCCCGGCACCATCCGCGCCGACTTCGCCACCACCACGGGCGAGAACGTGACCCACGGCAGCGACAGCAGCGAGAGCGCTGCGCGCGAACTGGCGCTGTTCTTCAACGACGGCGAACTGCTGGCCTGAGCCCTGGCCTCACCTGAGGCCTGGCGCCGTGGTGGCCCGCTTCCTGCCCCCAGTGGGGGAGGGGACGGGCCACCACCCTGTTTGCCGGGAAGAGGGGCAGCGCCCCGTGTGGGCCATGCACTACTATGGGCGGTGCCGCGCGGGCCCCGCCTCCCTGGTCCCCCATGCCCCCACAGGCGCCCGCCGCACCCAGGACAAGCGCATGAACCCACCGAGCGGGCCCCTACAGTTCAACGGCATGAGCCACCGGCGTGCCTGACGCGCTGCCCCTTCGCCTGCAGCGCAGCCGGCAGGTGGCGGTCATCACGTCGTGCCTCGCCTACGTGCTGTACGCGCTGCTCACCGCCCTGATTGACCCCCCCGGCGCTTTTCCCGGCGCCTACAACGTCCCCAAATACTGGGCGGCGCTGGTGGCGCTGGGCACCGTGGTCGCGGTGCTGGTCTCGCCCCAGTCGCTGCGGCGGATCTATATGGTGACCACCGCTGGCTACGTACTGGCGGCTGTGGTGGAGATTCCGCGCGCGGTGGCCTGGGCCGATATGCCCATGCACCTGAGCCTGTGGCTGAACATGAACATCCTGGTGTCGTACCTGGTGTTCGGTTCGCGCTTTGGCACGGCGCTGAATATTGCGGGTATCGCCATCATGCTGGTAAGTCTGGTGGTCAATGGCCCGGTGGCCGCGCCCAATCTGGCCGACTGGGTGACCGTCAGTATCGTGATGGGGGCCACCGGGGTCATGGCCTACCTGCTGGTGTCCTTTATCGAGAACAACCTCTCGCGCCACCGCGAAGACAACGAACGCCTGCGGGCTGCCCGGCAGGACGCCGTGACCGAAGTGATGGGCCGGGGCGCCATTGAAGAGGAACTGGAGCGCGCCGTGCAGCACGCCGCCCAGGCCCGCACGCCGCTGAGCATCATCGTGACCGATATTGACCACTTCAAGCGCGTGAATGACCAGCATGGGCACGCCGTGGGTGACGATGTGCTGCGCGCCACCGCCAAGCGGCTGCGGCGCAGCGTGAGCGGTTCGGGCGGGCTGGTGGGCCGCTGGGGCGGCGAGGAATTTATCGTGCTGCTGCCCGGCGTGGCCAAGACCGACGCCCTGGCCGTGGCCGAGCGCCTGCGCGCCGAGGTCAGCGCCGAGCCGGTGGCGGGGCTGCAGGTGACCGCCAGCTTTGGGGTGGCCTCTATGCGCGGGCCCCACGACACCATTGACGCCATGTTCAGCCGCGCCGACAGCGCCATGTACCACGCCAAACGCGCGGGTCGCAACGCCGTGCGTTAGGCGAGTGGGCGGACCGAAGCTGGCCCCTTCAGCAGGACCGGCCTCGCGTGCCCCCCTACGGTGAAAAGGCGCGCAGCAGTTTGGGTTCGTTTTGCGTGACATAGCCCCGGGTCAGGATGCGCAGCCCGGTCTTGGTGGGCAGAATCAGGGTATCGGCCAGCCGCGAGCCGGGGGCCGGGCGCAGGCCGGGGCCGCTGGGCGTGTTCACGGGGCGCGCGCCACTGCCCGCCAGCTCCTGTGCGCTGAAGCGGGGCGTGCGGATGTCCAGCATCCAGCTCAGGGGCCGGGCGTCGCTGTCGTAGACCACCACGACCTGCGCGGCGTCCAGGGGGGAACGCTCGACCCAGGTGGTGCGGCGCTGGCCCACCGGAATGCGTTCGCGCAGATCGGCCTGGGCGTCGTAGGCGCCAGTGGCCGTGAACAGGATGCGCGACACCAGATCCTGGCTGCCACCCGCTGCTGGCTTGCACCCGCCCAGCAGCGCGGCAGCAAACAGGGGCCAGACAGAGAAGAGGCCAGAGCGCATGGGCCCCACCGTACACCACGCGCTTGCGCCCGGTGGGGGGCATCTGTCATGCCCGGCGTGGGGGCACTGTGCGACCATGCCCCCATGCGCGCGCACCACCTGGCCCTGCTGCTGACCGGGGCGCTGCTGCTGGCCCTGCTGGGGCTGGGGCTGCGCCTGCAGCTGGGCTGGGGCCGGGGCCGGGCCCGCTGGCCGCACCACGCCCTGTTTTTTGCTGTCTGCCTGGGAACGGCCCTGAGCATGTTGCTGGCCGTCCGCGCCGGGCAGGCGGGCTGGGCGCTGCTGCCCGCACTGGCGCTGCTGCTGTCCATGCCCGCCACCCGCCCGGGGCAGGGAAACCACTGGCGCCGGGCCTTGCTGTGTGCGGCGGCGTTCGCGCTGGGCGCCGGGGTCACCTGGGGGTAGGTGCCTGGCTTAAGGGGCCCCTGCTAGCCTGACCCCATGAACCTGATTGACGGCATGCTGGCGCGGCGCACCACCAATGGCCCCTTCCGGCCAGAGCCGGTGAGCCGGGAACACCAGCACCTGCTGATGCGTGTGGCGCAGGCCGCGCCCAGCCATTTCAATTCGCAGCCCTGGCGCTTTGTGCTCATCGAAGACCGCCAGACCATTGAGCGCGTGGCCGGGCTGGCCGGGCAGAGCATGACTGAATTGATTGAAGCGGGCGTGTTTTTCGAGCGCTACCGCCGCTACTTCCGCTTCTCCGAGGCCGAGATGGAGGCCCGGCGCGACGGCATTCATATTGACCACCTGCCCGGCCCCCTGAAACCCTTTACCCGGCAGGTGTTCAGCGACGCGGGCCTGAAACTGATGCGGCAACTGGGCGTGCCCAAGAAGCTGGGCGAGGACAATCGCAAGCTGGTGGCAGGCAGTCCGCTGCTGCTGGCCGCTCTGCTGGACCGCACCGAGTACCGCCCGGGGGAACTCAGCGGGTTTTATTCGGTGTTTGGGCTGGGCGCCGCCATGGAAAACATCTGGAACGCGGTGGGGGCGCTGGGGATGGGCATTCAGTTTGTCAGCACGCCTATGGAGATTCCCCGCCACTGGCAGGCCCTGGGCGAACTGCTGCAGGTGCCGGACGACCTGGAACTGATGGCGGTGTACCGCCTGGGCTACCTGCCGCCAGACGGCGCGCGCCCCAGCATTGACTGGAGCAGCCGCCACCGCAAACGCCTGGACCAGTTCGTGTTCCGCGAAAGCTGCGCCGTCCCCGAAGCCAACCCAGGCGAATAAAGAGGGAGAGGGAGGGGAGTGGTGCTTGGCTCCTGAGGGTCTCCGAACCTTCTGCCGAACATTCGGGAGGGGATCAGATGTGCCCTTAACTCCTACGAGGCTCCCGTATCTCCCTTTCTGCAAGCCACTCCGAGCGGGCCACCGCTGTAACAGGTCGGATGTTGTCGCCTTACGCGAGGAAGGCCAAAAGGTACGCTCCCGGTCCCTCTCAACCGCGCCTTCTTGCCCAGGACTCTAATGAAGTCCCGCTCAAGTGGCGAATGAAGGGCGGCGGGCTCAGGCTTTAGGGTCATGTCATCTGGCGCTGTGGCGGGCTGGTCATGATCAGGGGGTCAGCACACGCGAGCAGTGCGCTTTGCCGGTTGGTCGGACTTCGCCGACCATGGCTGCTTGGCCGCTGCGTTCTTTCCCACAAGGAGAGCACCATGACCCGTTCCCGTGATGACCGCTACGACATGCAACGCGACGACCGTTTTGACCAGGGCAACCGCCAGTCCGGCATGGACCGTGATCAGGGCGCCGGCCAACACCAGCAGGGGTATGGTCAGGGCGACAGCCAGCAGGGCATGGGCCGCCAGATGGATCAGGGGTACGGCCACCAGAGCTATGGCCAGCAGGGCTTGGGGCCGCAGGGCTACAGCGCCCAGGGGCAGCAAGGCATGGGGGGCCAGCAGGGCCACGGCCAGTTCAGCCATGAGCAGCAAGGATACGGCCAGCAAGGATACGGCCAGCAGAGCTATGGACAGCAGCCGTACGGCCAGCAGCGCCAGGGCGCCGGCGGAATGGGCCAGCAGAGTTACAGCCAGCAGGGCTATGGGCAGCAGGGGTACAGCCAACAGGGCTACGGCCAGCAAGGGTACGGGCAGCAGGGCGGCATGGGGCAGTCCCCCTCCGGCCGCCAGGGCAGCGACCACCTGATGTTTGGCGGCTACGGCGGCGACCACACCAGCTATGGCCGGGGCGACGGCCTGCTGCAGAGCAGTGGCGGTGGCCGAATGTCGGGCCAGATGGGCATGGGCTGGAGCAATGACCGGGGCGCCATGGGCAGCGAGCGCAGCAGCGGCCAGCTGTGGGGCCAGGGCGCGGGCTACAGCGGCAGGGGGCAGGGGATGGGCCAGCAGAGCGGCCAGGGCCAGAGCTTCCGGGGCCGTGGGCCCAAGGGCTACCAGCGCAGCGATGACCGCATCAAGGAAATGGTGAGCGACCTGCTCGAAGACCATCATGACCTGGATGCCAGCGAGATTGAGGTGCAGGTCCAGAATGGCGAAGTGACCCTGACCGGCACCGTCAGCGACCGCCGCCAGAAGCGGCTGGCCGAGGACTGCCTCGAAGGCCTGCGCGGCGTGCGCGACGTGCACAACCAGTTGCGGGTGCAAGGCCAGGGCAGCCAGAGCACGGGCCAAATGCAGGGCGGCCAGACCTCGCAGACCCAGGGCAGCCAACTGCAGACCACCCAGAATGCCGGCAACACTTCGTCGGCGGGCACGGGCAACGGCCTGACGGCCCAGGGCACCCGCAGCACGGAAAGCGGCGGCACCCACCGCAGCTGAGCTTGGTCCGGGTCCCAGCAGCCTGAAACGTAGTCTGTAACCCCCTTCTCCTCTGTGCGCGTCAGGGTCCCAGCGGCCCTGGCGCGCGCTGCACCTTTAGGGCGCCTTGAGCCAAGTGCCATGTGTGGGCCCGGGCCAGGGGCGCACAATGCCCGCTGGAGGTTCCACATGACCGAAACGACTGCACCCGCCGCTGCCAGCGGCACCTTCAAGATTGGCGGTGACCTGAGTGTGAACCGGCTGGGCTTCGGCGCCATGCGCGTCACTGGCGAGGGCGTGTGGGGCGATCCCACCGACCGCCGGGCGGCCCTGGACACCCTGCGGGCCCTGCCCGAACTGGGCGTGAACCTCATTGACACCGCCGACAGCTACGGCCCGGCGGTCAGCGAGGAACTGCTGCGCGAGGCCCTGCACCCCTTCGACACCGTGGTGATCGCCACCAAGGCGGGCCTGACCCGCACCGGCCCCAACGTCTGGATTCCCCTGGGGCGCCCGGAATACCTGAAGCAGCAGGCGCATCTGAGCTGCCGCCGGTTGGGGGTAGAGCGAATTGACCTGTGGCAGCTGCACCGCATTGACGCTAACGTGCCGCGCGACGAGCAGTTCGGGGCCATCAAGGAACTGATGGACGAGGGCATCATTCGTCACGCCGGCCTGTCTGAAGTCAGCGTGGAGGAAATCGAGGCGGCCCGCGCCGTGTTTCCGGTAGCCACCGTGCAGAATCTGTACAACCTCGTCAACCGCAAGAGTGAAGACGTGGTCGATTACTGCGAGCGCGAGGGCATTGGATTTCTGCCCTGGTATCCGCTGGCCGCCGGCGGGCTGGCGCGGCCCGGCAGCGTGCTGAGCGACGTGGCGGGGCGGCTGGGGGCCACGCCGTCGCAGGTGGCGCTGGCCTGGGTGTTGCGGCGCAGCCCGGTGATGCTGCCGATTCCTGGGACGGGCAAGCGCAAGCACCTGGAAGAGAATGTGGCGGCGGCGCGGCTGAGCCTGTCGGATGAGGATTTCCGGGCGTTGGATCAGGTGGGGCGGGAGGAGTGGGCGAAGCAGGGGGGATAAGGGTTTTTGTGTGGACGGCGGTGGGCTTGGGCCTGCTGCCGTTTTTTCGTCAAGCTGCCTGCGTTTGCCCCACCCCCCAGCCCCCTACCCCGGAGGGGCAGGGGGAGCGGCGCTGCGCTGACAAACGTTGACTGACGGTGTCGGGCGGCCCGGCTTCGCCCCGCTGTGTACGCCGTCGCCTTGCTCCGCCCATCGCCGGACGCCCGCGCGCTGCGCGCACGACGGCTTCGTCTGGACCTGGGCGGCATTGGGGCAAGCAGGCTTGGTGCGTACGAGAAGGTTCTACTTTCAAAAGAAAAGAGGCGGCAGGGCTTGGTTCTTGCAGGGCCTCTTTTCTGTTGAGGATGGGCAGTTTTTCGGCAGGTTCTCTGTAGGATGAAGGCAGCGTTCCGGAGTTCCGGTTTGCTTCTGAACAACTCCCAGCTTTTTCCTAAGGTGGGGGGCAACTTTGCGCACGGTTTGGGCGGTGGGGGAGCGGCAGAATGCCCCGCATGACGTTTCCCGCTCCTCTGTTGCGCGCCGTGGTCACGGGCACGCCGCCCTGGTCGGCCCCGCAGAATCAGGTGCGCGAGGCGGCACGCACCCTGTTTCCGCGGATGGCGGCGCGACCGGGCCTGTTAGAGGTATTCGACAACGCGCAAATTGACACCCGGGCGCTGGCCCGGCCGCTGGAATGGTATCTGTCGCCGCGCCCCTTCAGCGAACGCAACGCCGCCTTTGTGGAGGAGGCCCGCGCGCTGAGTGTGCGGCTGGCGCGGCAGGCGCTGCAAGAGGCGCAGGTGGCCCCGGCCGAGGTGGACGCGGTGGTGCTGGTGAACACCAGCGGCATCAGTGCGCCCAGCCTGGACGCGCACGTGATTGAGGCGCTGGGGATCAGCCGCCACGCCGTCCGGTTGCCGGTGTGGGGCCTGGGGTGTGCAGGGGGAGCAGCTGGGCTGGCCCGCGCCGCTGATCTGGTGCGTGCGGGGTTCCGGCGGGTGCTGTTTGTGGCGGTGGAACTGTGCAGCCTGACCCTGCTGGCCGGCGACGAGTCCAAGAGCAATTTCGTGGGTACGGCGCTGTTTTCCGACGGCGGCGCGGCCCTGGTGCTCACCGCGCCGGATGTGCCGGGGCCGCCCCCTCTGGCCGAACTGTGCGGCGCGTTTTCCACCCTGATCGAAGACAGCGAGGACATCATGGGCTGGGACGTGGTGGATGACGGCCTGAAAGTGCGCTTCAGCCGCGATATTCCGGCCCTGGTGCGCGGCATGATGGCGCAGAACGTGGCGCAGGCCCTGACCGCCCACGGCTGGACGCGGGAGCAGGTGGGCACCTTCGTGATTCACCCGGGCGGCGTGAAGGTGCTGGCCGCCTTTGAGGAAGCGCTGGCCCTGCCCGCTGGCACCCTGGACACCAGCCGCGCCGTGCTGCGCCGCTACGGCAACATGAGCAGCGCCACGGTGCTGTTCGTGCTGGCCGAGGCGCTGCAGGCCCGCCCACAGGGACAAGGCCTGTTGACCGCCATGGGCCCCGGCTTCAGCGCCGAACACGTGCTGCTGCGCTTCTCGGTGGCGGGGGCTTAAATAAGGAAAACACGCCGCCGGGTCAAAGTTCCCCGGCGGCGTGGCCCTGTTTCACCGCGTGCTAGCCGTTGTTCTCGCGGCGCTGGTCCTCGTCGTCTTCGGCCATGCTGTCGGCCACGTCGGGGTTGGCCAGCAGGCCGCCTTCTTCCTTGCTGTGGGCAGGGTCGGTGGTGCTGCTCAGCTGCTCCATCTGCGACACGCCAACGTTCGGTTCATCGGCCGGGGTGTGGCCGGGTTTGCCTTCGCCCATCGGGGACCTCCTGGGGGTGGGGGCGGCTTAACGCCGGAGGTTCTGGGGTTGCGCACCGTCCAGTTCGCCCCGGACCTCTTGGGGGGTCTGGTCGGCCTGCCGGGCGTGCTCCTGCATGGTCTGGTCCTGCACGTCCTTGATGTCGCTCAGGTCGTCGGTGTCCTTGGTGCCGCCCTGGGGGTGAGATTTGTCCGTCATGGGGTTCGCGCCTCCTTATGGCCTGAAGTCGGTGGTTCGCCTCCCAGCGTAGGCCCAGGGCATGAAGGCCGGCCCCCGCCCAGCTTCATCGAGGATTGGGCATTGGTCGGCAGGTGATGGGAGAGGGCAGGGCGAAAGTGCTGGGCCTGCCTCGCTGTCCCGGAGCGGATCTTCAGCGGTCGCACTGCACCTACCCGCGCCAGCAGAACGAAAAAGAGACCGCCGCTGCGCCAAGGTTCAGCGCAGCAGCGGCCTGGAAGGCGAGCCCTTTCCCTTCCCTTTACTGCCCCTGGCCCATCGAGAAGCCGGGCACGCCGTCAAAGGTGTACAGGTGCTCGGTCTTGATGAAGTCCAGCCCGCTGTCCAGCAGGCCCGAGAGCAGCGCCACCACGTCGGCGTGCGTCACGGCCTGCTCGCCCTGCGCCAGGAAGCGGCAGCGCCAGTGGTCGGCGCGGCGGGTTTCCTGCTGGCCGCCGGGCCACACCTTCACGCCCCGGTTGGTGATCATGTTCAGGCTCAGGGCGCCGGTCGCGTGGGCCTGCAGCTTCTCGGCCAGGGCCTGGGGGTCGCGGTCGGCCTCGGCCCACTCGAAGAACACGTCGGTGCCCACCAGCGTCTTGGTCACGTCGCGGCGGCTGGGGGGGGCGGCGGGGACCGCCAGCTGGCCGGGGCTGCGGCGGGCGGCGGGCAGGTGCGCAGGCGCCTGGCCCAGGCGGGCAATCACGGCGTCGGCAAATTCGCGGGTGCCCACCTTTTCCTTGGTGTGCTCGCCGGCAATGTCGGGGGTGTGCACGCCATCTTCCAGGGTGCGCAGCCACGCGTTTTGAACCTGTTCGGCCACGTCATGCTGGCCCAGGTGCCCCAGCATCATCACGGCGGCCTGCAGCAGCCCGCCGGGGTTGGCGAGGTTCTGCCCGGCAATGTCGGGCGCACTGCCGTGAATCGCTTCAAAGAGCGCGAAGCTGGGTCCAATGTTGGCGCTGCCCGCCAGGCCCACAGAGCCGGTGATCTCGGCGGCCACGTCGCTGATGATGTCGCCGTACAGGTTCAGGGTCACGATCACGTCGTACCGCTCGGGGCGGGTGGCGAGGCGCGCGGTGCCGATGTCAATGATCTGGTGTTCCTGGGCGATGTCGGGGTACTCGGCGCCAATCTCGCGGTAGACCTCGTGGAACAGGCCGTCCGTCAGCTTCATGATGTTGTCTTTGCTCAGGGCCGTGACCTTCTGGCGGCCGTGGGCGCGGGCGTATTCAAAGGCGTAGCGCACAATGCGCTCGCAGCCCTCGCGGGTGACCAGTTTCAGGCACTGCACCACCTCGCGGGTCTGGCGGTGCTCAATGCCGGCGTACAGGTCCTCTTCGTTCTCGCGGATGATCACCACGTCGGCCTGGGGGTGCAGGGTGGGCACAAACGGCGCGTACGAGCGGCAGGGGCGCACGTTGGCGTACAGGCCCAGCGTCTTGCGCAGGGTCACGTTCAGGCTCTTGTAGCCGCCGCCCTGCGGGGTGGTAATAGGCGCTTTGAGCAGCACACCCGCCGCGCGCAGGGTGTCCCAGGTGTCGGGGGTAAAGCCGCTGGTGTGGCCTTCTTTGTACACCGCTTCGCCCACGCGGATGGGCACCGGCTGAATGCGCGCGCCCGCCGCCGAGAGCACGCGGAGGGTGGCGTCCATAATTTCCGGTCCAATGCCGTCGCCGTGGGCAACAGCCACCGGAACAAGCGCGGTGTGATCGGTGGGGGCGGAGTGGTGGGAATCAAGCGTGGCCTGCATCATGGGGTGCCTCCGGGTCATGCGAAACTTAATACGCGAAAAGAATGTCGCATGTTTCGTGCTAGTGTCAAGGCCCCTATGGCCGCGCCTGTCCCTGCCCCCTGGACCTTCCTGACCAATCACACCCACGTGCTGCTGTGCCTGGACCGCTTTCCTGGCGACACGCTGCGCGAGGTGGCCGCCCGCGTGGGCATCACCGAACGGGCGGTGCAGCGCATCGTGCGCGATCTGGAAGAGGCTGGCGTGGTGAGCCGCGAGCGCCAGGGCCGGCGCAACACCTACCGCATCCAGCACGCGGCGGCGCTGAGGCACCCCCTGGAGGCGCACCACACGGTGGGCGAATTGCTGGCGTCACTGGGGTAAGGGATGGACGCTGCCTGTCTGTCCTCACGGCAAGCAAAGACCGGGCCCCGGGTCTTTCACCCGGGGCCTGTGACTTTGAAGCAGCAGCTCGCGTTCCCGCCTTACCCTTTGACTTCGGCCACCAGATTCAGCACGGCGCGCTTCAGGTTGCCCGCTTCCGGCCCTTCAGCCAGCACTTCGCCGGTCCCCCCGTCCATCACGCGGGCCTGCACGCGGGGTTGTTCGCCGGGCTCCACCACGATTTCCAGGCGCTGCCCTGGGCCCAGGGCCTGGGCGGCATAGTTCAGGCACCACTCGGCCCAGTTGACCTTCTCGGGCTGCGGCGCGTTCGCCTTGGCTTCCTGCTTCTCGCGGTAGGCCTGGGTTTTCTGCTCGGCCTGGGTGCGCGCCACCTCGTAGCGCTGGGGCACGCTAAGAGACTCAAAGGGCACCTCGTCGCCGCTGTCAGGGTGGTACACGGTGGTGTCGGGTTCCAGCTTTTTCACCACCCCGGCCATGATCCGCAGTTCGGCGGCGGGCGGCGCGTCCTCCCAGGGGGCGGTTTCGCTCGCCGCCTCAACCAGCCGCGCCACCACCCGCTGCTGCTCGGGTTCCAGCTCAGTCACGATGTTTGCGGCGGCCTTCATGGCGCGCGCCTGCCGTTCGTTCTGCGGCTGCACGCCGATGGGTGAGAGGACCTTGGCCACGTTCGCGGCGTCTATCAGGCGCCCGGCCTGCGGCAGGGTAAAGCCCCAGCGCTCCTGCAGGTACGCCTCAAAGCTCTCGTGGGTGGCGCGGTAAAAGGCGTTGTCGCGGATGTCACTCAGCGCCTGCCCGGTGCGCTGAAAGTCGCGCAGGCCGTCGCGCACGGTCTGTTCCAGGGCCTTTAAGCGGGCCGATTCGTGGGGCTCCAGAGCAGCGGAGCCAGTGGTGGGGGAGAGGGTGGGGGCCATCACGCCCACTCTGCCATACCTGTCTTGTTGTCTCGGAAGTGGTAACAGTTTTCAAGGGCCGCGTGCCTGTTCCGGTAACGCCCGCCCACACACCAAACATTTATGATGAATGGACCGCCCCCCGGGGCAAGGAGGAACCACACTCATGGCGATGAACCTGTTCGGAACGCGCGACGTTCTTACCACGCAAGGCGGCCAGCCGCTGTACTACTACAACCTCAACAAACTGCAGGCCCAGGGCCATGACATCAGCAAACTGCCCGTGAGCATCAAGGTGCTGCTCGAGAGCGTGCTGCGCGAGGCCAACGACTACGACGTGCGCCGCGAGGACGTGGCCACCGTGGCCGGCTGGAAGCCCGTCAACGAGGAAGTCGAGATTCCCTTCAAGCCCGCCCGCGTGATTCTGCAGGACTTCACGGGCGTGCCCGCCGTGGTGGACCTCGCTGCCATGCGCAGCGCCATGGTCGCGCTGGGCGGCGATCCCAGCAAGATCAACCCCCTGATTCCCGTGGACCTGGTGATTGACCACTCCGTGCAGGTGGACGAGTTCGGCACGGACTTCGCCCTGGCCAACAACATGGCCCTGGAGTTTGAGCGCAACCGCGAGCGCTACGAGTTCCTGCGCTGGGGCCAGCAGGCCTTCGACAACTTCGGCGTGGTGCCTCCCGCCAGCGGCATCGTGCACCAGGTGAACCTGGAGTACCTGGCCAAGGGCGTGCAGAGCCGCCCCGAGGACGACGGCGTCGTCGTGTACCCCGACAGCCTCGTGGGCACCGATAGCCACACCACCATGATCAACGGCCTGGGCATCGTGGGCTGGGGCGTGGGCGGCATTGAGGCCGAGGCCGTCATGCTGGGCCAGCCCATCTACATGCTCATGCCCGAAGTGATCGGCTTCAAGATCACGGGCGCCATGCCCGAAGGTGCCACCGCCACCGACCTTGCGCTGCGCGTGACCGAAATGCTGCGCCAGAAGGGCGTGGTGGGCAAGTTCGTGGAGTTCTACGGCGCCGGCCTGAGCAACATGACGCTGCCCGACCGCGCCACGATTGCCAACATGGCCCCCGAATACGGCGCGACCATGGGCTTCTTCCCCGTGGACGACGAGGCGCTGCGCTACCTGCGCCGCACCGGCCGCCTGGAAACGGAAATTGAACTGGTCGAGCAGTACTACAAGGCCCAGGGCATGTTCCGCACCGACGAGACGCCCGATCCCGTCTTCACCGACCACATCGAACTGGACCTGAGCACCATCGTGCCGAGCCTCGCCGGCCCCAAGCGCCCCCAGGACCGCGTGAACCTGACGGACATGCACACGGTGTTCAACGAAGCCCTGACCGCCCCCGTCAAGGCGCGCGGCTTTGAGCTGCCCGAGGGCAAGCTGGCCGCCCAGGGCACCATCACCGGCACCGACATCAAGATCGGGCACGGCGCGGTGACGCTGGCTTCGATCACCTCCTGCACGAACACCAGCAACCCCAGCGTGCTGATCGCCGCCGGTCTGGTGGCCAAGAAGGCCGTGGAACTGGGCCTGAAGAGCAAGCCCTGGGTTAAAACCAGCCTCGCCCCCGGCAGCCGCGTGGTGACCGAGTACCTGGAAGCCGCTGGCCTGCAGCGCTACCTGGACCAGATTGGCTTCAACACCGTGGGTTACGGCTGCATGACCTGCATTGGTAACTCCGGCCCCCTGCCCGAGCCCGTGGTGGACGCGATCACCGAAGGCGACCTCGTGGTGGCCAGCGTGCTCTCCGGTAACCGCAACTTCGAAGGCCGCGTGAACCCGCACATCAAGGCGAACTACCTCGCCTCGCCCCCCCTGGTGGTGGCCTACGCCCTGGCCGGCACCGTTGTGAACGACATCGTGAACGACGCCATCGGTACTGGCCACGATGGCCGTCCCGTGTACCTGAAAGACATCTGGCCCACCGCCGCCGAGATCCAGACGGTCATGGACAGCGCCATCAACGCCGAGATGTTCAAGAAGGTCTACGACGGCATTGAAAAGAGCAACAAGGACTGGAACGCCATTCCCGTGTCCGAGGGCGCGCTGTACAACTGGAACGCGGACAGCACGTACATCCAGAACCCCCCCTTCTTCGACAACCTCGCGGGCGGCCCCAGCGAGATCGTGAGCATCGAAGGCGCGCGCGTGCTGGTGAAGGTGGGCGACTCCGTGACCACCGACCACATCAGCCCCGCAGGGTCCTTCAAGGCCGACACCCCCGCCGGCAAGTTCCTGACCGAGCGCGGCATTCAGCCCAAGGACTTCAACTCCTACGGCTCACGGCGCGGCAACGACCGCATCATGACGCGCGGCACGTTTGCCAACATCCGCCTCAAGAACCAGCTGGCCCCCGGCACCGAAGGCGGCTTCACCACCGACTTCACCACCGGCAACGTGACGAGCATCTACGACGCCTCGGTGAACTACAAAGCCAGCCACATTCCGCTGCTGGTGTTCGCGGGCAAGGACTACGGCATGGGGTCCAGCCGCGACTGGGCTGCCAAGGGCACCTTCCTGCTGGGCGTGAAGGCTGTGATTGCCGAGAGCTTCGAGCGCATCCACCGCTCGAACCTCGTGGGCATGGGCGTGCTACCCCTGCAGTTCAAGAATGGCGAGACCGCCGAGAGCCTGGGCATTCAGGGCGACGAGGTCTTCGACGTGCTTCTGCCCGCCGACCTGAAGCCCCGCCAGGACGTGAGCCTGCGGATTACCAAGGACGGCCAGAGCCGCATTGTGACCGTGCAGTGCCGCATCGACACCCCCGTCGAGATCGACTACTACAAGAACGGCGGCATTCTGCAGACCGTGCTGCGCAGCATCCTGGAGCGCAGCAAGAACGAAGTCAAGGCGTAAGCCTGAAGCGGAACCCTCCACAGCGGAGGCCCTGCCTGGGAAACTGGGCAGGGCCTCTTCTGTGCAAACGATTCGGTGTTCCTGAGCATGGCGCACCGTTCCAGAACGGGAGGGATTCGAACCCCCGAGCCCATCACGGCTGGACGTTCTCCACCCCAGAACCTGTGTCCGCGCCGCCTGAGGGGTCACAGGGACGTCCACCTTCAACCGCTCAGTCACCGTCCGTCCTCATCCGGACAGATCCGTGCCTGTTCTTCGTCCGGCATAGGGTGTTCCTCAAGGCTCAACGTGGCGGTCGATATCCGCCACGCCCAGACAGAGCAGCCACGCCACACGGCTCATTGTCCACAAGCACAGAGCCCTGAAGGCTCTCCAGAGAGAGTATTAGGCCTCCGGCCAGACTGCTCCCGGCCAACTGCACCATGGACCCTGCGCCGCGACAGGCTCAGGGCACAGCAATAGGGGAAAGCAGGGTAACCTTGCCGGCCTGTGGCGTGACCCTGGGGCCGATCACGCCGCCAACCTCAACCTGAACGGCCCCCAGCGGCAGCCGCATGAACCCGTAACGGCCCTGACCATCTGTTTGGGTTCGGGCCACTTCTTGCCCGTTGCCGTCAAGCAGGCGGACAGTCCGGCCTCCCACTGGGCCACTGGTGACCGTGACCTGTCCGCTGATCGCCCGGAGCTTCGCCGCACTGGGGCGGTCCCAGCGGGCCTCCTGCGCGAAGGGCCCACCTTCACCAGACAGCCGCGCCGTCAGTTCGGGCAGCACCTGTTCCTTGGTGCGGGTCCCGGCGTTCACGTCCATGTCTGGGGTGCGGTAGGAATACCCGGCCCAGCCGCTGAGGCCGGCCTGGCGGGCCTTACGAACCTGGCTGACGGTGCTGGCCTGATCGTTGAGGTAGATGGCCGCGCCGCTGACCTGATGAACCTCTGGCGCCCCGGGCCTGAGCGAGGCAGCAAAGGCGTTCCACTGGTCGTACCACAGGGCCTGGTCCGCGACGAAATCACGCTTGTAATTCATCATGACGTTGATGTCCAGGTAACCTTCCTTGACCCAGGTGACCCAGTCCTGCAGCACCTCGGTGTAGGGGCGGCTCCTGAGCCACTCGGCTTCGTTGGCCGGCCCCGCACCGTAGGTGATGGTGGCCGCGTTCACGCTGACGTCGGGCTTGACCGCCTTGACAGCCAGGGCGGTTTCGCGCACCAGATTGGTGACCTGCTGCGTCCGCCAGGCGCTCCACTGCGCGTCGCCCGGCAGCGGCGTGCCGGTTGCCCCCGTTTCCGCCCGGTAACGTTCCAGAGCGGTGGGGTTGTACCCCCAGTTGTTGGGCCCGCCCACCGTGTTGAAGTCCGTATAACGAACGCGGTCGAACTGAATGCCGTCCACGTCGTAATTCTTGACCACGGACACGTACATGTTGCGGATGTATTCCGCCGCGTCCGGGTGCCCGGGGTCCAGCAGCCAGTCGTTGCCGCCGCGCGTCGTGCCGTCATTTTTAACCATCAACCAGAAATCCCGGCCGGTCTTACCCAGACCGTGCGCGTTGAACGCGTGCGCTGGGTCGGTGGGCGGCGTGGTGCTGTTCCAGATGGCCGTGGTGATGATCCAGGCGTGAACCTGAATGCCCTGAGCGTGGGCCTTGGCGATCAGGTCGGCCAGCGGATCGAACCCGGCGGGGACAGCCGGATCGTTGGTGCGGGGCATGGCGGCGTTGTTGCAGTAGCAGTCACCCCGGCGGCCCACCTGCGCGAACAGCACGTTGACCTTCATAGCCCGGGCCGTCGAGACCAGCACATCGACTTCTGCCGGTGTCTTGAGGCCGGGGCCAAAGGCATCGACCCACAGCCCGCGCAGTTCCTGGGGCGCCTGGGGAGGGTCGGTCGGTTGACACGCGGCGAGCAGCAGAGAGGTCAGCAGGGCAGCAGTCAATTTGGACATCATGTGGCGGGCTCCTGGGCGGTTGCAAGGAAGAAGGGGAACATCGCAAGAAATTGTGGAGCGCGGTCCTGTCATCGTACAGGGGAGGGCGCTGGAGAGGCAAATCGGCCGCACCAGGCATCAGAAAGCCTTACGAATATTCGTGCCGACCACGGGACAGGTCCTCTGCCTACAGGCCACCCGCTTTATCCGGGGCTGCTCCAGGCACAGGCGTGGCAGAACAGCTTGAAGTTCCGCGCGCTATCGTGGCCCGATGGGTCGGAAAGAACGGGCGCAGGCAAGTTGGACCGAGGATACGCAGGAGCAGCCGCAGGACGTCTGCGTGCTGTGCGGGCGGGAAGGCGAAATGACAGACCACCACCTCATTCCCAAGTCGCAGGGCCGCCGACAGGGCGTGAAACTGGGCCAGATTCCCACGGTGAAGATGTGCGCCGCCTGCCAGGGCTTCCTGTCCAAAACCTTCAGCAACGCAGAACTGGCCAACGAGCTGAACACCGTAGAGGCCATCCTGGCGCGCGAGGAAGTGCAGAAGTTCGTGAAATGGGTGCAGAAACAGCCGCTCAGCCGGGGCGTGCGGGTGCACTGAGCGCAGACCGGAAGAGAGATAGCAGGAGCTCTACTTTTTGCAAAGCTTCTGCTGTCTGGCTGTTCCCCCGCCTGCACAGGTCCTGGTGCTTACTCCTGCCCGCTGCGGACGTAGCGGGTGATGTCCACCGTGATGCCCACGATGCCGTTCACCTGGGCATCGAAGCCGCGAAAAGGAATGTAGGAGTTGTTGACCACCAGATGCCGCTGCTGCCCAGTGGTCGGGTGTGTGAGCACAGCGGGCATGTCCTGGCCGTGATAGGGCACCCCTGTGGTGTACACCTGATCCAGCAGTTCGAAATACCCCTGGCCTTCCAGGTCTGGGAAAGCTTCGCGGACCGTCAGGCCTTCAAGAATCCGGCCGCCAACCAGCTGGCGGGCAAAGGCGTTGCTGTACTCGAACTCATGTTTGGGGCCACGCAGGACCGAGATGGCTATGGTGGCGTCCTGAAACAGGGTGCGCAGGTATGCGTGTTCCTTGTCCTTTTCAATGGTCCACTGGCGGTCAGTGACATCCTGGAACAGCAGGGCCAGCCCGCCCTGCTCGTCCGGAATGGCCCGAATTTCGTGCCGCCGGAACAGGCCGGGATAGAACACCTCGCACTCCAGGGTCACCTGCCGTTCCACGGCCTGTTGCAGCCGCTGCCACAGGCTGGGTTCGGAGAGTTCAGGAAGGGTGTCCTGCAGGGAAAGTCCCGCACGAAGCTGTGGCCGCCGCAGCAGATAGCGGGCCCGGTCATTCAGGAAAGTCACGTGCCAGCTGGCGTCAACGGCTATAAAACCCTGAGAGAGTCCTTCGGAGAGGCGCTGAGCCGAAATCACACTCCTGACAATAGCGGGCGCGGGCGGCGCATGTCTGCGGAGCAAGTGCCGCTTCAGTCCTGCCCGGCAGAGTGCCGCCCAGACGTCCCCACGGGCCCGGCTGGGCCCCGCACCACGTTCTGCCGCTTGCGAATCACCTCAACCAGTTCGTAGATCGCCGCGTTGGTCTGGTCCTGCTTCTGGGTGGTGGTGGCCAGCCCAGCCAGCAGGGGCGCCAGGGCCGTGCGCAGCGCCGTGTCGTCGGGGGCGGTGGGGACTGGGGCAGTTGAGGCCGGCCGCTCCTGAAGGCTGCGTGTCAGTTCGCGCAGCAGGGGGGCCAGCCCCTCGCGCAGGGCGTCGGCCAGCGGTTCGGCCGGGGGTGGGGGAACAGTGGGTGCCGGCATGGGCGTTTGCCGCGTGCCCAGCCCCTGCAGGCCCTGGGCAATATCGGCCAGCTGGGCCACCATGCGCGCGCCGGTGTCGGCGTCGTCGCCCATCGCCTTGTTGCGGCGGTAATCGGCCTTGATCGCTTCCCAGCGCGCGGCCTGCTCGGGGGTCAGGGTGCCGCGCAGTTCGGCCAGCTTCAGCAGGTTTTCCTCGGCGCCGGTGGTCAGCAGCTGCGCCTCGCCCTGGTAGTGGTCGGTGACCACCTGATCCACCTCGGCGTCGGTCATGACCGCGCTGATTTTCTCGGCCAGCTTGTTCATGTTGCGGTAGCTGCCCTGCAGCTTGAAGGGCGGCTCGGTGCGGTAGCGGTCATCCTGGGCGGCGCTGGCGATGTACTGCGCGTTGATGCGGGCCAGATCGTCCCGCACGGCCAGCAGCTTTTGCAGCGTGCCCACGATTTCCTCGACCTCGGCGGCGGAATACGGGTGCGAGAGGCTGTTGGTGCTGACCTCCCGGCCCTGGGCGCGGTTCACCAGCAGGTACAGGTCGTTCAGGTCACGGGTTGCCAGTGGGGCCAGCACCGGGTTGCTGGTCAGGCTGTTTTCGATGTACGAGAGCTGGAAAGCGTCTTCCATGCCGCCCAGCACGTCGCCCAGGTTGTAGATATCGGCGCGGTTGGCCAGCATGTCGGGGATCTTGAAGACCTCGCCGGATTCGGTGTAGGGGTTCCCGGCCATCACCACCGCGAACTTGCGCCCGCGCAGGTCGTACGTCCTGGGCTGGCCGCGCCACACGCCCTCAATGCGGCGGGTGCCGTCGGTCAGCGAGATGAATTTCTGCAGGAATTCGGGGTGGGTGTGCTGAATGTCGTCCACGTACAGCATCACGTTGCCGCCCATTTCCAGGGCCAGATTCAGTTTTTCCAGTTCCTGGCGGCTGCCCGCGTCCGGGGCCTGGGCCGGGTCCAGCGAGCGCACCTCGTGGCCCAGCGCGGGGCCGTTCACGCGCACGAACACCAACCCCAGGCGGTGGGCCACGTATTCCATCAGGGTGGTTTTGCCGTACCCAGGCGGCGAAATCAGCATCAGTAGGCCCATCAGGTCGCTGCGCTTGCCCTCGCCCGCCGTGCCCATCTGCTTGGCGAGGTTGTCCCCAATGATTGGCAGGTACACCTCCTGAATCAGGCGGTTGCGCACGAAAGAGGTCAGTGGCCGGGGGCGCAGTTCGTCCAGCCGTAGCCGGGCGCGTTCCTGCGCCGTGGCCTCCTGCCGCGCGGCCTGATACCGCTGGAAGCCCGGCAGGAAGTCGCTGCGGTGGCGCTCCAGGCGGGTCAGCAGGTCGTCCGGGGCCAGGGGCAGCGTGCCGCCCTGGATGCGCGGGTGCCCGCTCAGCAGCCCCGTGACCTGGGTGCCCAGAGGCACGTCGCGCACGGTGTGGGGCACGGCAGCCCCGAACAGGCGCAGGGCCACCGCTTCGGGCACGGCGCGGGCCATTGGCGCCCACGGCGGCGCGGCGCACAGGGCGCCCAGCCAGTGGTGCAGCAGCGCCCAGCGGCCCGCAAGGTCGCCCTCTAACTGCGCCAGCGAGTGGTCCAGGGTGTCCTGCAGCCCGGCCGTCTGCAGCTGGGTGTCCAGGGCCGCGTTCAGGTCGGCGGCGGCCTGTGAAAAGCCCAGGGTGGGGGCCGGGGCCTTTAACTCGTCGCCCAGGAAGGTGGCGGCCTGCCGGGCGTCCAGCGACGTGTGGGGCAGCCCCGCCCCGGTCAGGAACGCGGCCACCTCGTCGGCCAGGGTGCCCAGCGCCGTGTCCAGCGCCTCGCGTCGGCCAAACAGCGCGTGCATGGCGTGGGCGTTGCCAAACGCCACTTGCCAGTGCGCGCGCCGCGCTGGGTGTTCGGCCCAGTAGGCGGTGCCCAGGGCGCGGGCGGCAGGCGGGTAGACCAGGGTGCCCGCCGCCTGCAGCAGCGGCAGCAGCGCCTGCAGCAGCCGCGCGGCGTCGTGGTCGTGAATGCCTTTCTCGTAGCCCTCGCGGTAGCGGGGCGCGGCAAAGGCGGCCACCGTGCGGGTCAGGTCGTCGGGGCTCAGGGCGTGCAGGTGGGCCAGGGTCAGGCCTTCCTGTCCGTCCTGGGCGGCGCGCAGCACCTCGCCCGCCAGATATTCCGCGCGGCTCAGCTCGGCGGATTCCGAGACCAGGGTGGCCGACCAGTAGGCGCGCAGGTCGTTCAGCGCCGGGTGGTCCAGCGGGTCCAGGTACTCGGTGCCGGTGAGGTGCACCGCCAGGTCGTCGCCGCGTGGCAGCAGGGTCAGGTCCAGCGGCTGGGTATTCACGTTGAAGCGGTGGCGGCCCAGGCGAATGACGGTGCCGTCCCCCTCAAACAGCTCGGTGCGGTCGCGCAGGCTGCGGGCCGCCTGATCGCGGGCGGCTTTCAGGCGCGCGTCCAGATCGTCGGCCTTGACGGTGTCTTTCAGCTCGCGCAGCCGCGCGCCGAGGTCGCGCACCTTCACGATCAGCGGATCACTGGCAAAAAAGGCGTTCAGCTCGTCCAGCGTCTTCAGGCGGGCCGCGCGGGCCCCCAGCCCCGAGAGAATGCGGCTGGCGGCGTCCATGACGCTCTGGGCCTTGCGCTGGCGCTCGTCCTGCAGGGTCTGGCGCCGCGCCTCAAAGGCTTCGCGCACCTCGTCGCGCTTGGCCAGGATGTCAGGCAGAAACGTCTCGTCGTCGCCAAACTGCCCTTCCAGTTCCTCCAGGGCCACCAGGGCGCGCGCCAGCCCCTCCTCGGCCTTTTCGGGGGTGGTGGCGCGGCCCAGGGCGCTGGCCACCGCCTGCGCGTACAGGCCAAGTTGCGCGGCAAACTGCGCGGTGCGTTCGCCGGCCCCCAGGGCCTTGCGGGCCTGCTCGGCGCGGGCCCGGACGCCGTTCAGGCGCCCGTACAGGGCCGCGATGGCTTCCACCACGCGGGTGCGCGCGGTGGCATCCTCCACGGGCAGCGCGCCCAGCAATTCCGACAGCAGGTCCAGTTCCGCCGACAGCCCGGCCAGGGCGTCCAGGGCCTCGGTCAGGGCGCGGCTGGTGTCGGCGGCGTCGATCTGCGCGGCCAGGGTGTCCAGACGGGCGGTCAGCGGGGCCAGGGCCTCCGGGGTGTTCAGAAAGGCGCCGGTCGCCAGCCCCAGGCGGGCGTGGGCCTCCTGCACCGCGCTGGTCATGGTGTCCAGCGCCGCGAGGTCCATGTAGCGCCCCTCGCGCAGGGTCAGCAGGCGCCCGCGCAGGGCGTTCAGGTCGGCCAGGGCCGCCACGTACTCGTCAATGCGGGTCCAGTCCTCGGGGCGCACGCGGGCCAGCAGCGCGCGGTGGTCGGCCTGCGCCGCCTGCAGGGCCTGGGCGGCGGCGGCGCGCAGGCTCTGCACCTTCTCGAACTCGTCCAGCACCGTTTCGGTGGTCGCCACGATGCCGTGCAGCAGGGTGCGCAGGCCGCTCGTATGGTCGTCGTCGAACCAGCGGTGCTGGTCAAAGAGGCGCCGGGTGGCCCCTTCCAGGCGCGCGTACCGCTCGGCGCTCACCGAGGGGTGCTCGATCTCGCGCGCCAGTTCGTAGAGATTGGACACGCCGCGCACCAGTTCCGCGTTGCCCAGCCGCCCCAGGTACGAGGTGCCGGGCGGGCGGCTGGCGGCATACAGGTCGCTCACAAAGGGGGTCTGCCACACCTGCATGGGGTGCACGCGCGTGGGCTCGCCGGATTCGGCGTGGAACAGCACCATGCGGCCGTCGGGCAGCGGGGCCCAGCCGTGGGCCAGCATGGGCGGCTGCACCTCGCGCCGGATCAGGTTGTACACGAACAGCGCCGACAAGCCGCTGTCTGGCTCGGAAAAGACATACAGCACGTCCTCACCGTTGGGCGAGCGCACCACGCGGCCCAGGCCCATTCCGGCGTGGGCGGCCTCGAAGGCGCGGTGGTCGCCGTTTTGCAGGTAGTAGCCGCCCGGAAAGATCAGACCGTGGTCTTCGGGCAGGCTCACGCAGGCGCGGGTGATCGCGTCGTTGCGCGTCACCTGCCGGGTGAGGGTGTTGTAGATCAGGCCGCGCCAGACCTTTTCCCGGTAAGGCAGCACCCGCAGCAGAATCAGGGTGCCCACCTGCGCAAATTCAAAGGTCGCGTCGTCCAGCGACTGGGTCCGGTCTTCCACCGGCTCGCTGTAGATGCCCTGGCCGGTCTCGGTGTTGTTCTCCACCTTGATGGTCAGGTCGCCGCCGCTGGTTTCCACGAACAGGGTGTCGAGAATATTCAGGTGCGGAAAGCGCCCGCTGACCGCCTGCTCGCGCCCGGCGCGGGTCCACTCGAAATCAAAGGGAGCCGGCGCCTTCAGGTCGCGCTCGCCCCGGGCGTCCAGATACGTGACCTCGCCCGCCGGGCCCAGGGCCCAGCGAAACACGCGGCGGTCGCTGCTGCGCTCGCCAATCTGAAAGGCCGCCAGCAGTTTGTCGCCTTGCACGCTCAGGGTCAGCAGCCGCGCGTGCTTGTAGTAGGCGTATAACTCGTCGAAGTCGCGGGTAAAGGCCGGGTCGGCCAGGAAGGTGCCCTTCAGGCTGACCGGCTCCACGTCGTACGCGCTGCCCACCTCCACCAGCCGGTACAGGCCGAACACGTCTGCCACCTGGGTCTGGGTTTTCAGGCCCAGAAACACGTTGAAGCCGAACAGCAACCCGCCCCCCACCTGCACGACGCTGCGGCCCACCCCGTTGTGCTCGGTCTGCACCCGGAAGCGGCCCAGCAGGCTCAGGCGGCTGTCCCCGAACTCGGCCACGCGCCCGGCATTCAGGTCGTCGGCCACGCGGCGCAGCTGCGCGCCCTGGGCCAGCAGCCGCTTGCGCAGCACCTCATAGGCGCCGCCTTCGGCCACCGCCTGATCCAGAGACGTGTCGGGGGTGGGCAGGGCAGGGTCGGTCATGGGGGAAAAACCTCGGAGGAAAGGGGAGAAAAGTGGGGAAAGCGGGGCGGGCCCACACGCGGGCCCCCGCCCCGCCGGCGTGGGTCAGGCCTGGGTGTTGGCGCTGCCCTGGGCGGTGCTTGGGGGCACGTTCACGCCGAAGCGCTGCAGCACGCTCTGGACCAGGGGGCTTTTCTGGGTAAAGCCTTCCACCGCCTTGCCCAGCGACAGGGCCTTGCTGAGGGCCTCGAACATGCCGCCCTCGCCGCCCACGAGGTCAATCTTGGCGCTGCGCAGGGCGCTGGCGATGACCTCGGCGTTCTCCTTGCTGATTTCCTTGCCGGCCTCAATAGACGCCAGGGCCTGCTGCAGGCTGGTTTCCAGGGCCATGCGGTATTCCTCGTGGCTGCGGGCCTCGGGGCTCATCTGGCCCATGGCATTGAACTTGCCGGTCAGACCCTCGGCCTCGGCGGTCATCTTCTTCAGGGTGGCGCTGGCCTCGGCGCTGCCCAGGGCCTCGGTGGCACTGGCGCGGGCCTGCCCCATGCGGGCCTCGCCCTCGGCCTGGGCCCCCAGGCGCTCGGCCATCACGCGGGCGTCGGCGCTGCCCTGCTTGTAGTTGGCGTCGGCCTTGGCTTCAATCACGCGGGCCTCGGCGGTGCCCACCTTCTCGATGGCGGCGGCGCTGGCTTCCTGCACCAGGGCCTGGGCCAGACCGGGGGCAGCCTGCTCCACCTTGGTGGCCTCGGCCAGCATCTTCTTGGCTTCGGCCTGCCGGCTGGCGGCGTCGAATTCGGCCTGGGCAATGGTCGTCAGCTCGGTCGCGCGGTACTTGGCGGCTGCCTCGGCTGCTTCGGCGGCCTTGATTTCCTTGACCAGGGTTTCCTGGGCGCTGGCCTCGGCGGCCAGCACGCGCACCTGCTTGGCGCGGTCGGCGGCGCTGACCTCGCGCACCTCGTTGATGCGCTCCTCTTCCTGGGCCACGGTCTTGTCAATGGCCACACGCTCGCGGGTGATGTTCGCCACATCCATCACGCCCTGCTCCACGGCCTTGTCGCGCTCGACCTCCTGCAGTTTGACCTCGCGGTCGGTGGTCACCGCTTCCATCTTGGCGGCGCGGGCCACACGCTCGGCTTCAATGGCAATGGCGCGCAGGCGGTTCTGCTCGGCGATTTCCACCTGCCGCTGGCGCTCCTGCTCGCGGATTTCCACCTGCTCGGTGGTCTGAATGCGGGCCTGCTCGGCAATCAGGCGCTGCTCTTCTTTCACCCGGTCGGTCTCGGCGCGCTCGCGGGCCTGAATGGTTTCAATCTCGCGCTGCTGGCGGGCCTCGGCCTCGGCCTGCTGGCGTTCCAGGGCCAGGGTGGCTTCACGGGTTTCCACGTTCTTCTTGGTCACGGCGAGGTGCTCGTTCTGCTCCAGTTCGTTGGTCACGACGTTCTGGGCGGCCGTCAGCTCGGTGATCTTGCGAATGCCCTCGGCGTCCATGATGTTGTTCTGGTCCAGCATGCTCTTGGGCGTCTGTTCCAGGTAATCAATCGCCACGTCTTCCAGTACGTAGCCGTTCAGGTCGCGGCCGATCACGTTCACCACGGCGTCGCGGAATTCCTCGCGCTTCTCGAACAGTTCAATGAACTCGAACTTCTTGCCCACGGTCTTCAGCGCCTCGCTGAATTTGGCGTTGAACAGTTCATCCACCGCCTTGTGGTCGCTGGCCCGGTTGGCGCCAATCGCCTTGGCCACCTTCAGGACGTCCTCTGGGGTCTCATTCACGCGCAGGTAATACGCCACCGTGATGTCGGCGCGGATGTTGTCCTTGCAGATCAGGCCCTCTTTGCCCCGGCGGTCCACCTGCAGGGTGATCAGCGAAATGCGCATCACCTCGGCCTTGTACAGCACGGGCACGACCAGCGCGCCGGTAAAGCGCACCTTGGGCCGCGCGGACAGGTCGTTCACGATCAGGGCGGTGCCCTGTTCGACCTTCACGTAAAAGGCGCGCACAATCCCAATCAGGGCCAGCAGCACCAGCAGAAACACACCCAGGCCAACCACGAACGGCAGCAGCAACGACAGATCAGGCATCTCTAGAACTCCTTGGGACTTGGCGTTTCAGACGCCACTTGATAGCGGTGGGTTTCGGGGTCGTAGGCCAGCAGCACCACGCGCTGGCCGCGTACCGGGCGGTCTGGGGGCAGGGCGCGCGCCTCGAAGATCAGGCCGGCGCCGCCGTCCTCCACCATCACGCGCCCGGAAGCGGCGTCCACGGCCGCCGAGGCCACGGTGGCGCGCCGGCCCACCAGATCGGCGGCGGCGGTGGGCTCGCTCTGGGCACTCAGGCGCCGCAGCGGGCGCAGCAGCGCAGCTGTGAGTGCGGCGGCCAGCGGCAGGGACAGCGCCAGGGTCACCACCCCGGCCCCGAACTGCACGCCCGCCGGAAGGCTTGAAAGCACCAGCCGCTGCGCCATGTAGGTGCCCACCCAGCCCAGAAAGGTCAGCACGGTCAGCACCAGCAGGGCCGGAACGCCACTCAGCCCCAGACGGGCACTCAGGCCAGCGGCGCCGCCCAGCGCGCCGTCCAGGCCGTCGCTGTCCAGCAGCCCCAGGGCCACCAGCAGCCAGCCCAGCACGCACGCAGCAAAGACCGCGCTCCACAGCGCGGCCGGGAAACTCAGCGCCGTGTTCAGAAAGGTGTTCAATGCAGGCTCCGGGGAGCGGGCGGGGAGGGCATGCTGCCCAGGCTAGCGGGCCCGGGGGGCGCGGCGGGCCGCATCTGCGGCGGGCGGTGGGGGGGCAAGGGGGGCATGCTTCTCACTACGCCTTCACCTTCGCCCGGGTTTCCGGGCAGGGGAGGGGATGACGGCTGGCGCCTCTTGGCCACGCGGCTGCCTCCCGGATTCAGAGGCGGGTCAGCCCAATGCCCTATACCCTGGGGGTATGCCCACGCTGCCCCGCTTCGCGTCCCGCACACTTCTGCCGCTGTCGCTGGCCCTGCTGCTGGCCGCCTGTGGGGGCGGCACGGCGCCGGTGACGCCGCCAGCGCCGCCTGCCCCACCCGCGCCGATCTGTCCGCAGGGCGAGGGCGCCGCCCTGGTGTCGGCGCAGCAGGTGGCGGGGCTTGCAGAGTCCGGTACCAGCGCGCCCGTGGCCGGGGCCCCGGCGGTATGGTCGGCGCCGCATGTGCCGGGGCGGGTGCTGGTCGTGGGCGGCGGCCTGCAGGCCCAGGGCGCCCTGCTGGGGGTGCAGAGCCGCGCGCTGGGCGCTGGCCTCACGCTGGTCCAGACGCCGACCGGCCAGACCGACGCCGCCTTTGCCGCGCAGTTGCAGGCCCAGGGCCTGCGGGTGCAGCCGGATTACCTGTACCATCCGCTGGCCAACCCCAATGACCCGGGCGTGCCCGGCAACGGCGGCGTGCCGCTGGTGGCGGGCGGAGTGGCCTATACCCAGACCTACCTGGGCCGCATCCAGGCGCCCGCTGCGTGGACGTTCCTGCAGGCCTGTGGCAAGACGCCGGTCGCCGCCAAGACCGCCATTCTGGACGCGCGGGTGGACAACCACCCGGACTTGGCTGCTCGCATTGCCGAACGCGCCTCGTTCCTGACGCCAGAAGCGGGCGGCTCGGACAGCGAGAGCGGGCACGGCACCGCCTCGGCCGGTCTGGTGGGGGCCACCACGAACAACGGCGCGGGGCTGGCGGGTGTCACCTGGAGCGGGCCCCTGATGGCGCTGGAAGTGCTGGGCGCCAACGGCGGCAGCACCAGTTCGCTGGCCCAGGCCCTGAACGCGGCGGTGGCCGGCGGCGCCAAGGTGATCAACCTGAGCCTGGGCCGCCCCCTGGACCCGAATGAACCGGCGGGCTCCAGCGATCAGGTGCTCAGCGCGGCCCTGACCAACGCGGCGAAGTCGGCCGTGATCGTGGCCGCAGCGGGCAACACAGCGGGCGACGGCGTGTATTTCCCGGCAAGTCACCCGGACGTGGTGGCGGTGGGCGCGCTGGGCACCAGCGACACGGCCCTGGCCTGCTACAGCGCTCGCCCCAGCACGGCCCGCCCCCGGGCGCTGAATATCGTGGCCCCTGGCGGCGTCGGCAACTGCGCCGGGGCGACCAACGCGGGGCAAATGCTGATTCTGACGACTGGTGGGGGCTACACCCTGAGTGCCGGCACCAGCTTCGCGGCCCCCCTCGTGAGTGGCGCGGCGGCCCTGATGCGCGCGGCCAACCCGGGCCTGAGTGCGGCCGAAACGAAACAGCGCCTGCTGGAGAGCGCCAACACGGCGGTGGCGGGCCTGCCCCGGCTGGATGTGAACGCGGCGGTGCGCGCCGCCACCCGCTAAGCCGGGCGGTTGTGGAAGCGTGGAACGTCCGGCCAAGTGCCGGATGTTCCTTTTGGACCGCTTTGTTCAGCTTCAAGGCCTGCAAATAAGGTCCTGGTGTCTCTGCTGAAAGGCGGTGCCGATTGCCAAAACATGGCCTCAGATTGGCCGCGCAGATTCGCTCCAGGCATGGGGCCCCCTGGCGGGTTATTTGCTTAACGCTAAAGTATTTTGGCTTGCTTAGGGGCACCAGATGAGCCAACATGAGGCAGCACGGCCCGAGCCTCATGACGAAATCCACCGCCAGCCTCGAAACCTTCGATTTTCTGGAACTGCTGTATCTGCTCACCGAGCAGCGGCGCAGCGGCGTGCTGCACGTCGAACGTGCCGATGGGCAATTCCAGGCGTGGTTGGAAAGTGGGCGGGTGCGTCACCTGCAGTTTGGCGAGGACCTGGGGGTGCCCGCGCTGGTGCGCCTGCTGCAAGCGCCGCAGGGCCGCTTTCACTTTGACGAGGGGCTGGCCCACCCGCAGCCGCGCATGGACGCCCTGCTGGACGAGGTGGCCCTAGAAGCCCTGGAAGCGATGCCGGTGCAGGAACTGCCCTTTGATGGCCCGGCACGCATCACCTCGCCGGAGCGGGTGGCGCGCATGCGCTGGGGCCTGAAGGAACTGGACATCCTGCAGCAGATCGAGGCGCAGCAGCCGGTGTCGGACCTCGCCCGCGACCCGGATGCCAAGCGGATGCTGCTGAAACTTTGCCGCATTGGCCTGATTGCGCCGCGCAAGTCCCGCGTGGCCCGTCTGACTGTGACCGTGACCCGGCAGGTGCGCGACGTGGCCCTGGTGGACGAACTGATTTTCCGCCGCTGGAAAGAAGACATCGTGCGCCACCCGCAGAGCGTGGCGATCCGCACCGATGGCGGGCAGGTGTACACCCTGCCGATTCGTATGGCCTCCAACCTCACCACCCAGCTGATGGTGCCGCCCGAACTGCTGATGCGCACGGGGCTGCGCGCAGGGGACAGTGTGCTGGTCAAGCCGGTGTAGGCGGGGGAGCGTCGAGAAGTCTGGGGGTCGAGGGGTCGAGAGGGCAGGAGAGGGGCCGTCAGAGGTTTGTGCAGTTGGAGGAATGGTGCGGCCAATGTTCCGGGCCGTGCAAGGGGCGTCAAACCTGTGTGGGCAGTGACGCCCGCTCGCCTGCAAGGGCGCCTGAAATGGGCGGATAAGGGGACGGTGCCGGTGCACGCTCCTTCCTGGGCACTGCGACGGCTCCACAGGAGCGGGGTGGAGACGCCCGCTCTGGCTGGGTCCATGGTCGGCCTCTCTGCATCGAGCGCCCGGCAGAGAGAGAAACCTTGCTCTCCTCGAGCCACGCCAGCTGAGCAACCGGCTTTCTCTGCACCCGCGCCAAAGAAGTCCAGTTTTTCTCTGTCGACTTCCCGACGCTCGACTCCCACAATGTCCCCCGGCTAGACGGCGTGGCCCCACCGCGCGCAGGCCCCACCGCTACACTGGCCCGGTATGTCCGTGCCCCCCACCGCCGCCGAACTGGCCCGCCACGTGCAGGCCCGCGAGACCACCGCGCCCGAGCTGCTGGCTGCCGCCCTCAGCCGTATCCAGGCCGCCCGGCCCCTGGGTGCCGTGGTGAGCCTGAATGACGGCGCCCAGGCCCAGGCGCAGGCGGTGCAGGCCCGGGTGGACAGGGGCGAGGCACTGCCGCTGGCGGGCGTGCCCATACTCGTGAAGGACAACATCAATGTGTCGGGCACGGCCACCACCTGCGGCAGCCGCATTCTGGCGAGCTATGTCAGCCCCTACACCGCCACGGCCGCCGCGCGGCTGCAACAGGCCGGCGCGGTGATCGTGGGCAAGGCGAACATGGATGAATTCGCCATGGGCTCCAGCACCGAAAGCAGTGCGCATGGCCCTGCCCTGAACCCCTGGGACGAGGCGCGGGTGCCGGGCGGCAGCAGCGGGGGCAGCGCGGTCGCGGTGGCGGCGGGCCTCACCCCGGTGGCCCTGGGGAGCGACACCGGTGGCAGCGTGCGCCAGCCGGCCAGCTTCTGTGGCGTGTATGGCCTGAAACCTACCTATGGCCGGGTCAGCCGCTATGGGCTGGTGGCCTACGCCAGCAGCCTGGACCAGATTGGGCCCTTCGCGCACACGGCGCAGGACCTCGCCCTGCTGATGAACGTGCTGGCCGGGCACGACCCCCTGGACGCCACCAGCCTGCACGCGCCGCCCGCCTTTGCCACGGGCACCGCTGACGACCTGCGCGGGTTACGGGTGGGCGTTATCCAGGAGAGCCTGGGGGGCAACACGCCGGGTGTAGACGCCACCCTGCAGGGCACGCTGGACGCCCTGCGCGGCGCCGGGGCCCAGGTGGCCGAGGTGAGCCTGCCCGAACTGAAGTACGCCATTGCCGCCTATTACCTGATTGCCATGCCGGAAGCCAGCAGCAACCTCGCGCGCTTTGACGGCATGGTGTACGGCGCGCGTGTTGCAGGCAGTGACGTGACCGAGGCCATGACCCTCACCCGCGAGCAGGGTTTTGGCCCCGAGGTGCAGCGCCGCATCCTGATCGGCACCTACGCCCTGAGCAGCGGCTATTACGACGCCTATTACAGCAAGGCCATGAAGGTCCGCCGCCTGATCGCGGACCGCTTTGCGCAGGCGTTTGGGTCCTTTGACGTGCTGGTGACGCCCACCAGTCCGTTTCCGGCGTTCCGGCGCGGCGAAAAGACCAGCGATCCCCTGGCGATGTACGCCGCCGATGTGGACACCGTGGCGATCAACCTCGCCGGGCTGCCGGCCCTAAGCGTGCCCGCCGGATTCGAGACGGTGGACGGGGTGCGCCTGCCTGTGGGCATTCAGTTCATCGCGCCGGCCCTGCAGGACGAGCGGCTGGTGCAGCTGGCGGGGGGCCTGGAGGCGCTGGGTGTGGTGCAGGCCGGGGCAGCGCCTGGATATGACCGCTGAGGCACAGGCGTATCTGCAGGCGGCGCTCAAGCTGATTCAGCAGGAGGCGCTGTATGCCGGGCGGCTCAACTGGCCGGAAATCACGGCCGCCTGCGAGCGGCTGAGTGCCGACGCGCAGACAGCCGCCGATACCTACCCCGCCCTGCGATTTGCCCTGGCAGCCCTGGGTGACCACCACAGCCAGTTGCGCCTCCCCGATGCAGACGTCACGCGGCGCGGCGTATTCGGAATCTATTTCTCGCGTGGCGTGGTGGCCGTGGTGCTGCCGGAGACGCCAGCTGAACGGGCCGGGCTTCAGCGGGGGGAGCGCATCACGCGCCTGAATGGCAAGGCGCCAGGGCCGGGCGTGAACGAGGGTCTACCGGTGGGGCCGCAGGTCACGCTGGAACTGGAGACGGCTGAAGGCACCCGGACGGTGGTGCTGACCCGGGACGACGTTCCTGCGGTGCAGCCCGCGCCGGAAGGGCGACTGGTCGCCCCTGGTGTGGGGTTGGTGACCCTGCCTGAATGCAGCCTGGAAGGCCAGTGCGAGGATGGCCGAACCTATCAGGACCGTCTGGCCGGAGTGCTGCTGAACTTGAGGCGCCAGGGGGCTGAACGCTGGATTGTGGATCTGCGGCTGAACCTGGGTGGAAACATGTGGCCCATGCTGGCGGGGGTGGGGCCGCTGGCGGGTGAAGGTGTGTTGGGCGCCTTCGTCAAAGGCCAGGAGCAGTGGCGCTGGCGGCACGAGGCCGGCCAAGCGCGGCTTGAGGATGAATTGATCTGTCAGCTGAACATCGCCCCAATGGTCCCGGTGCCCACCGATACCCGGGTGGCCGTCTTGACCTCACCGCTGACAGCCAGCAGTGGCGAGATCCTGACTCTTTCGTTCGTGGGTCGCCCTGGCACCCGTCTTTTTGGCGAGTCCACCCGGGGGCTAACCACCAGCAACAGTTTCTACACCCTGCCCGACGGCGCGGCCCTGTTGGTGGCAACGGCTCTGGACGCGGACCGCACCGGCCGCGTCTACGATTCGGTGATTGAGCCAGATGTGGCCGTGCCGATTCGCTGGGACCTTTTTCAGACCGCCGATGATCCGGTGCTGGGCGCGGCGCTGGCGTGGGTGACTCAACCCTGAATGGGGCCGCCTGGGGCCTCACGCCCAGGCCCGGACCACCTTCAGTTGCTGCCCGTCGCCGTCCACCACGGCCACCAGCTGGCCTCCCAGCGTCACCACGAAGCGGCCGGCGGCGCCATGCGCCGGGCGTTTGCCCTGCCGCAGTTCGCGGGCCAGCCGGTCATCTGCGGCAATCACCGGGAAATCCAGCGCCGCTAGATCCGGAATACCTTCGGCTTCGGCCAGGCCTTCCAGGGTCACGGCGTCGCGCAGGTCGTAGCGGCCCACGCGGGTGCGTACCAGGCCGCCCAGATGCGCGGGCACGCCCAGCGCCGCGCCCACATCGCGCGCCAGCGAGCGCAGGTAGGTGCCGCTGCCCACCCGGGCCCAAACCAGCAGGGTGGGGAACTCGCCCAACGGGTCAGGCAGGGTAAAGGTGTGGCCGCTGTCGGCCGGGCGCCACGTCTGGGGGTCAAAGGTGTGGGGCGCGGCCTGCACGCTGGGATACAGGCCCAGCAACTCCAATTCATGGATCACGATGGGGCGGGCCGGCAGGTCCAGGGCGCCGCCTGCGCGCGCCACCGCGTAGGCCCGCTGGCCGCCCACCTGAATAGCGCTGTATTGCGGGGGCACCTGGGCCTGGGGCCCCACGAAAGTCGCCAGTACCTCGCGCACCTGCGCTTCCGTCAGGTCGGGCACGTCGGCGCGCGCGTCCACCGGGCCCTCGGCGTCCAGGGTGGGCGTGCCGGCCCCCAGGCTGATCCAGGCGAGGTAATCCTTGGTGTCGGCCTCCATGAACTGCACGACCTTGGTGCTGTCGTCCACGCACAGCACCAGCACGCCCGTAGCCAGGGGGTCCAGGGTGCCGGTGTGGCCCACCCGGCGCGTGCTGCGCGCCCGCCGCGCGCGATTCACCACATCGTGCGAGGTCAACGTCAGGGGCTTGTCCACGGCGATCACGGGCATGGGGGGCAGGGTAGCAGGTGGGCGGTACACTGGCCCCTGTGTTGCGCGCCGCCTTCTGGCTGACCGCCCTGCTGTTTGTGCCGCTGGGGCTGTATCTGTATTTTCTGCCGCCTGCCGTGGCGTCCCTGATTGGCGTGTCGCCCCTGTGGCTGGCGCGCGGGGCGGGGGCCGTGGTGCTGGCCTGGGGCGCCTTTCAGCTGGCCGCCAGCTTTGCCCCGGACCGGGTGAAGGTGGGCGGGCTGGTGGGCGGCAACCTGCTGCTGGTGGCGGCCCTGCTGCCCCCCGTGCTGCGCGGTGCCGACACGCTGGCCGCGCCGCTGCGCACCGCCCTGCTGGTGGTCTCGGGCGTGCTGGTACTGCTGGCGGTCATGGCGCTGCTGGGCAGCCCCTCGCGCCGGAGCCGGCTGTAATGGAGCGGCTGCACAAGCGGCTGGCCCGCGCCGGGGTGGCCTCGCGCCGCGCGGCAGAAGCCATGATCCAGGCCGGGCGCGTGACCGTGAACGGCGTGCCCGCCACCCTGGGCCAGACCGTCACCGACGCCGACGACATCCGGGTGGACGGCCAGCTGATCGAAACCGGGGCCGCCCCGAAGGTCACCTACATGCTTTACAAGCCGCGTGGCTACGTGACCACCGCCCGCGACGAGTACGGCCGCAAGAACGTGCTGGACGCCATGCCCCCCACCCCTGGCCTGCACCCGGTGGGCCGCCTGGACCGCGACTCCGAAGGGCTGCTGCTGCTGACCACCGACGGCGACCTGACCCTGACGCTGACCCATCCCCGCTACGGCCATGAGAAGGCGTACCGCGCCTGGACGGACGGCCCCCACGCCCCCACCCCGGCTGATCTGGAGCGGTTGCTGGACGGCTCCCTGACCCTGGACGACGGCCCGGCCACCGCCTTAGAGGCCCGCCCGGCGCGCGGCGGCGCCTTCGTGGTGCTGGGCGAGGGCCGAAACCGGCAGGTGCGGCGCATGCTGGAAGGTATTGGCCACCCAGTGACCCGCCTGCTGCGCTACCGCGTGGGCGGCCTGTGGCTGGGCAACCTGGAGGTGGGCGAATACCGCCAGCTTGACGACCGTGACCTGCGCGACCTGCTGCACCCGGACCGCACGCCGCCCCAGGTGTGGGCGCGCCAGTGGGAACGGATTGAGAAGCGCTGGGGGTAGGGGGGCAGCGGTGCGCAGAAGGCGGGATAAGAAGAGTTCACCGCGCACCGCTGCCCGCCTCCTGCTATCCTTTCTCCTTGCGGGGGAATGTTCGGCCGCGCGCCGTCAGGCGTGAGGAAAGTCCGGGCACCGCAGGGCCAGGATGCCAGCTAACGGCTGGTCGGCGAGTCAAGTACCCAGCCGCCCGCTGCCGGGGCCTGGGAAACGGCGAAGCCGAAGGACAGTGCCACAGAAACCAGACCGCCGCGCGCCAGCGTGCAGAACGCAAAGCCCCGGCAGTGGGCAGGCGCGCGGTCAGGGTGAAACGGTGCGGTAAGAGCGCACCAGGCCCGCAGGAGACTGCGGGCGTCTGGTAAACCCCATCCGGTGCAAGACCCGACCGTGCGCGAGGGCTGGCCCGCCCGATGACCGCCAGGATGGTCGCTTGAGGCGCGCAGCAATGCGCGTCCCAGAGAGATGGCCGAACAGCCGCCCCAGGCGGTGGACAGAACCCGGCTTACAGTTCCCCCGCGCCGTGCAGGCCGCCCCCAATTGGGGGCGGCCTGCTTTGGTTGTGGGTCGTGGGGTGTGGGCTGTGGGAACGGCAGAAAAAAGGCGCAAATGTGCCCCTTTCTTTCTCCTACAACCGACAACCCACCCCCTACACCCCTTTCTTCGCGTCCAGTGCCGCTAGCACAAACCCCGCGATCATCAATGCGCCGCCAATGGGGGCCACGGCACCCAGGACTTTCACACCGGTCAGGGCCAGCAGGTACAGGCTGCCGGCAAACACCAGGGCGCCGGCCAGCAGCAGCGGGGGCGCGCGGCGCTGCCCGGGCTGGGTGCCCAGGGCCAGCAGGGCCAGGGCCGCGTACATCTGGTAGCGGGCGCCGGTTTCAAAGGTGGCCAGAGCAGCGGCGTCCAGGCGGGCTTTCAGGCCGTGGGCCGCAAAGGCGCCCAGGGCAACGGACAGGACCGCCAGCACGGCGCCGGCGCGCAGGGTGTGGTGGGAATGCATGGCCCGCAGCGTAGGGCGCGCGGGGGGTGCCCGGTGTCCCGCTCCCAGGACCAGCGCGGGGGGCAGGGGTGGGGCTGCGGGGGGAAAGCGGCAAAGAAAGTGGGAGAGAGGTGGGAATTGGTGGTAATTCGTGGAAACGGCTGTTACACTCGCCGCATCAACCAAAAGGCGTTGAGCGCGTGTTTATGGTTGAGGTGGACCCCCAACCTCATCCGCCCGCAAGGTGGGCACAGGTGGGAAAAGAGGAGCCGTGTGTGCCGTTTGGCGAATACCCGTACACCATTGATGACAAGGGCCGCGTGGTCATGCCCCCCGCGTTCCGCGACTTCGTGGAGGACGGCATGATCCTGACGCGCGGCATGGAAGGCTGCCTGTACGTGTTTCCCCTGGCCAGCTGGAAGCGGGTGGAAACGCAGTTAGAAGGCCTGCCCCTCACAGACGCCGAGTCCCGGGCGTTCGTGCGCTTCTTCTATTCCGGGGCCAGCAAGGCGCGCCTGGACAACCAGAGCCGCGTCTCTGTGCCCCAGCCCCTGCGTGCGTTTGCGGCCCTGGAGGGAGAAGTGATCGTGGCGGGTGCGCCCGGTCGCCTGGAACTCTGGAGCCCGGCCCGCTGGGAAGCCGCCATTGCGGCGGTGCAGGACAACCCCCCTAAACCTGACCTTCTGTCCAACTTTGTGGCGTAACCAATGAACGACCCCCAGACCCCCCTCTCTTCCGAAGCCGCCCCCGCCCAAGGCGGCCTGTCGCATGTGCCGGTGCTGGCCGCCGAGGTGCTGGAAGCGCTCCAACCGGCCCCCGGCCGCGTGTTCGTGGACGGCACCCTGGGCGGCGCCGGGCACACTGGGCTGCTGCTGGCGGCGGGCGCCGCTGTGTACGGCATTGACCAGGACCCCTACGCCCTGGAGCGGGCCCGGCGTGCTGGATGGGCGGGCCTGACCGTGCTGCAGGGCAACTACCGCGACATGGCCGCGCTGCTGGCGGCGGCGGGCGCCTTGCAGGTGGACGGCATTCTGCTGGACATCGGCGTGAGCAGCTTTCAGCTGGACGACGCGGCACGCGGCTTTTCCTACCACACCGAGGCCCCGCTGGACATGCGCATGAGCCAGAGCGGCGAATCGGCCGCCGACGTGGTGAACACCTACGACGAAGAGGACCTCGCCGCCATCATCTATGAATACGGCGAGGACCGCCTCTCGCGCCGCATTGCACGCGGGATCGTGGCGGCGCGTGACAAGGCGCCCATCGAGACCACCGTGCAACTGGCCGAGATCGTCAAGCGGGCGTACCCCGGCTTCTCCAAGGGGATTCACCCCGCCCGGCGCACCTTTCAGGCGCTGCGCATTCATGTCAACGACGAACTGGGCGCCCTGCGCGACGGGCTGCAGGCCGCCGAAACCCTGCTGGCCCCCGGCGGGCGGCTGGCGGTCATCAGCTTTCATTCGCTTGAAGACCGCATCGTGAAGCGCTTCCTGCTGGGCAGCGAGGTCCTGACCCCCCTGACCAAGCGCCCGCTGGTGGCGTCTGAAGAAGAGCAGGCGAGCAACCCCCGCGCCCGCAGCGCCAAGTTGCGCGTGGCCGAACGGAGGCCCGCATGACCCGCCTGCAGGGCCCCCAGGCATCCCTGTCGCGCTTTGTGCCGCGCTGGAATGAAATGGACACCTCACTGCCCACGTGGCGGGCGCGCGCTGTGCGCTACGTGCTGATTTATCTGGCGCTGGTGCTGGTGCTGGTCACGGTGCGCGCGCTGACCAGCAACGTGCGCCCCGCCCTGCGTGCCGCCGAGAAGCGCGAAGCGGCCCTGATCACCCAGAACGCCGACCTCACCGTGCAGCTGCAGACCCTGGAAAGCCAGCGCCGACTGAAGGACTGGGCCCAGGCACACGGCATGCGCCTGCTGGCCGTCACGCCGCCCAACAAGGCCACCTTTACGCCGCTGCCCCCCGCGCCCCGCCGCCCCAGCGCGGCCCGCACCCTGGAGGTGAAGACGCTGTGGAAGTGAAGATACGCGCCCGTTCTCACTTGATGCGCATTCTGGCCCTGCTGATGTTCCTGACTCTGGTGTGGGCCTACGCCCAGCTGGAGTGGGGCGCGCCCCAGACCGCCCGGCAGAAGGTCATGCAGGCGCGCGGCACCGTGCTCTCCGCCGATGGGCGGGTGCTGGCCACCAGTGTGAACGGCAAGCGGGTCTATCCGCAGGGCACCCTGGCCGGGCAGCTGCTGGGCATGATGGGCACCACTGAGGGCTTAGAGGGCCTGGAAAACGCCTACGACGGGCCCCTGACCGCCGGCCAGACAGTCAAGCTCACCATAGATACGGGCATTCAGGCCTCGGCCGAGGCCGCATTGGCGCGCGCCGTGCCCGCGCACCAGGGCGAATACGGCTCGGTGGTGGTGCTGGAAACCCGCACCGGGCGCGTGCTGGCCGCCGCCAGTTATCCCCCCTTTGACCCCGGCACCTGGCGCACCTACTCCGAGGGCGCCCGGCGCAACCGCGCGTTCCTGGACCGCTTCGAGCCCGGTTCCACCGTCAAGGCGCTGGTGGTGGCCGCCGCGCTGAACGAGGGTCTGACCACTCCGAACACCCTGTACGACACCCCCATGAGTCGCTTTGTGGGCGGACGCTGGGGCAGCCGCATTGGCGACAACGTGGCCCATCCCAGAACACTGACCACCCAGGGCATATTGCAGTACAGCTCCAACGTGGGCATGACCCATATCGTGGAGCACTTTCCCAAAGAGCGCATGCGCGGCTATCTGAACGCCTATGGCTTTGGCCGTGAGGTGCCGCTGCCGGCCGTCCCTGCCGCCAGTGGGCAACTGCAGTCCCTGAGCCGCTGGAGCGACCTGGTGCGCGCCACCAATTCATTCGGGCAGGGCATGAGCAGCACCACGCTGCAACTGGCCGCAGCCTTCAACGTGCTGGCCAACGACGGCCGCTACCTCTCGCCCCGTCTGGTGGAAGGCGAAACCGGCCAGGAGCGGCGCGATGTGCTGCGCCCCGAGGTGGCCCGCGAAACCCGGACCATGCTGCAAACAGTGGTCAAGCGCATTTCCGGCACCGCTGGCCTGGACGGCTACGATCTGGCCGGCAAAACGGGCACCGCGCAGGTGGTGGTGGACGGCCGCTACTCCAGCAGCATCTACGACAGCGTCTTCGCGGGGTTCTTCCCGGTCGAAAGCCCGCGCGTGACCATCGCCGTGATGGTTCACGGCGCCAAGCGCGAGTACCACGGCTCCATGCTGGCCGCGCCCATTTTCCGCGCTATTTCGGCCGATGTGCTGTCCAGCTGGGGCGTGGTGCCCCACCCTGAAAAGCAGGATGAGTGAATTCTAAGAGACGCTGAGAAGCTGAACTTCCGGTCAACTGACACTTCGGCGGCCTCTCACTGGGGCTCACCGCCGAAGTGTCATTTTTCATACCTTGGTGGGTCTCTAAGCTGGACAGTGGTGGGGTAGGGCAGGCCAAATTTGGCATTCTTCACATGGCATCAATGAGAAACTAAATGAGACGATTAGAACTTGTCTCATGATGAGAATTGGGACCTGATAGAGATTTTTCAACTCTTTTGAACTGATCTACGCTATCTGGCCGAGAAAAAATGAGCCAGAAAGCCTAGAATTCTCAAAAAACTGCCATTTCCCACCATTACGCTCATGCACGAACAGAGGGCAGCTTCATGGGCCCTCAACCCAGTAATTTCATTCCCATTTTCCCTCAACGGGCGTGCCCTCTGGTGCCGCGCCCGCAGGAGAACGCATGTCTCAACGTCCTTTGAACTGGATTCGCGCCGCCGCTTTTGCCCTGCTGAGCACCGCTGGCGCCACGCCAGCCCTGCCCGCCAGCACCGTCGCCTCGGACGCGGTGCGTGACGCCCTGACGGTTCGCCCGCCTGCCGCGCCTGCTCCCCAGCAGGCCGCCCAGAACCGCGCCGCCGCTATTGCCCAGGCGCAGCGCCCCAGCCAGCCGGTGGCGGTCACGCCTATTCGTGGCCGCTCGGTGGTGGCGCGCTCCACGGCCTACAACAGCCTGCCCAACCAGACGGACGCCACGCCGTTCATCACGGCCACGGGCACCCGCACCCGGCCCGGCGTGATCGCCCTGTCGCGCGACCTGCTGCGCCTCTTCCCCTACGGCACCCGCGTCATGATTGAGGACCTCAGTGGGCGCTACTCCAACATGCTGCGCGGCCGGGTGTTTATCGTGGAAGACACGATGGCCGCCCGCAAGACCAACAGCGTGGACATCTGGATGCCCACCCGCACCGAGGCCCTGAACTGGGGCGCGCGCCAGATCCGCATTACCGCCATTCGCTGATCTCCCTTCCTGACCTCCAGGCCCCCCCGCCCGCGCCGCTGCCGGGCGGGGCCTTCACTTTGGTCCTCTGCTATCCTCCCCGGTGCATGTCCAAGCCTGACCGCGCCCTGCCCTGGCGACTGGCGCGCGCCCACCTGCGCCGCCGCCGCACCCAGAACACCCTGACCATTCTGGGGATCGCGGTGGGGGTCATGGCCCTGATTGCGGCCCTCAGCCTGACCAACGGCTTTACCCGCGCGCTGGTGGACGCCACGCTGCGCGCCAGCCCTCACCTCAGCGTGACTGCCTTTCGGCCCACGCCCCTCGATGCCGAACTGGAAGCCGCCCTGCGCGCCGACCGCCGGGTGCTGGCCTTTACGCCTTTTCTGGCCGATAAGGGGCTGCTGACCCGGCCAGCCTCGCCCGGGCGGGGCGCCGGGGTGGACTTCACCACCCTGTTTGGCGTGACCCCCGCCGCCCGGAAAGTGCTGCAACTGCCCGCCGAGCAGCAGGCCGCGCTGGGCAGCCTGAAAGACGGCGAGGTGCTGCTGGGCGCGGCCCTGGCCCGCAGCGTGGGGGCCTTTACTGGCGACACGGTGCGCCTGCTGAACAGCACGCAGCGCCGCACGGCCCTGCGGGTGCGCGGCGTGTTTTCCACTGGCAACTACCTGATTGATTCCGCCTACGCCTTTACCAACCTGAAGACCCTGCAGGCCCTGCAGGGCACCCAGGCCATCACGGGCTACCAGCTGCGCCTGCATGACCCCGCCCAGGCCCCAGCGGTGGGCGACGACCTGACCCGTACCCGCGCCTACTCGCCGCTGCCCTGGCAGAGTCTGTACGGCACGCTGCTGGACCAGCTGGCGCTGCAGAAGCGGGTGATTGCCTTTGTGGTGCTGCTGATCGTGGTGGTGGCGGCCTTTGGAATCGCCAACGTGCTGACGCTGGCGGTGTTCGAGAAAACACAGGAAATCGCTATTCTGCGCGCCATTGGGGCCACCCGGCCGCTGATCACCCGCATCTTTCTGCTGGAGGGCTTGGCGCTGGGGCTGGGCGGGCTGCTGCTGGGCAACCTGCTGGGCCTGGGCATCAGCGCGTATTTCACGGTGCGGCCCTTTACGCTGCCGGGCGACCTGTATTTCATCACCACCCTGCCGGTCGAGGTGCGCCTGACGGACGTGCTGGGCGTGAATGCCATTGGCTTGGCCACCACTCTGCTGGCGGCCCTCATTCCGGCCCGGCGGGCGGCGGCGGTGGAACCGGCGCGGATTCTGCGCTGAGCAAAAGCAAAGGGGTGTGGGTTGGAGAGGGTGCTGGCCCAGGGATGGACGCGGCTGTCGTTGCTGGCGGAACCGTATGGCTTTCGACTCGGGAAGCTGCCCCAGGAGCCTTCCAAAGGCTGTTTCAACACGCTCCGTCAGGGCGGCGTCACCTGCCTGACGGTGACCTGAAGCACCATTAACAAAGCCTCCCAGGCCGCTCACGGTGCGTCATCTTGCCGCCCGTAGGCTGTGCCCTGGAGGTACGACATGAAGAAGCTTTTCCTGATTCCCGCCGCCATGCTGATCAGCACGGCCGCTGCGGCCCCCAAGATCAGTGCGCAGAGCATCATCGTGAACCCCACGCAGCCCGACCTGTCAGTCAGCGTGCGCGTGGACAAAGACACCAGCGGTAACCAGAACCCCGCCTACCGCGTGGGTGACAAAATTTCCATCAGCACCACGGTCAACCGCGACGCCTACGTCTACCTGTTCAATGTGAACCCCGACGGCACGGTGGACCAGATCCTGCCCAACCGTCTGAGCGGCGAGAACTTCGTCAAGGCGAACACCACCAAGGTGTTCCCCGCCCCCGACGACAAGTTCACGTACACCGTGGCCGGTCCCATCGGCCAGAACAAGGTGCTGGCCCTGGCCAGCCTGACCGAGCTGGACCTGGACGACATCAGCTCCTTCAAGAGCGCGCAGGACCAGTTCGCCACTGTGAACGCCAAGAGCCAGGCCGGTCTGGCCCAGGCCCTGAGCATCGTGGTCAACCCCCTGCCCCAGAACAGCTGGGTGAGTGATACCGCCTTCTACACCGTGGCGGCGCGCAACCCCGTGAGCACCGGCAGCCTGTTCGTGGGCACCAACGTGAACAACGCCACCGTGATCCTGAACGGTCAGCGGCTGGGCGGCGCCAACGTGACCTACAGCAACCTGCGTGCGGGCACCTTCCCGGTGCGCGTGCAGGCCCCTGGCTACCGCGACTACACCACCACCATCGCCATCCGTGCGGGCAGCACGACCAACCTGAACGTGGAATTCGCCCAGGCGGTGACCCCTGCCCCCGCACCGGCCCCCGCGCAGTACTCCATCACGCTGCGTAGCCCGGTGAACGGCGCCCGCGTGTTCGTGGACGGCGACGAAGTGGGCACCATCCGCAACGGCGTGCTGAACATCCGCGTGTCGCGCGGCACCCACGAGATCGTGGTCGTGGCCTCCGGCTACCGCACCTTCAGCAACACCTACAACGTGACCCAGAACGGTCAGATCACCATTACCCCCACCCGCTAATTTCTAGCGTGAAGCCCACCCCCGCCCGTTGTGGTGGGGGTGGTTTTTTGTGGGCAGATGGCAGGGTGATAAAGCCATCTGCCATCTGCTATGGGCCATCTGCCCCCTCTGGCCCCTGGGTCAGCAGGTCGTGCAGAATCCGGGCGGTCATGCCCCAGATGTCGTGGCCCTGCCAGGGGTAGCGGTACAGGGGCACGCGGGTGCCGTCGGGGAGGGTGCGGGTTTCGGTGGTGACGGGCAGGGCACGCAACTCGGCCAGGGTGGGCAGCAGCAGCTGGGCCACCTCGGCGCTGAGGGTCAGCCCCGGCTGCGCGGGAATGCGGGCCAGCACAGGCGTCACATGAAAGCCGATGGGCGTGAACACGTCGTCCAGTTCGCCCAGCACGGTCACGGCGGCCGGGTCCAGGCCCACCTCCTCTTGAGCTTCGCGCAGGGCGCCCGTGACCGGGTCCTCGCCTGGTTCCAGACTGCCGCCGGGAAAACTGATCTGGCCCCGGTGGGTGGGCAGGTCGGCCGAGCGAACGGTCAGCAGCACTCGGGGGCTGGGTTCCTGGGTCAGGCCCACCAGCACGGCGGCGCGGCGATATTCGGGCAGGTGCAGGGTGCGGCGCTCGCGCCCACCCACCCAGATGGCCCAGGGGTCTGCTGCAGCCCGGTCCAGTGGATCAGTCACGGGGCTGGCCTGTGCCCTGTGCCGCTGCGCCGGCGTCCAGTGCCCGCAACGCCGCTGTGGTGTGGTCGCGCAGGGCCAGTTCGGGGTCCACGCCCGCCGCGCGGGCCCAGGCCACCACCGCCGAGAGCACCTGCGCCACGCTCTCTGGGGTGGCCGGGGCCCCCTGCAGCGCCGCCAGGGCCCGGGCCTGCCGCTCGTCCGGCTCGCCCTCGGGCGCCCCGCCGCCTTGCTGGGCGCCCACTCGTTGCGCGCTCAGTTTCTGGGCCTGGGCCTCGCGGCTCAGGGCCCCCAGGCCAGCGGGTACGCGCTCCAGGGCGCTTCTGGGCCGCCCGCCGCGCTCGGCCGCCTTGATGGTCTGCCAGTTGGCGACCACCTCGGCGCTGCCTGCCACCGCTGTGTCTCCGAACACGTGGGGGTGACGCCGCACCAGCTTCTCCACGATGCTCCGTTCCACGTCCCTGTAAGAAAAGGTGCCAGCCTCCTCGCCAATGACGCTGTGAAAGGCCACCTGCAGCAGCACGTCGCCCAGTTCGTCGGCCAGTTCGGGGCCGCCGCCCCCGGCTGCAGCGTCGGCGGCCTCGGCGGCTTCTTCTAGCAGGTAGGGGCGCAGGGACTGGTGGGTCTGCTCCTGGTCCCACGGGCAGCCGCCGGGCCCGCGCAGGCGGCGCATGATGGTCAGTAGGTCCTGCATGGCCCTACTGTAGCGGCCCGCTGGGACGGCCTGGGGCCCTGGTGACCGCCTTGGGCGGCCAGGGCGCCCCTCAGCCCCCCCTCACACCGCGTCAGCTTGGGTGTGATGCACTGGCCCGCATGAAGTTCCTGCTTTCCACGGCCCTGGCCGCCTCTGCACTGACCCTTCCCCTGGCGAGCGCCCAGACGCCGGCCAGCTGGACCGCTCAGCGCCTCTCGGCGGCCACCTACGTCATCCTGGACCCCAAAATCGAGGGGAACCCCAACCTCGTGAACGCCGAGCAGCGGGCCAGCATCCTGGCGGCCATGAAGCGCGACAGCGCCGGGGCCATCAAGCGCCGGTACCCCAAGGCCACTGTGACTGAGAAGGCAGGCGCCCCCGGGGCCATTGAGGTGCGCCCGGTGTTCGTGGCGCCCCGGGCCCTGCTGCCGTGGAACAAGCTGGGCGCCCGCCTGGAATTCCGTCTGCCCGAAGGCCAGAACGTGGTGCTCAGCGAAACCTTTGGGATTTCCGTGCTGCTGCGCCACCAGGCCGAATTTGTGAATTACCTGTACGACCAGCTCGCCGCGCGCCTGCCCTGAGCGCGGGCGCACCGTCATGGCCCCCGGGGCCCATGTCTGCACGCGGCCCCACACTGCACCCGGCCTGTGACGTGTTACCGTCCGCCCATGACCGGCCAGACGCAGCAGGGCAAAAGCGCTTTTCTCACCGGGGCCAGCAAGGGCATTGGGCGGGCGGTGGCCCAGGCCCTGGTGCAGGAGGGCTACGGGGTCACGATCACCAGCCGCCACCAGGGCGAGATTGAAGAGGTGGCGGCGCAGCTGGGCACCCAGGCCCGGGGCGTGGCCTGCGACGTGAAAGACCCCCACGCCCTGCAGGCCGCCGTGGACGCGCATGTGGCGGCGTTTGGCGGGCTGGACGTGCTGTTTGTGAATGCGGGCGTGGGCCACTTTGCCTCTGTGGCCGACCTGAGCATTGAGCAGTGGCAGGACGTGATTGACACTAACCTCAGCGGGGCCTTTTACACGGTCAAGGCGGCGATTCCGGCGCTGTCGCAGCGCGGCGGGTACGTTTTTACCCTGTCCAGTTTGGCGGGCAAGAACCCCTTTGCGGGTGGCGGCGCCTACAACGCTAGCAAGTTCGGCCTGAACGGCCTGTCCGAGGTGCTGATGCTGGAGCTGCGCGACCGGGGCATCAAGGTCACCCAGATCATGCCTGGTAGCGTGGCGACGCACTTTAACGGCCACACCCCGAATGACCAGGACGCCTGGAAAATTCAGCCTGAGGACCTTGCGCAGCTGACCGTGGACCTGCTGCGCATGCCCGCGCGCACCCTGCCCAGCCGCGTGGAGGTGCGGCCCAGCCGGCCGAAGAAGTAGGCGGAAGAGCGGTGCGCGGGACGCGGGAAGAGCACATGGCGTGCGGTTGCCCGCGCCCCGCCTCCCGCCTCCTGCTCCCCTTCCGCTAGAATGCCCCGCGTGTACACGAACCGCCGCGCTCATTACGAGTACGAATTATTAGAGCGCTTCGAGGCGGGCATCAGCCTGACGGGCAGTGAGGTCAAGAGCGTGCGGGCGGGCGGCGTGGATTTCCGCGACGCCTTTGCGCGGTTGCAGGGCGGCAACGTGGAGCTGGAAGGGCTGTACATCCCGACCTATAAAGAAGCCACCTACAACAACCACGAGCCCCGCCGCACCCGCCGCCTGCTGCTGAACCGCGAGGAAATTGGCAAATTAAAGCGCGGCCTGGAGCAGAAGGGTCTGACCCTGGTGCCGACCAAGCTGTACCAGAAGGGCCGCTATTTCAAGGTGGAACTGGCCCTGGCGCGCGGCAAGAAACTGCACGACAAGCGCCGCGCTGAGGCCGAAAAGACCGTGCGCCGGGAGCTGCGCGAGCTGTGAAGGCCGCTGCGACTGCCCGTCCCCGCGCCGCCCTGCGCCTGCTGAGCGCGGGTCTGCTGCTGCTGGGCCTTGCGGGGGCCCAGATTGCCTTTAGCCGCCTGAATCTGGCGGGGCAGCCGGTGGACAGCATTCAGCTGTACGGCGCCGAATACGCCAGCCAGAGTGCCCTGAGCGGCCTGCTCACCGTGACCCGCGAAGGCCAGATTGTGCGGGTGACGGGCCTGGGCCACACCCTGCTGCTGCCCATTGACGAGGACCAGCAGCGGGCCACCACCGATTTCAACACGGTGCAGCTGGACACCCGCCGCCTGCAAGCGCGCGCCGCCACACTGGTGAACGGCAATCTGTACCTGCCGGTAGACACCCTGGCCACCGGCCTGGGCGCCCAGTACGAACCCGGCAAGCTGACGGTGCCTGCGCCACAACTGCTGGGCGTGAGCAGCCGCGCCGGGCGCGACACCGACCGGCTGGTGCTGGACCTCTCGCGCGACGTGGCTGTGCAGGACGAACAGCGCGGCGACCGCGTGGTGGTCACCCTGCGCGGCCTGAAAGGCGAGGCGCGCCGCTACACCACCCGGGGGGCTTTTGTGCCCTCGGCAGAGGTGGCGCGCAGCGGCGAGGACCTGACCGTGACCCTGCCCCTGAACGCGGGCAGTGGCTACCGGGTGTACAAGGTGGTGCGCCCCGGCAACGTGCGCGTGGTGGTGGATGCCGGGCCCGGGGTGGGCCGCAGCAGCCCCGAAGTGCTGACCCGGGTGACCGCCCCCCTGATCGTGCTGGACCCGGTGCGGGTACCCGGCGTGGGCCGCGACGTGACCCTGGAGGTGGCCCGGCGCGCGGCCGAACTGCTGTCCAAGTTCGGCTGGCAGGTGCGCATGACCCGCGACGCCAGCCAGACCCTGCCCCGCGAGGACGCCCTGCGGCTGATCCGTCAGAGCGACGTGTATCTGGCCCTGGACCTGGGGCGCCTGCCCGGGGCCCAGCGCGGCGGCGTGACCGTGTACGAGCAGACCGGCCGGGCCAGCGCGCCGCTGATCAACGCGATTCGTGCCGGGGCGGCGCCGCCCTATGCGCCGCTGGTGGTGGCGGGCCCAGGCAGCACCCGCCGCCTGGGTGAGCTGCTGCGCGGCGAGCTGAAGGCCGGGGGCGTGACCGCTGGCCGGGAAACCACCAGCCGCGTGCTGTCGCTGGGCGAGGCCCCCCAGGCGGCCCTGCTGCTGGAACTGGGCTGGGCGGGCAACGCCGAGGATCTGGCCAAGCTGGGCGTGAACCAGCGCCTGCAGGTGATGGCGGTGGCGGTGGCCCGCTCGGTGGCGACCTACCTCACGGCCCGCGCCAACAACAATGCCAACATCAGTGCCAGCGGCGCGGCAGGGGCGCAGCCATGAAGGCGCTGCGCAAGCTGTTCTCGCTGTTCAATGTCGTGGCCGCCGCGCTGTTCGTGTCCTCGGTGCTGGCCCTGCAGGCGGTGCAGCGCACGCCGCCCACGCCCACGCCCCCCAAGCCGGACCTGGAAGAGCGCCAGGCCCTGAAGGTCAAGGTGTATTTCACCGACCCTCAGGTACAGCGCCTGAAGCCCGAAACCCGCACCATTCAGGTCGTGCAGACCAACCCGCGCGCCGTGGCCCAGGCCGCCGTGAACGTGTGGGCCCAGGGCCCCTACGACCGGGGCCTGCTGAGCCTGGTGCCGGCAGGCGGCGCGGCCCCCAAGGTGTATCTGCGCGGGCAGCACTTTTTCGTGGACCTGCCGGAGAGCTACGCCAAACTGCGCTACGGCACCAGCGGCGAGCGCATGCTGCTGTGTACCCTCACCCGCACCCTGCTGGATGCCCGGGGCCAGGACGTGACCTTCCTGCTGGGCGGCCAGACCGTGGAAACCTTGGGCCACATGGACCTGCGCGAGCCCTACACCCGCGCCGACTGCGCGGAGCAGTGAGGAGATGTCTAAGGGTCAAAGAGTCGAAGGGTCTAAGGGCAGGCGCCCCTGCGTGCAGCCGCACGCTCTTCTGTTTTTCCCTTAGACTCTTAGACCTTTAGACCCTTAGACCTTCAGACCCTTTGACCTCCCCATGCTGCACAGCATCACCCTCCAAGGCTTCAAAAGTTTCGCGGACCGGACCCGGCTGGAATTCGGGCCCGGCGTCAGTGCGGTCATTGGGCCCAACGGCAGCGGCAAAAGCAACGTTGTCGAGGCCATTCGCTGGGCCACCCACCAGGCCCGCGCCCGCGAGTTGCGCGCCGGCCGGGCCTCGGAGCTGATTTTCCACGGCAGCGGTGGCAAGGCCCCGCTGGGGCTGGCCGAGGTGCAGCTGGAGCTGCACACCGCGCAGGGCCGGGTGAATCTGGCCCGGCGCATCTACCGCGACGGCACGGCCGAGCAGGACCTGGGGGGCCGCCCCGCCCGCGTGCGCGACGTGCAGAGCGCCCTGCGCGGCACGGGTCTGGGGCCCGGGGGGCTGGCGGTGATCGGGCAGGGCGAGGTCAGCGGGGTGGTGCAGGCCGAGGGCAAGACGCTGCTGGGCTACGTGCAGGAAGCGGCCGGGCTGTCGCGCGCGGTGTCGGCGCGGCAGGAGACTGAAGCGCGGCTGCGCGAGGCCGACACCCACCTAGGCGCGCTGCGGCTGGTGCTGGGCGAGCGAGAAGCGGTCCTGGCCCGGCTGGCCCGCGCCGCCCAGGAGGCCCGCGACTGGCGCACCCTGAGCCTGCGCGTGCTGACCCTGGAAGATGCCCTGCGCCGCGAGCGGCAGGCCGCGCTGACCCGCGACATCGCCGCCGCCCGCGCCGAGGGCGCCGAGCTGGAGGCCCGCAGCGCCGCTCTGGGCGCTGAGGTGCAGGCCGCCGCCGCCGCCGTGGAGCGGGCCCGCGAGGCCGCCCAGGATGCCCGCGCCCGCCGCGACGCCTACGCGGGCGCCCTGGAAACCCTGCGCGCCGCCCGTGACGCCGCTGCGCAGGCCGGGCGCTACCGCGACCACCTGCTGGGTGAGCGCGCCGCCCTGCAGGCCGAACTGGACGCCCTGCCCAGAACCCCGCCCGAGGTGCCGGCCCCCGACCTGCCCGCCCTGGACACCGCCCTGCTGGCCGCCCGCAGCGGCGCCGAGGGCGCCGAGGCCCAGGCCCGCCGCCTGGACGCCGAGCTGTCGCGCGCCCGCACCCTGGTGGCCCGCGCCGCCGAGGCCCAGGCCCGCGAGGCCGGGGGCCGCGAGACCCTGCGCGCCGAACTGGAGCGCGCCCAGGGCAACCTGGACACCACCCTGGAGAGCCTGCACGCCGCCGAGGAACGCCTGGACACCGCGCGCCACGCCCGCGAGCACGCCGAAGCCGCCTACCGCGCCCTGCAGGCCGAGCGCGAGGCCGCCCTGAACCATGAGCGGCACCTGCGCGGCGAACTGGCGCGCGTGAACGCCAGCGTGGCGCCGCTGCGCCGCGAACGCGAGCGCCTGGAACAGACCCTGAATTCGTACGCCCGCTACGGGGAGGGCGCCCGCAATGCCCTACGGCTGGACCACCCTGGCATCGTGGGCTCGGTGGCGGACCTCTTGACTGTGCCCGCCGAGTACGAGACCGCGCTGGGGGCCGCGCTGGGCCGGCGACTGGAACAGGTGGTCGTGCACCGGGCCGAAGACGCCCGCGAGATCATTGACGAACTCAAGCGGGTGGGGGGCCGCGCCACCTTCCTGCCCCTGGACCTGATCCGCGCCCGCCCACGCCGCGACGCCGCCCTGCTGCGCGAGGACGGGGTGGTGGGCAACCTCGCTGACCTGTGTCCCAGCGATCCGCCGCTGGTGAGCGAAGCCATTCTGGCCGACACCCTGGTGGTGCGGGACCTGCGCGCCGCCAACCGCATCGCCCGCACGCACAGCAGCCGCCCCCGGTTGGTCACTCTGGACGGCGAACTGGTGGAGCCCGGCGGCGCGATCACCGGGGGCCGCGCGCGCGACACGGGTGCGGGCGTGCTGACCGACCAGCGCCGCTTTCAGGAGCTGGACGCCGAACTGGACGACGCCGACCGCCAGAGTGCCCGCCTGGGCGCCGAATTGAAGAAGGTGGAAGCCGCGCTGGCCGGGGGCGCCGCCGCGCACGATACCCTGCTGGCCGCCCGCGAACGCGCCGCGCAGGAAGAGGCGGCGGCCGAGCGCCGCGCCGCCGAACTGGGCGCGCAGGCCCGCAGCCTGGAAGCCCACCGCGACCGCCTCTCGGCCCGCCTGGGCCCCGACACCCCTGCGCCCATGGACTCCGCCGTGCCCCTGCCCGACCTGAATGCCCTGGAGACGGCCCTGGCCGGTGCCCGCCACGAGGCCGAGGGTCGCCGCGCCGCCGAACGCGCCGCCGCTGAAACCCTGGCCCTGGCCCGCGAGGCTGACGCCGCGTGGCGCGCCTACCGCACCGGCCGCGCCCGCGCCGGGGACCTGCGCGCCCGCCTGGAGGCCAGCGAAGCGGCCCTGCAGACCCAGGAGGCCCACCTTGCCGCCGCCGTGACCGAGGTGACCCGACGCGAAGCCGCTCTGGGCACCCTGGACGAGAACGAATACGCCCGCGCCGAATACGTCCGCGAGCAGGCCGCCCAGACCTACGCGAACCTCATTGCCGCGCAGAACAAGGCCCGCGCCCGCCTGGACGAGGTGCGCCTGCTGGTGGCCCGGCGCGAGGGGCTGCAAGAACCCCTGCCCGATGGCTGCCTGCCCCCCGGCACCCCGCGCGAGTGGACGGCCGAACTGACCCGCACCCGCGCTGCCCTGGAGGCCCTGGGCCCGGTGAACGCCCGCGCCGAGGCCGACCACGCCGCCGAGGCCGAGCTGCTGGCCGCCGTGCGCGCCGAACTGCACGACGCCGAAACGGCCGCGACTGAACTGCGCGCCCACCTGCACGACCTCGAAACCGCCGAGGGCCACGCCACGGCCGCCGCCTTTGACCGGGTGAACGCCGCCTTCCGCGAGTACAGTGCCCAGCTGCTGGGCGGCCAGGGCGAACTGGAAGGCGAGCGTGACGAAGCCGGTCGCCTGCGCGGTCTGCGGCTGGCGGTGCAGCCCAAAGGAAAACGCACCCGCTCCATGACCCTGCTGTCGGCAGGCGAGCGCACCATGGCGGGGCTGGGGTTCCTGTTTGCGCTGAACCATGCGGGCGGCGAAGGCGGCGCCGGGGGCCTGCCCCTGGCCGTGCTGGACGAGGTGGACGCCCCGCTGGACGAGGCCAACATCCGCCGCTTTACCGCTTTTTTAAAGCTGTTCAGCGAGCGCGGCGCCCAGTTCCTACTGGTGACCCACCAGAAGGCCACCATGGAAATTGCCAGTGCGCTGTGGGGCGTCACCACCGACCAGACCGGCGCCAGCCGCGTGCTGAGCATCAAGCAGCCCGAGGATGCCAAAGCCGGGTAGAGGAGAGGCAGGGGGTGGACCGAGGCCGCCCTCTGAAGACCGAGGGGGTCAGGGGAAGGCTCTTCGCAGGCGATCTGCGTGAGGCACAGGGCCCGGGAATGGGCCGCACTGTGATGGAAGCACGCTCACAAAGGCGGCCCGTTCCACCTTGGGGCCAGTAGTATGGCGCCTCTCTTGCACCTGCGTCGCTGTCCCCGACCCACACTCGCGTCCCAGGGCCACTGTCAGAACAGCAGGGCGACCCCAACGAAGAAGTCGGTTTCCTGGGGGGTCAACTGCGCAGCCGGGCCGTAGCCTTCTACAAAAGCCGCCTGATCCGCCGGGCCCAGCTCGTGGATCGCCACCGCCACGTCATAACGGGGGTCGCCCACCGCCGCGAATCCCCAGTCAATAAAGCCAGTGACGCGTCCCTGGGTCACCATCACGTTGTCCAGAAAAAGGTCGCCGTGAATGAGGGTCATCGCCCGGCCGCCGGGCTGCTCGCGGCGCAACTGGGCAAGGTGGGCGGCGTCGACCGCTGGGTTCAGGCGGGCAGCGGTGGTCAGGGCCCCGGCCAGCCAGTCGGGGCCGCCGAAACCGGGTGGTGGTGGCGTCGCGTGCAGCCTCGCCAGGGCCGTGCCGAAGTCGGCCAGTAAGGCGGCGCGGCGCCCCGGGTCTTCCTGGGTGCGCAGGGCCGCCTCCAGCGTCAGGCCGGGCCAGCGCGGGGTGACCAGCCAGCCCCCGGGGCCAGCGGGCGCCGCGTGTTCCAGGTACAGCAGCGGTGTCGGGGCGGGCACGCCCAGCGGGTGCAGGGCACCCAATGCGCGGGCCTCGCGCCGCAGCAGTTCCAGGTGTGGCCCCACCGAGCGTTTGACCACAACAGGCCTGCCCCCGGTGTCCAGCGCAAAGGCCACGCGGGACGTGCGGCCCTGTTGCGGGGGCTCCTGCAGGGGTCCGGGGCCCAGCATCGCCCGGACCGCTGCGGGCAGGTCAGCGTGCTGCAGGGGGGTGGCGTAGGGGGACGGAGCCATGCGCTCAGTATTCCTGGCCGGTGGGCGAAGAGCGCCGCGTCTGGCCCCACCCTACAGCCCCAGCAGCGCGCCCAGCCCCGCCGCGCCCAGCACCACCACCGCCGCGTTGACCCGCGTGCGCTGCAGCAGCACAAAGGCGGCCACGGCGATCACGGCGGCGGGCCAGCTGTGCAGGCTGCTGCGCCCCAGCACCAGCGCGCCCGCCAGCAGCACCCCAGCGCCAAAAGGCAGCAGCGCGCTGCGCAGGGGCGGCAACCAGCGCCAGCGGCTCAGGCGCTGCCACGCCAGCATGGCCGCCGCGCTCAGCAGGGCGGTGGGGCCATAAAAGCCTGCGGTGGCGGCCAGCGCCCCCCACCAGCCCCCGGCGGCAAAGCCGTAGTGGGTCATGGCCAGCATGTTGGGTCCCGGCATGAGCTGCCCCAGGGCAAAGCCGCCGGCCAGCACCTGCGGGGTAATCCAGCCTTTTTGCTCCACCAGTACCCGTTCAATTTCGGGCAGGTTGGCTCCCCCGAAACTCACGAGCCCCAGCCGGGTAAAGGTGAGCAGGATGTCCCAGGGGTCGGCGCTCATTCGCCGCTCCGGGGCCGGTTCAGCAGCAGGCCGGCCGCGACCACCACCGCCAGCACGGGCAGCAGGTCCAGCTTCAGGGCCGCCAGGGCCAGAAACGTGGCGCCCATCAGGGCCGCGCCGCCCCGGACGCCCAGCGCCACCTGCACCACCGGCACGGCGGCCGTGAGCATCAGCCCCAGCGCCGCGCAGGCCGCGCCCCGCAGCGCGCTCTGAAGGGTGGGCGGCAGGCCCCCCGGCAGCCCCAGCGTGACCACACTGACCGCCAGCATGGCCACCAGCCCCGGCGCCAGAATCCCGGCCACCGCCAGCGCCGCGCCCCGGGGCCCGCACAGGTGCGCGCCGACCATGGCGGCCAGATTCACGGCGTTGGGCCCAGGGATCAGCTGCGCCAGGGTAAAGGCCTCGGCAAAAGCGGCGTCGGTCAGCCAGCCGCGCGCCGCCAGGGCCCGTCGGGTGTGGGCGGGCAGGCCGCCGCCAATGCCCACCAGCGCCACCCCCAGAAACAACTGCAGCAGCCCCAGGGGGGTGGGAGGCCGCTGCGGCTGGGCCGGGTGGTCCGGGGCGGTGGGGGAGAGGGCCGGGGCAGGCATGCCCAGAGCCTAGTCCGGCGGGCCCGCCGCCCAGGCGTGACTGCGGCGGGAACAGCCGGGAACAGAACGAACGAAAGGGGCGAAAGGGTGGCCCAGCGGTGGGGACAGCATGCCGGGCGCTGTGGTTGGTGCAGGCGGGGGGCAGGAGTCATGCCGGTTGGCTGCAGGAGCAGGGCCGTTCATAGACCTGTTCACCCATGCCCGGGGCGAGCGAGGGGCCATGCGGCCCACCAGCCAGGAGTCCCTGTCGCTCAGTCCGTCGGCAGTGCGTCAAGCTGCCGAACCCAGGCCAGCGCCCTGGGCAGCGGGTCACCGGCGGCCGTGTCCAGTTGCAGACAGGGCGCCGGGCCCAGGTCCAGCGGGGTGTGGCACCAGTGGGCGGGCGCCAGGGCGTGCTCAAAAGGCAGGTCTATCCCCGGCCGCGCCCCCGAAGCCACGCGCGCCGCATGCCGTGCCCGCAGCACGTCCAGCGGCGCGGTGCAGAACACCTGGGCCAGCCGGGCGCCGTGGGTCTGCGCCAATCGCAGAAGATGCGCCTCGCTGACGCCCCGGTAGAAATGCGTTTCGAGCACGGTGCTCACGCCCGCCCTCAGCGTCACGCCCGCCACATGCCACATCAGGTCAAAGCTCAGGGGCCCCGAAATGTCCCGGGGCAGGTCTGGCTGCCGGGCCAGCAGCAGGCCCTTGTATTCGTCCTTGGTCACGAAGGGAAGCTGCAGGTCGCGGGCCAGCGCCTCGCCCAGGGTGGATTTTCCGGCAGCCGGAAGCCCGGTCAGCACCAATAGAAGGGGTGGGGTCACCGGCCGAGGCTACGCGCCTGCCCCCAGCGCCGCCATCCATCCAAAGGGCCATCCAGCCCAGGGGTGCGGGCGGCCCCTGAGCCACCTGTCGCACCTGTCTCTGCGCCAGATGCCCCATACCGCGCCCTAATCCCGGCGTGCCATGCTGAGGACATGACCACCGCCACGCCACAGGACGCCCTGAACGCCTTCCTGACCCACTGGCAGGGCGGGCAGTACCGGGAAATGGCCCTGGCCCTGCCCGCGCGGGTGTTTCCCACGGGGCGGCGCAGCATCCGGCAGGTGAAGAAGGTCTATCCGGGGCGACTGGACGACTTCAGCATTCTGGGTGCCCACGACACCGACCCCGCCGCCACGAATGTGGACGTGCAGGTGCTGTGGCGTGAGCGCGGCGGCCTGGAACTGGGGCGCGTGCGCTACCGCATGGTGTACGTGGACGCCCAGGACCGGCCCCTGGCCCGCCACCACCCGGGCGGGCAGTGGAAACCGTTTGCGACCTACACCCTGCCGGTGCCCCGGCCCCTGAAAGCTTAAATCAGACCAAATCAGAGCGGCGCGGAAGGATGACCTCCGCGCCGCTCCCCTGTGGCTTACTCCACCCGGAAGGCCGCCGCATCCTGGGGCGGCAGGCTCAGATGCAGGTAGCCGCCCGAAACGCTGACCCGGGCGTTCTGGCCGGCGAACAGGGAAGAGGCGGCGGGGCGGCCCGCCCAGGCCACGCCCAGGGTGCTCAGTTTCAGGCTGTAGGTCTTGCGCGCCTTGCCGTTGTGCCACGCGGCCAGCACGGTCTGACCGTTCAGTTCGCGGGTAAACAGCAGCAGGTCGCCGCTGACCGTCTCGGGGGTGGGGAGCAGCTTCAGGGCGCCGGCACTCAGGGCGGGGCTGGCCTTGCGCACGGCGATGGCGTCGCGGGTGGCCTCGAACACCGCGCGCTCGCCGGGGGTCCACTGGTCTTCAAAGCGCATATCGCGGCGGTTGTCCGGGTCGGCGGCCCCGCGCATGGCGATTTCGGTGCCCTGCCAGATCACCGGCACACCCCGCAGGGTCATCAGGGCGCGCAGGCCGTACTTGGTGCGCTCCTGGCCGATGTCTTCAAACAGGGTGCCCTGGGCAAAGCGGGGCACGTCGTGGTTGTCCAGGAACAGGGCCACCTCGCCGGGGCGCACCAGCTCGTTCTGGCGCGCCAGCACGCTGCGCACGCCGTCCAGGCTCTGCCCAGCCATGATGCTGCCCTTCATGGCCGCCTGCAGGCTGAAGAGAAACAGGCTGTCAAAGCCCTCTTTCTGCCAGTCGGCCACGGTGCCCGTGTCGGCGTCGAACCATTCGCCCAGGGTCCAGGTGCCCGCCTGCCGGTCGGCGGCCAGCAGCTCGCGCAGGAAGGGGCCTTCCACATGCTTGATCGCGTCGTAGCGGAAGGCCTGCACGCCTTGCTCGCGCCAGAAGTTCGCGTTGCCCAGCAGCAGTTCGCGCACCTGGGGGTCGCTCTGGCGCAGGTCGGGCAGCCCGGCCAGGGGGCAATCCACATCCTTGTTGGTGGTGGCGCTGCACTGCGCTTCGCCGTTGAACCAGCCCGGTCGCGCGCGCACCGCCGCCGCCTCGTAACCGTAGTGGTTGATCACCTGATCAAGCACCACGCGCATCCCGGCCCCCTGCGCGGCCTTCACGAAGGTGCTGAAATCCGCCAGGGTGCCAAAGTGGGGGTCCACGTTACGGAAATCGGCCGGCCAGTAGCCGTGGTAGGCCGCCGTGCCAAAGGAGTTGGTGGTCTGCTGCTGGTAGACGGGGGTGAGCCACACGGCGGTGGCGCCCAGTTGCTGAATGTAGGGCAACTTCTGGGTCAGGCCCGGCAGGTCGCCGCCGTGCCACGCGCGCAGGTCGGCGCGGTTGACCCCCTGGTTGTTGTTCGGGTTGCCGTCGAAAAAACGGTCTGGCATGACCTGATAGATGATCTGCCCCTCAAAGCGGGCCGGGGGCGTGGCCGTCTGCGCGCTGCTCAGGCTGGCCAGGGCCAGGAGCAGCGCGCCCGTCAGGGCAAGGGAGCGCATGGGATTATGGTAGCGGTTCCGAGAACAGAAGAGGGGCGGTGCAGTCAGCAGGCCATGAGGGTTTCGCCCCATCGCTTATGGCCCATAGCCACTCACCCCGTATTCCGCACCCCCGCCGCAATGCCCTGAATGGACAGCAGCAGCGGGCGTTCAAACTCGTCCAGGCCGCCTTCCTTGCTCCGGCTGCGGCGCAGCAGTTCCACCTGAATGCGGTGAATGGGGTCAATGTAGGGATTGCGCAGGCCAATGCTGGCCTTCAGGCGCGGCTCGCCCGCCATCAGTTCGGCGCCCACCACTTCCTGCACCAGGGCCACGGTGCGCACGTAGGCGTCTTTCAGGTGCGCGGCCAGCGGGGAAGGGGAGCTCAGGCGCAGGTACTCGTCAAAAATCAGGGGGTCACTCTTGGCCAGGCTCATCTGGGCGTTGTCCAGCACTGTGCGGAAAAAGGGCCACGCGGCGTACATCTCGCGCGCCGTCTGGGCGCCAATTTCCTGCAGGCCTTCTTGCAGCCCGTACCAGCCGGGCAGGCCCGCGCGGTTCTGCGTCCAGCTCATCACCCAGGGAATGGCGCGCAGGTTGCCCAGGGTGGGCGCGCCCGGGCGGCGCACCGGGCGGCTGGCAATGTTCAGCCGGGCAATCTCGTGGATGGGCGTCACCGCCTCGAAAAAGGGCAGGAAGGCCGGGTCGTCCACCAGGGCGCGGTAAGCCTGGGCGCTGCGCTGCGCGGCCCGCGTCATGGCCTCCAGCCACTCGGGCTTCAGTTCGCCTCCGGGCCGCGCCGCCGACAGCAGCAGGCCGTAGAGCGCCTGTTCGAGGTTGCGCCGCGCCAGGACGGGGTGGCTGTACTTGTCGGCCAGGGCTTCGCCCTGCTCCGTGATGCGCAGACCCGCGTCAATGGTGCCGCCCGGCTGGCCCAGGATGGCCCGGCTGGCCGGCCCGCCCCCGCGCCCAATCGAGGTGCCGCGCCCGTGAAAAAAGCGCCAGCGCACCCCGGCGCGGCGGCACACGTCGCTGATCTGCCGCTGCGCCTCGTGCAGGGCCCAGTTGGCGGCCAGGAACCCGGTGTCCTTGTTGGAATCGCTGTAGCCCAGCATGATTTCCTGCACGTCGCCGCCCAGCACCGCGCGGTATTCCGGCAGCGAGAGCAGTTCCCACACCACCTGCGGCGCCCGGGTCAGGTCGTCCAAGGTTTCAAAGAGCGGCACCGGCAGCACCCGCAGGCCCACCTCGCGCGCCAGTAGCAGCGGCTCGAGCACGTCGCTGACACTCTCGGCCATGCTGATCACGTAGCGGCCAAAGGCCCGGGGCCCCGCCAGCGCCACCGCTTCCCGCACCTCGCGGATGGGGCCAATGGCGGTTTCCAGCGTGCCCGGCAGGGCCTCACCCGCCGGCCACAGCGGGCGGCGCGAGCGCAGTTCGCGGATCAGGAGCTCCTGTTTGGCGTGCTCCGGCAGGGCCAGGTAGTCGGCCTCCACCCCAGCCGCGCGCAGCAACTCGGCCACTGCCGCGCCCGTCTGCGCCGAGTGCTCGCGAATGTCCAGGCTGACCAGGTGCTGCCCGAACACCCGCGCCACCGTCAGCAGCGGGGTGAGCAGGACGTCGGCGCTGCGGCGCTGCCCGGCCGCGCGCAAGCTGGCGTCCAGGGCCGACAGCCGGCCCACGAGGTCCACCGTCTCCCCGGCCTGCACCGCGTCAAACAGGGCCTGCAACTCGTCGCGGTAGGCCTCGGTGCCGTGTTCCTCCTGGCTCAGGTCGGCAAACGCCTGCCGGATCAGCGCCAGCAGCACTTCCTGCGCGCGGTCCCGGTGCAGGGCTAGGGCCTCCCGGGTGGCCTGCGGGGTGACAAAGGGATTGCCGTCGCGGTCCCCACCCATCCACGACGAAAAACTCAGGGGCAGGGTGGCGTCGGTGTCGCGGCCGTAGACCTCGCGGAAGGCCGCGTTCAGGTCGCGCTGCAACCCCGGCAGCGCCTGGGCAATGCTGGCGACATAGTTCAGGCCGCCCTTGACCTCGTCCAGCACCGTGGGTTTGAGGCGCCGCAGTTCCGGGGTGCGCCACAGGGCCTCCACATGGGCGGCGATGCCCTCGGCGGCCGGGCCACCCTCGCCCTCGTCCCCAAGGGCCGGCAGGGCGCGCGCCACCGCTTCCAGGTGCCGGCGCACGGTGCGCCGCCGCATCTCGGTGGGGTGGGCCGTGAAGGTCAGGCCCAGGTCCAGCCGCGCCAGCAGTGCCTCGGTGTCCTCGGCGCTCAGGCCCTGCGCCCTCAGCTCGTGCAGGGCCTGGGCCAGACTCTGGGGCCGTACCCCGCCCGAGGCGCGCAGCACCCGCACCCGCTCGTATTCCTCGGCCAGATTGACCAGCTGGAAATACCACGTGAAAGCCCGGGCGAGGTTGCCCGCCTCCGTGCCCGACAGGCCCGCGATCATCTCCCGCAGTTCGCGGTCGTCGCCCCCAGCGCGCACCTCGCGCACCAGGGCGCGCGTGCGCTCCACCAGCCCAAAAAACGCCTCGCCTTCCTGCTCTTTCAGCACCTGGCCCAGCAGCCGGCCCAGCACCCTCACGTCGTCACGGATCGTCATGCGCTCTCCCCGGGGTGGGGCAGCGCCCACTTACCCCTCTTCGACGTAACGGTACCGTTCGATGCCGGTGGCGCGGCCCCCCTCTATCTGGACAAACACGCCGTTCAGTTCTGCGCCTCCCCCCTCGGCCACCCCGTAGCGGTGGGGGCGCTCGGTCAGAAAGCGCTGAATGGGTCCGTCAATGCCGCTGCCAATGATGCTGTGGTGCGGGCCAGTGAAGCCCGCGTCGGTCTGGTAGGCCGTGCCGCCCTTCAGAATCCGGGTGTCGGCGGTGGGCACATGGGTGTGCGTACCAATCACGGCGGCCACCCGCCCGGCGAGGTGCCAGCCCATCGCCTGCTTTTCGCTGGTGGCTTCGGCGTGAAAGTCCACGAACACCGTGCCCAGGTCGTCGCGCTCCAGCAGTTCGTCCATGGCGCGGAAGGGGTTGGCCATGGCCTCCATGAACACCCGGCCCAGCAGGTTCACCACGGTCAGGCGCTGGGGGCCAGTCGCCGTTTTCACCGTGAAGGTGCGCCAACCCACGCCGGGCGTGCCGGGGTCGCTGTAGTTCAGGGGCCGCACGATGGGATAGGTGCCCTCGTCCTGCATCATCACGTACACGTCTTTGTGGTGCCACGCGTGGTTGCCCAGGGTGATGCAGTGCACGCCCGCCTTCAAGGCTGCGTCGGCGGCCTCGCGGTGCAGGCCAAAGCCCCCGGCGGCATTTTCCATGTTCACAATCACGAAATCGGCCTGACCGCGCAGGGTGGGCAGATGTGCGCCCAGCACCCGCCTTCCCGGCTGGCCAAACACATCCCCAATAAACAGCACGCGCATAGAGGGTAGGGTAGCGCGGGAGGAGGAGCCAGTTCATGCACCGCGCGTGGAAGAACAACAATGGCAACGGCTACGGCGTGATTGTGGCCTGAATTCCTACAAGCTCGTCGTCTCGCAGTAAAAATTCGACGTTTCCCCACTCCAGAACATGATTGATATGAGGGGTTCCATCTTTGAACCACTGAACGAAGCCGTCAGTGCGTGGAAAGATAGCCGAGTATGTAGGTGGCTCTGCGACCTGTAAAAGAGGAAGTCCGCATGATCTCTTTAGGCCCCCAAGGTTTGGGGGTGCGTGCGTGCTTCGCTGCTGAAACTGGGATTCCAGCTCCAGAAACTCTCCTTCGGAACCGGTGCACAGCAACGTAGAACCGCAGAACGTGAGCCGGTGAGCGTAGTACACCGCTTCATCCGGATCGGGGTAGATCCAGAATGAATTCACGGTGGGGTTGATCTCCACCTGATAGGTAAAATCGGCTGCTTCTCTGATGCCAATGACTCTCAACATGGCTTCACCTGAAGTTTGCGGGCCAGACGCCGACAAGTTCTTTGGTGTCTGGATTGACAAAAACCCGCAAGCCTGTTTTGGGGTTGGTGTAGGTCACGCTGGGGAGACCATCGATGACGGCTCGAGATGAAGGTTTTGATCTCAGGGCTTCTATCACCTCGCTGGGATCGATATCTTTGCGCCCTCCTTTTTTAAGGGTATTCAGGAAATGGTCATTTACCTTGAATGCCTGCCCACCCACTGTCAATCCTTTGGTGGCCCAACTCTGGTATGTCGCCATGTTCAATTGGCGTGCTTTGACCAGATGACCATTTTGAATACTCTCGATCAGCTGGGTCCAGGCCGTACGTGCGGTATTAAGGTCTCCAGATTTGGCGGCAGTTTCAAAGGCCCCTGCTCTTTTGCGAATGACTGCTGCCGCGCTTTTTCCTGCATCCCCCAGCTTCTCGAGGTCTTGAAGAGAACCGATGACCTTCCCCAGCGCACTGGAGAGCTCCGCAATCTTCTTGGCTTTCTTGGCTTCGCCAACCCCCGGGATTGCATTCAGCGCAAAGTTGCCCGCCTTATCCCAGAAGCCGGGCGCAGGAAGACCCAGAAGAACTGCGATGGCGTAGTCGATAAAGTTATCGATGCTTCCCGTAACAATAGTTTTTCCTATCCAGACCGCCACGACAGGGAGGGCCCGCTGAATGCTGAGCTTTCTCTGAACGCCGAGGTTTTTCCCTATCACTTTGAGCCGGTGGGATCGGCCGGGACGCGGGTTGATTTTGATGGCCTCTGATGTGTTGGCTAGGTGGCGTCCCATACTGCGGGCCTCGGCTTCCAGGCCCGCATCGGGGTCAATGCCTGGACCGACGCGACCTTGAGCTTGCTGTACCGTATGGGTGACCTCGTGGGCCAGCAGTTCGAGGCCACTCTGCGTGTTCGGATTGAACTTCCCACTCTGGAAAAAGATGTCCGTTCCTGTCGTAAAGGCAATCGAATTGACGCCCTTGGCCAATTTGTCGGCTTCCGTATCGTCGTGAATGCGCACCTTGCTCAGATCGTGGTTGAGGCCCTGCTCGAGGTGCCGCTGAATTGCTTCGGGCAACGGATTGCCGCTGCCTCGTTTCGCCTGAATGCGTTGCAGAACTGGCTGAGTGGCTTCCACGTCCAGTTCTGCCAGTTGGCGCTGCAAGCGTTGACGCTGTTCCCAGCTCGCCTCCTGCTGCGCCTTCGCCTCATAACGCTGCAAGGCCACATCCACGGCGCGCTGCAAGGCCAGCCGTTCGCCTGCGGGCACCATTCCCAGCACCACCCGGCTCACTGGGGCGCTGATTTCATGGCGTTGCAGCGTGGCCAGGTGTTCGCCATACGTGTCATACCGCGCTTGGACTGGGCCTCGATCAGACCGAAAGCCCTGAGCCAAGGTGTGCGCTACCTGCCGTTGCAGGGCCGTGAACTGGGCATATTGGCGCGTATCCAGAGCTTGGCCCTCGACCTGCTCGGCCTGGTGGCGCATCACCGTCACCCACTCAGCAGGGCTTTGCGGCTTGGTGGGGATAAGCTCGGCTTTGCGTTGAACAGGAGCGCCCTCTCCCAATGGGAACGAACGCAGCTGTTCTACGACTGCTCGCCGCTGCACCTGTACCCGGGCCACCTCGGCCTGCTCCAAACTGGCCGCCCGCAACACCGGGGCGACCGCCTGCCGCTGAAACGTCAGTGGCCGTGTGGTGTGTCGCTGCACCGCCTGTTGAGCCAGCCGAAGGGGACTGGGCGGCTCCTGTTCTGGCGCTGGAGAAGTTGAAGGGCGGGGTTCTTGCTGCTGCTCCCGCTTCTTGAAGATGGGCGCGCTCACGTCCCGCAGCGTACTTCACAGTTGCACGCTGGGTCAGCGCACATGCCGCAGGGCCCCCAACCTTCTTTCCCTTCCCCTGCACCCTGCGTCACCCTTTGCCGAATCTTCATTCGGTACACTGACCCGTTATGCCGCGTGCCCGCACCAAGCCCGAAGTCATGAGCCCCGTGGGGGGACAGGCGCAGCTGCGCGCCGCTGTAGAGGCCGGCGCCGACGCCGTGTTTTTTGGGGTGAACCCCGCCCGGGGCGAGGGCCGCGCCGATGGGGCCGGCTTTCACGCCCGCGCCAAGGTGGGCTTTGACCTTGAAGCGCTGCCCGAGATCATGCGTGGCCTGCACGCACGCGGCGTGATGGGCTTTGTCACCTTCAACGTGCTCGTCTTTGACCGCGAGTTGCGGCAGGCCGAGCGCCAGCTGATTGCCCTGGCCGAGGCCGGGGTGGACGCCCTGATCGTGCAGGACCACGGCGTGGCGCGGCTGGCGCACGAAATTTGCCCGGACCTGCCCATTCACGGCTCCACGCAGATGAGCATCACCTCCGCCGAAGGCGCCGAACTGGCGCGGCGCTTTGGGGCCAGCCGCGTGGTGCTGGGCCGCGAGCTGAGCTTGCGCGACATTGAGCGCATCGCCAGGTCCACCGACGTGGAGCTGGAAACCTTCGTGCACGGCGCGCTGTGCGTGAGCTACAGCGGCCAGTGCTTTTCCAGCGAGGCCTGGGGCGGGCGTAGCGCCAACCGGGGTCAGTGTGCCCAGGCCTGCCGCTTGCCGTACGACCTGCTGGTGGACGGCCTGGAGCGGGATCTGGGCGACGCCCGCTACCTGCTGTCGCCCGGCGACCTCTACGCGCTGCACCAGGTGCCGGAACTGGTGCGTATTGGCGTGGACTGCCTGAAGATCGAGGGGCGGTACAAGGACGCCGAGTTCGTGGCCCTTACCACTGCCGCCTACCGCAAGGCCGTGGATGAGGCCTGGGCGGGCCTGCCTCTCAGCGTGACCCCGCAGGAGGAGCGCGATCTGGAGCAGGTGTACTCCCGGGGCCTGGGGCCACACTTCATGGCGGGCACCAACCACCAGACCGTGGTGCGGGGCCGCGCCCCCCGCCACCGGGGCGTGCGCGTGGGGACCGTGCGGGGCGTGACCGAACGTGGCGTGCTGGTCGAGCTGACCGAAACGGTAAAGCCCGGCGACGGCCTCGTGTTCGACCCTGCCAACTGGCGCACCCCCGAAGGCCGCGAGGAAGGAGGCTTCGTGTATCAGGTGAACCCGGTGGAGGGACACAGAAGCCAGAACCGCCACACCATCCACGAACTCCGCTTCGGGCGCGGCGCGGTGGACCCCGCCCGCGTGCGCGAAGGCGACCCGGTGTGGCGCACCCAGGACCCCACGCTGGCGGCGCGGGTGCGGCCCCTGGTGGACGCCGCCGATCCGGTGCACACCCGGCCCGTGGACGCCCAGTTTGTGGGCCATGTGGGCGAGGTGCCTGCCCTGACCCTGACCGATGAGGCGGGGCGCACGGTGACCGTCACCCTGCCCGAACCGCTGTCCCCGGCCCGCAACCGCGCGCTGGATGAGGCGGCCCTGCGCGAGCAGCTGGGTAAGCTGGGCGGCACGCCCTACCACCTGCGCACGCTGACGGTGGACCTGCAGGGGGCGGGCTTTCTGCCCGTCAGTGCCCTGAACAGTCTGCGCCGCGAGGCTGCCGCCGCCCTGACCGCCCTGCGCGAGCAGGGACCAGCGCGGGCCACCGCCCCCCGGCTAGACGACACCCTGCGCCGCCTGGGCCAGCCGGCGGTGGCGGCGCCCGGGGCCACGCACCTGCACGTGCTGGTGCGCACGCCCGAACAGCTGGACGCCGCCCTGGAGGCCCGCCCGGATTCCATCACCCTCGATTACCTGGAACTCTACGGCCTGAAACCCAGCGTGGAACGCGTGAAGGCTGCCGGGATACCGGTGCGGGTGGCCAGCCCACGCATCCTGAAGCCCACCGAGCAGAACCTGCAGAAATTCCTGTTGTCACTGGACGCGGGCATTCTGGTGCGGTCGGGAGGGCTGCTCGAGGGCCTGCAGGGCCAGAGCGGCGGCGCCGAACTGACTGGTGACTTCAGCCTGAACGCCGCCAACGTGCTCACCACCCGCGCCCTGCTGGACCTGGGCCTGACCCGCCTGACCCCCACCTACGACCTGAACGCGCAGCAGATCACCGAACTGGCCGCGCTGGTGGGCGGCGCGGCGCTGGAGCCGGTGGCCTACGGGCACCTGCCGGTCTTTCACACCGAGCACTGCGTGTTCTGCCGCTTCCTCAGCGACGGCACTGACTACACGAACTGCGGCCACCCCTGCGAGTCCCACCGCGTGGCCCTGCGCGACGAACGGGGGCGCGTGCACCCCGTCATGGCCGATGTGGGCTGCCGCAACACCGTCTTTGAAGGCCGCCCGCAGGTGGCCGCCGCGCACCTGGGCGCGTGGCAGGCGGCGGGCATCCGCGACCTGCGCCTGGAATTCGTGCACGAAACGCCCGAGCAGGTCCGCGAGGTCATTGCCGCCCACCGCGCCTTCCTGCGCGGCGAGCTGAGCGCGGCCCAGTTGGAGACGGCCTTAGATGCCCAGACCGACCAGGGCGTCACCGAAGGCAGCCTGTTTGTGCCGCATGACTTTGGTCTGCTGGACGCGCTGCCAGTGGTGTAGGGGCCGTAGGCTCTGGGCCATGAGCCATGGGCACAAAGGCGACGGGTGCTCATGGCCCATGGCTCAAAGCCCAGGGCCTTTTCTAAAGCAACGCTCAAGGCCATCTCAGAGTCGCTTGGTCCTGATCTGACCTGCCAGTCAGCTTCGGCGGCCTCACGGGGCTGGGGGCGGGGCTCATCTGACCCGGCGGCTGGGCCCGGTACGCTGGAGCATGGTGACCCTGGCGCCCCCGGTAGCCCATCCCGTCAAGGTGGAGCGGCACGACGTGCCCGTCCTGCGCCACCACACGAATACCGGCGTGCGCGCGGTGCAGACTTACCGTGAGACGGCGGGGGGCCTGTATGTCTCGCGGCCCTTTGTGGGCCATCCCCGGGTGCGCCACTGGCAGGCGCACCTGCTGCCGGCGCTGAATCTGGTGGTCTGCCGCTACGATTTTCATGGCGAGCGCGAACATGATTACCACCTGGATGTGGCCGACATCTGGCGGGAGGGGGCGGTGTGGGTGGTGCGCGACCTGTACCTGGACCTGCTGGTCCACGACGGGTTGATGGCCGAGATCGTGGATACCGATGAGCTGCTGGCCGCCCGCGCCGCTGGCTACCTGACGGAACCCGACATGCACCGCGCCGTGGCGATGGCCCATAGCGCCCTGTCCGGGCTGGCGCGCGCCCGCTACGACCTGCAGGCGTGGCTGGCGGCGCAGGGCGTGCGGCTGTACTGGGAGGCTGGCCCGGGTGCCCGGCACGCCGAGGTGGCCGAGGAGGGAGGTGGAAGAGGCTAGGGCGTGTGCTCACGGTGGGAGTGCATGGCAGCATGGTCACGTGATCAGGCTTGATGCCAAGCACTACCACACCCTGACGTTTTCTCCCGATGAGCCTGTTTTGGCGATGATATTGGATCAGGACGCTCGCCGCTTTGTCGTGGGTGTAACCGCTGCCTTTGCTGGCCCAGACGTGATGCTTGAAGGCGTACGTCTTGAACTCTCTACATGGTCGACACTTCGTCTTCAGGAGCATGTGCAGGACCGTGGCTGTGTCACCGTTGAATACCTCCATGACGAGCTGGCAGAGATCTGCGATTTTGAGATGCACGATGGGGAGATCCGCGTGTCAGGCTTTCTGAGGCAGGCTCATGGGTACGTCGATTTGATACTCCAGAACCCGAAAATGGCAGTGGAATACGTAGCCCAACGGGAAGTGCGGAGCCGTGAGCACAAGCCCTAGGCCAGGGTGCGCAGGAAGGGTCCGGGGTGACCTGCTAGCCTCCGGCATGACGACCGCCGCGCAAGCCCGCCTGGAAGCTGCCCTCCCTGCGGTGCTGGCCCGGCTTCAGGCCACCCCGGGCGCCTACGCTGCGCTGTGGTGCGGCAGCGCAGCCCGGGGCGAGGCGAACGCCCACAGCGACCTGGACTTTCACGTGCTGGTGGACGGCGACGAGCGCTGGCGCGGGAACTGGCTGGTGGACGGTGTGCCTGTGGAGGTGTTTCACAACCCGGCGCGCAAGGTCCGCGCCATGTTTGCGGCCGGCGACGCCGCCACCATCGCCATGTACGCCGAGGGCCGCCCCGTCTGGCCCCACCCCGACCTAGACGCCCTGATGGCCGAGGCCCGCGCCCTGTATGCGGTTGGCCCGGCGCCCCGGCCCCTTAGCGAGCAGGCACGCTTCGGGCTGATTGACGCGGTGGTGGACGCCCGCGCCCTGGCCGAGACCGATGACCCCATGCACGTCCTGATGGCCGGCCTGTGCGTGCATGGGCTCCTGCCCGCTCTGTTCCGTGCCCGGGGCTGGTGGGAGGTCAAGCCGCAGCGCTGGCTGACCGAGCTTGAGCAGCGCGAGCCCAGCGCCGCACGAGACCTCCAGGCCGTGCTGGCGGGCACCAACGCCGAGGCCCGGCAGGCCGCCCTAGAAGCCCTGGCCATGCGTGTGACGGGCGACCTGACCTACCGGGAAAGTGCCAGCGCGCGCCAGCTGGTGGAATAGGGCAGCCTAAGGTCGAGCAGTCAAGGTCGAGCAGGCGAGGTGTCGAGAAGGCTGATCAGGATTCCGGTTCATCAGCTCTTCCACGACGGATAAACCCGACCGGAGGGCCTCGTCGAGCGGCGCAGCAGAGAAGGAAAAATGGTGACGGAGAGGCGTGAAAGACCGAAGCGTAGGGGCGGTCACGAATCATCAGGAAGTCGTCTGAAGTGCTCGACCTCTCGACCCGTCGACTCCTCGACGCTTTTCCCTTACCCCCCGCCCACCGCTTCCACGCCCCGCGCCTCCCGCTGCCAGCGATGCAGCAGTTCCAGGGCCTGCAGGGGCGTCAGGCGGCCCAAGTCCAGGGCGGCCAGTTCGCGGATCAGGCGCCGGTCGTCGCCCTGGGTGCTCAGGGCGGCCAGCAGCTTGGCGGCGCGGGCCGTCACGGGGCCGGGCAGGCCGGCGAGGCGGGCCACCTCCACGCCGTAGCTCTGCCGGGCGGCGCCGGGCACCACCTGGTGGTAAAAGGTCAGGCCCCCACTCCCCGCCGCGTCTTCCTCGGCGGCCACGTGCAGGTTGCGCAGGCCGGGCAACTCGCCTTCCAGCCGGGTCAACTCGAAATAGTGGGTGGCAAACAGCGTGTGCGCCCCCGCTCCATGCAGGTGTTCCAGCGCCGCCTGGGCAATGGCCAGGCCGTCTAAGGTGCTGGTGCCGCGCCCGATTTCATCCAGAATCACCAGGCTCTGTCCGGTGGCGCCGTGCAGGATGGCGGCCAGTTCGCTCATCTCGACCATGAACGTAGAGCGGCCCCCCGCCAGATCGTCGCTGGCACCAATGCGGGTGTGAATGGCGTCATAGACCGGCAGGGCCGCCGCGTCGGCGGGCACGAACGAGCCGATCTGGTGCAGCAGCGCGCACAGGGCCGCCGTGCGCAGGTAGGTGCTTTTGCCCGCCATGTTGGGGCCGGTCAGCAGCACCAGCCGCCCGCTGTCGTCCAATGTCACGTCGTTGGGCACGAAACGCCCGCCCAGGCTGCGCTCCACCACCGGGTGCCGCGCCTGGGTCAGCCGCAACTCGCCGTCTGTGGTCTCGGGGCGAATCCAGCCGGCTTCGGCCGCCACTTCCGCCAGCGCCGAGAGCACGTCCAGCTCGCTCAGGGCCCCCGCCGCTTCGGAGAGGGCCTCGGCGTGGGCCGCTAAGCTGGCGCGCAACTCGGTGAAGACCTCCAGTTCCAGGCGGCTGGCCGCCGCTTCCAGGCGGGCAATCTCGCGTTCGCGCTCGCGCAGGTCGGGGCGGGTGAAGCGGGCGCGGTCTTTCAGGGTGGCAATCTGGCGGTAATCGGCGGGCACCTTGCTCAGGTGCGGCCCGGTCACTTCCAGGTAATAGCCGAAGACCCCCGTAAACCCCACTTTGAGGTTGCCAATGCCGGTGCGCAGGCGCTCGCTGGCTTCCAGTTCGGCCAGCCACGCGCGGTGGCCCAGGGCCTCGGCGCGCAGGGTGTCCAGTTCGGCGTGAAAGCCGTCGCGGATGAGGCCCCCCTCGCCCAGCCGCAGCGGCGGCTCGTCCACCAACGCGGCGCGAATGCGGGTGACCACATCCGGCAGGGCGCCCAGGCGCTCGCGCACGCCGGCCAGCAGCCCGCTCTGGCCAGCGAGCAGGGTGGCCGCTTCGGGCAGCAGGTCCAGAGTGCGCGCCAGGGCCGCCACCTCGCGCGGGGCGGCGCGGCGGGTGGCCACCCGGGCGGCCAGCCGCTCCAGATCGTGGGCGCGGTACAGCAGGGCGCGCACGGCGCCGCGCAGGTCTGGCGCGCGGGTCAGGGCTTCGACGCTGTCCAGGCGGGCGCGGATGCTCAGATTGTCCAGCAGCGGCGCGCGCAGCCACGCGCGCAGGCGCCGCCGCCCACCCGCCGTGCGCGTCTGGCACAGCACGTCCGTCAGGGTGCGGCCCTGGGGCACGTGTGCCTGAAACAGCTCCAGGGCGCGCACGGCGGCGTCCGACAGGCGCATGTGGGCGCCGGGCTCAAAGCGCACCACCCGCCGCACCATGTCCAGCTGCCCCTGCTGGGTCACGCGGGCATAGCCCAGCACCGCCCCGCAGGCGCGCACCAGCGCCGCCGAGCTCAGGCTGCCGGGCACCTCGCCCAGCGTCAGGGTCAGCTCCTCGCGGCCCCGCGCCTCGTCAAAGGTGGCGGGCGAGAGCATCACCGGAAAGCGCTGCTGAAAGTCCGAGAGCAGCGCGGCGTTCCCGGATAGTTCCGGCGCCAGCAGCACCTCGCGGGCGCGGCAGCGCGAGAGTTCGTCGTACAGCGCCAGGCGGGTGTGAAAGGCCGCGCAGCGAAATTCCCCGGTAGAGACGTCCAGCAGCGCCAGCGCGTAGCCGTCGCCCGTCGCCACCGCCGCCAGATAGTTCTCGTCGGCGCTGAGGTGCCGCTCCTCGGTGACGGTGCCGGGGGTGAGCAGTTGCGTGACCTTGCGTTCCATGAGCCCCGAGCCGGGCTCTTCAAACTGGTCGGCCACCGCCACGCACACCCCGGCCGAGAGCAGACGCTCCACATGGCTGTCCAGCGCTCGCAGCGGAATGCCCGCCATCGGTGTGGAGAAATCCTTGCTGCTCTTGTGCGTCAGCGCGAGGCCCAGCAGCCGGGCGGCGCGCTCGGCATCCTCACCGAAGGTCTCGTAAAAGTCCCCCACCTGAAACAGCAGCAGGGCGTGGGGCAGCTGCGCGGCCACCTCGTCGCGCATCCGCACGTATTGCTCCAGCATGGGCGGCAGCGCCCCCGAGCCGGTTCCCTTGAGGACGTTCTGTGCCCGCATTGGGGGCAGGATAGCGCCGCGTGGGTACGCAGAAAGGACTCTGGCGACGATTGGCTGCGCAGGGCCAGGGGCTCTGACCGGGAAAGGGTTCAACCCCGACCATGACAACAGCAACAGCCCCGCTGAGGGCGAACGCCTCAGCGGGGCCGGAAGTTGCAGGGGGTCTTTATTCGTCGCAGCCCAGGGCGCGCAGCAATTCCAGCTCCGTGATGGCCCGGGGACGGGCGGCCGGAACGGGGCGGGGAAGACGACGGGCGAACAGACGGCGCAGCAGTGCAGTCATGACCAAACTCTCCTGAAGCTGATGTTCCCCTGATTGTACATGAAGAAAACTTTATGTAAATGTGAACTGACCTGCTGTCTGACAGCCTGAGACCTCAGCTGGCAGGTGTTTCGGGCCCTGCACCGCGTCCCGCCTCCTGCCTCCTGCAACCCGCTGCCCTCTACCATGCCGGGTATGCCGTACGACCCGCGCATGAACTACGACTCCAGCCGCAAGCTCACTGACGGCGACGTGATGGACCTCAAGCCCGAAGGTTGGTGGGGCGACGCTGGCAAGCTGTACCGCGACTTTGCTTTTCCCAACTTCATGGCGGGCATGCGCTTTGCCATGCAGGTGGCCGAACAGGCCGAGGCGCGCGGCCACCACCCGGATATTCACGTGCATTACCACTACGTGCGCGTCAACTTCTTTACCTACGATGCGGGCGGCGTGACCCAGCAGGACATTGACGCGGCGCGCGCTGTAAACGAACTGGCGCAGGGCGAGGCTTGAAGCTCCGCATTCCCGATGCGGACGTGCTGTGGGACAGTCTGCCCAGCGCCCGGCGCTTTGAACATATGCTGACCGTGGGCCCGGAAGATCTGGACGACCTGAACCACGTGAACAACACCGTGTACCTCACGTGGTGTGAAACCGTGGCCCGCGAACACGCCAGCCGCCTGGGCATGGGCACCGCCGCCCTGATGGCCCTGGGCGCGGTGCCGGTGGCCCGGCAGCATGTCATCGAGTACCACCGCCCCGCGCTGCTGGGCGACCACGTGCGCGTGCGCACCGCCCTGACCCTGCACGCTGGGGTGCGCAGCGTGCGCGCCTACGCCCTGGACCGCCTGAACCCCGGCGACCCACCTGAAGGCCTGCGGCTGGCCGAATGCCAGACCGAGTGGGTGTGGGTAGACCCGGGCACCGGCCGGCCCAAGCGTGCGCCCGCCGTGGTGGGGGAGACCTTCGGCTTCTCGGCCGGCCCCACCGGCTAGGCCCACCCGCCCACGCCCCCCTTGCACTTGACGCCGCGTCAACCCGTAGCGTGGCAGGCAAGGGGAGGTGCAAAGGTGTTCTCTATTGGCCTGTTTGCAAAGCTGGCGCAGGTAACCACGCGGCAGCTGCGCTTTTACGACACGCTGGGGCTGCTGGTGCCCGATCAGGTGGGGCCGGGGGGGCGGCGGGCCTACAGCGCGGCGCAACTGCCGCAGCTGCAGCGCATCCTGGCCCTGAAGGATCTGGGCTTTTCCCTGGACCAGATTCGTGGCCTGCTGCAGAGTGGCGTGAGTCCCGAAGAACTGCGCGGCATGCTGCGCCTGAAGCAGGCCGAGAGCCAGCAGCGCCTGCAGGCCGAAGCCGCGCGCTGGCGGCGCATCCAGACCCGGCTGGAGTACCTGAACCGCGCCGGGCACGATGACCCGGCGGTAGTGCTCAAGGCGGTGCCGGCCGCGCGCTGGGTGCGCACGCGGGCGGTGGTGAGGGGCCCCGCACAGGCCGAGGCCCTGTTCAGGCGTGTCTCGTCGGCGCTGGGCGGGGCGCCCTTTGCCCCAGACAGCCCCTTCGTGGGCCTGATTCACGACCCGGAAGGCGGGGACGGTGAACTAGAGGTGGAAGCCGGGCGGGTGCTGCCCGTGGGCCGCTGCTGGCCCGGGCCCCCGGGGCCCTTCGCCCAGGCCGAACTGCCGGCCCACGACCTGGTGGCCGCCGCGCTGCACGCCGGGCCACCCGATGACCTGCCGCTGGCGTACCGCGCGCTGGCGCAGTGGCTGGCCCAGGGCGCCTTCGTGCGGGCCGGCCCCGCGCGGGAAGTGCTGCTGTGTCCCCCGCAGGGTCCAGACGGCCAGGGCGCCGTGACCGAGGTGCAGTTTCCACTGCGCGCGGCGGCTGGGGGGCCGGCATGAAGTCCCCCCGCAGCGTGCTGATCTCGGGGGCGGGCATCGCCGGGCCCGCCGTGGCCTATGGACTGCGCCGGGCCGGCTTTGCCCCCACCCTGGTGGAGCGGGCGCCGGCCCCCCGCCACGGCGGCCACCTCATTGACTTCTGGGGTGTGGGCTACGACGCGGCCGAGCAGCTGGGGCTGCGCGCGGCCCTGCACGAAGACGGCTACGCGGTCCAGGGCATCCGCTTCGTGGACCGCCGGGGCCGCCCGGTGGTCACCCTGCCCGCCGGGGCGCTGGTGCCGGCCCACCACCGGTACGTGAACCTGCGCCGGGGTGATCTGGCCCGGCGGCTATGGACGCTGGTCGAGCCGGAGGTTGAACCGCTGTTCGGTGACCACATCACGGCCCTGGTCCCGCAGGGTGACCGGGTGGGGGTGACGTTCGCCCACGCCCCACCCCGCGACTTTGATTTGGTGATTGGGGCCGATGGCCTGCATTCCCCGCTGCGGACCCTGGTGTTTAGGGAACCCCAGGACGTGGTCCGGCTGCTGGGCTACTGGACCGCCGCCTTCACCGTTCCCGATGCCCAGGCAGGCGAGCCGGGCACATACCTCAGCTTCACGTCGCCGGGGCGGCAGGTGGCCCGCTTTGCCCTGCGCGGGGGCCATAGCGCCTACTTTCTGCTGTGGGTGCAGGCCGGGCGCCCGGCACCCGGAGTCGGCGCACCCGCCCAGCGCTGCCTGCTTGAGCAGGTGTTTGCCGACTGCGGCGTGCTGGGCGAGCAGATGTGCGCGGCCCTGCCCGGCGCCCAGGACCTGTATCTGGACATGGTGGCGCAGGTGCGCCTGCCCCGCTGGCACAGCGGGCGGGTGGCCCTGGTGGGCGACGCCGCCTATGCGCCCTCGCTACTCTCGGGGCAGGGCTCAGCGCTGGCGCTGGCGGGGGCCTTTGTGCTGACCCATGAGCTGGGGCAGACGCCGGACGCGCCCGGCGCCGCCTTTGCGCGGTATCAGGCGGCCTTTGGGCCGTTCGTGGGCGCCAAACAGCGGACAGCGGTGCGCTTTGGCCCCTGGTTTGCGCCCCGCACCCGCCTGGGGCTGCACCTGCGCGGCGCCGCCCTGCGGCTGCTGGCCCTGCCCGGCGTGGGGCGTGCACTGGCCGCGCGGTCGTTCCATGACCACTTTGCGCTTCCCGGTCAGGTGCCGGCCAGCTGATCCGGCACGCTGCCAGCGGGCAGCAGCACGGCGCGCGCCGGGGCGCCGTCGGTGTCGGTCAGCGGCAGCGGCAGGCACACCAGGTCGTACTCGCCGTCCGGCACCCCGCCCAGGGTCAGGCCCTCCAGAATGAACACGCCGGCTGCGCGGCAGGCGTGGTGGGCGTCCAGCGTCTTGCTGGTCAGGGGGTCCACGCTGGGGGCGTCGGTGCCCAGCAGGCGCACGCCACGCTGGGCGGCCTCGTGCACGAAGGCGGGCGACAGGGCCACGAAATCCTCGGGGAACACCGCCCAGTGGGCAGGCTGGCCGGTGTGCAGCAGCAGTCGGGGCGGCAGCTGCGCCGGCAGCGCGGCCAGCACCCCTGGCTCCACCACCGGGCCGCCCACCGTCAGCACCCGGCAGCGGCCCAGGTACACCGGCAGGGGCACCTCGCCCAGCCGCTCGCCGGCGTCGTCGTAGTGCCAGGGCGCGTCCACATGGGTGCCGGTGTGGGTGCTGGTGTGCAGCACGCCCGTGTTCACGCTGTCGCCGCCCGCCATGCGCGCCCCTGGCCTCACCTCAAAGGGGGCGTCGCCGGGCCAGTTGGGATGCCCGGGGGTCAGGCGGCGGGAAATATCGTGGGGGAAACTCAGCATGGCGCTGAGCATACCCAGGCTGCGTCCGGGGCCGCGCCTCTTGTGGCGACGCCCACCCATCGCAGACAATGCCGGTATGACCCTGCGGACATTGGGGAGCCTGTCCGTGGAAGGCGTGACCTTCCGGCGGGAAAAGGTGCTGCTGCTGCTGGCCTACCTGTGCCTGGAAGGCCCGCAGCCCCGGCGCCGGCTGGCCGAACTGTTCTGGCCCGAGGCCGCCAACCCCATGAATTCCCTGGCCCAGCATCTCGTGCATCTGCGCGGGCTGCCCGGCGCCCTGGCTGAAGACGGCCCCCGCGTGGCCGCCGGAATGCCCTGTGACGCCGCCCTGCTGCGCGAGGCTGCCCGCCGTGGGCGCGCAGGCGAGGCGGCGGCCCTGTACGGGGGCGCCTTTCTGGACGGCCTGGGCATTCCCCTGGGCAATGACCTGGAGGAGTGGGTGTACGACACCCGCGAGGCCCTGGCCCTGGAAGCGCGCGCCGCGCTGCTGACTCTGGCGTCGCAGGCGGCGGCCCGGGGCCAGCGCGAGGGGGCGGGCGAATACGCGGCGCGCGCCCTGGGCCTTCCCGGTGCCCCACCCCCCGACGAACTGGACCTGCCCCGGCTGCACCACTACCTGACCCTGGCCGGGCACCCGCTGGCGACCCAGGTGGAGCGCGACGCCCGCACCCTGGGCCTGGACCTGGGCGCCGCGCCGCAGCTGGACGCCGCCCCCTTCGTGGGCCGGGACGCCCAGCTGGCGGCGCTGGCGGCGCTGGCCCCGGGGCAGCTGGCCTGGGTCAGCGGGCACGCGGGCATGGGCAAGACCGCGCTGCTGGAGGCCCTGGCCCGCAGCGGCGGCTGGACGGTGCTGCCGGGGCGTGCCGACCTGCCCTACGGCACGCTGGCCCCGCTGTGCTCGGCGCCCCCCGCCAGTGCCCACGCGGCGCTGGCCCCCCTACGCGACCCCCACCTGAAGCTGGCGGTGGACGGCTGGGAACAGGTGGACGAGGCCACCCGCGCTGTGCTGGCCCAGGCAGCCCGCACCCGCCCCGGCGCCGTGATCGTGGTGACGGGCCGCGCCCACCCGCCCTTTGATGTGGACCGTCACCTGCACCTGGGCCCCCTGACTGAAGACGAACTGCCCGACCCCGCGCTGCACCGCCAGACCGACGGCCACCCGGTGCTGGTGGGCGCGGCCCTGCGCGGCCAGCCGCTGGACCTGCGCCTGGGGGCCCGCGTGCGTGCCTACCCCCCCGCCACGCGCGACGGCTTCTTGCTGCTGGCCCTGCAGGACCAGCCGAACCTGCGCGCCACCCGCGCCGCCCTGGGCCAGACCGCCGACGACTTTGCCCGCACCCTGTCCTTCCTGACCACCGAGGGCCTGACGAACGAGGCTGGGCGCGTATACGCCGCTGCCGCCACCCGCGAGCATCTGCACCAGATTCATGTGCACGCTGCCCTGCTCCACCTGAAACTGGCCCGCGCCCTGCCCGAAGCCGATGCGTGGCCCCACTATGAGCAGGCCCGCGACCTGTGGGAAGACCACGACGAGGTGCGGGCCGCCCGCGCCGCCTGCTTGCGGGCCCAGACCCTCTTGAAGCGCGGGTATCCCGGCCCGGCCGCCGCCCTGCTGGACACGCTGCGGGACGTGCCTTCGCTGGCCGTGCCGCACGCCTGGGCCCTGATTGGCGTGGGCCGCTACAACGACGCGTATGCCCGCCTGGAGGCCTTACCCGAACAGCCCCAGACCCGGCCGGACGTGCTGGCCGTCCGCGCCACCACGCTGGTGCGCCTGGGGCGGGTGGACGAGGCGGTGGCGCTGGCCGATCAGATTAAAGGCAGTGGCCCAGAAGCGGCGCATGCGGCGAGTGTGAAGGGAAATGCAGCGCGCATCCGGGAACAGTGGGCGGAGGCCAGACGGCACAGTCAAATGGCCGCTGACCTCTGGCAAGCCAATGGTGACGACGAGCGGGAACTGACAGAGCTGGTAATGGTGGCCCGGGCACATGTGCGCTTAGGGGCTGAGCCTCAAGCTGCGTTTGCAGAAATTCTTCAAGCTGCCCGCGACCTGCCCAGTGTGCATGGACTGGCACTCGTTAATTTGGCTCAAGTTCTTCTTGAGACTGGACAATCAGCCGAGGCCAGCGAAATCATGTATCAAGCTGTAGATGTTCTAACGCTCTCCGGCGATCAAATAGGTCTCGCCTCGGCGCTCGGTAATTTGGCCGTCTCCCACCATTTGCAGGGACAGCTAAGAGAAGCTGCAGAACTGTACAGACGGGCTTTGCACTATCTGCGCGGAACAGGAAACGTTCGTCATCTGGGGCAAACACTGAGCAATCTCAGCGAGATTGAGGGTGACCTGAGCGCGTTCGAGGACTCGCTGCACATGTTGGAGCAAGCCGGGCATCACGAGCTTGTGGCGCAGATCAGGCGCAACGCCCATATAGCGGCCCAGAGCACGGGCCAGCCGTTGCGGTCTTAACCCCGTGGCAGCTGCTCATGCCGCGATCATGCCCACCCTGGCACTCTGGGCGCAGGAGGACAGACATGGCAAAAAGGCGCGGGTGGATGTGGGCAGGGGTGGTGGCTGGGCTACTCGGACTATGTAGTGGAGGCTGGGCCGTGGCTCAGAATCAGACAGCGGTGGCTGGCGGCGCCCGGCTGTACCCGGTGGCTGCCGCGCCCGGCGACACGGCCTGGATTATTGGCAGCAGCACTCTGGGGGAACGCGGCACCCTGTGGGTGGGCGGACAGGCCACCTCTTTTTTGCGCGACCCGGCCTCGGGCTGGCTGGCCTTTCAGGTGCCGAAAACGGCGGCGGGTGGGCCGCAATTTATTAGCGCCCAGGGGCCGGGCCAGCGCAGTGCCATGGTGCTGAATGTGCTGCCTGCCGAAGCTGCCGCGCAGGACGTGGTGGCCTACATTGCGCCGGGTACGCTGAAAACTGTGCAGCAGGAGTACGCCGAACGGCTGCGGCGGCTCTCCAGCAACTGTCAGAAGACCTGCCCGCAACAGGTTCGCGCCGTCATTGACCGGCTGGCGGTGCTGGGCGTGCCCAGTTTCGCCCCGTTGGCTTCGGCAGTGACGGGACAGCGGGTCGCGTCCGGCCCCCTGACCGTGGCGCCGTCCACTGCTGTTCTGACCCCCCAGGTACTTCAGAACCTTGACCTACAACGACTGGTGCCGTCTGCCGTACCAGCCCGGTCTGCTTCATCGTTCTGCACCTCGCTGGCTGGAATTTTCCCAACGGCTGGTCTGCCCACCGGTCAGGTGCTGACGGTGCTGGGCCTGCTGTTCGGGCCAGATATGCAGGTGGACCCGACTGCTTACGGCCACCCCGACCAATCTGACGCCCCCTACAAAAACGGCAAACCCACCGCCCTCCTCAACAAGTTCATTGGATTGAAGGGAGGCAACGGCAAGGGCGTCACCGTTCATATTCTGGACACCGCCACCGCTTCCGCCGACGACTACGTGTTCCATGCCTCGGGTGCTTCCGGCCCGGCGATGTACTACAGCACGCCGGTTGAAGGCCGTCCCCTGCATGGTCAGGCGGTGGGGCAGATCGTGCGGGCGGTGGCCCCCAATGCCGCGCTCAGCTACAAGCAGGTCTGCGACAGGGACGGCAATTGCGCCACCCTCAAAGTCGCCCAGGCCCTGTGTGCCGTAGCGGCCGAGGCCCGCCGTGGCGGGCGGCATGTGGTGAACCTCAGCGCGGGGGGGCCGTACCCCACCGTGGGCGTGCAGTTGGCCCTGCGGGAAGTGGCGGCGGCCGGCGTGCCTACTGCTGCCGCCTATGGCAACCGCGACGACTGCATGGGCCTCAGCAAGGGCGACCGATGCTGGCATTTCCCCGCCGACTGGACAAAGGACTTTGAATTCGGCCCGGGCATTGCTCTGGGCCACACCACCCTGCGCCAGACCATGCTGTTCAGTGTGGCCGGCTGGGACATTGCCACCGGACAGATGGCCACTTACAACCGGGGCACCGGGACCCCGGGCGTTACAGCCCTGGCCCCCAGCGTGCAGGCCCCAGGCGAGTTCTGGCTGGGCGGCTGGCCCTACTTCGGCACCAGTTTTGCCGCGCCAGTGGTCAGCGGCGTGCTGGCCAACTGGATGACCTGCAAGCCGGGCGTGCCCCTGTTGCCCCTGATCACGGCCCCGGGGCAAGCCCCGCTGCTGCCTGCCGCTGTGAATCCCTGCTAGGCCCCTTCAGTTCTTCGCTCGAAGGGCCGCCGGAGATGTCTTGGCGGCCCTTTCCACATCCTGGCTTGACGCCCCTGGACGGCAGGTCACTACAATGCTCTATGAAACTTCTCACGTTCGGGGGCCTGTCGGTGCAGGGAGCGGCCTACCGCCGCGAGAAACCCCTGCTGCTGCTGGCGTACCTGTGTCTGGAAGGCCCCCAGCCCCGGCGCCGGCTGGCCAGCCTGTTCTGGCCCGAAGCCGCCAACCCCATGAACTCCTTAGCGCAAAACCTCATTCGCCTGCGGCCCCTGCCCGGCGGAATCAGCGAGGAAGGGCAACGGGTGGCCGCCGGACTGGAGGCCGATGCCCAGGCCTTCCGCACCCATGCCCGGGCCGGGCGCTGGGCCGAGGCGCTGGCGCTGTACAGCGGCGCCTTTCTGGGCGACCTGCCGCTGGCCCTGAACCCCGATCTGGAAGAGTGGGTGCTCGAAACGCGCGAGGCCCTGGGGGCCGAGGCCCGCGCCGCGCACCTAAGCCGGGCCGAGGACTGCATGGCCCGGGGCGAGCGCACACCCGCCACCACGCACGCCGAGCAGGCGTATCACACCCCCGGCGCCCCCCCCTGCGCCACCGAAGACCTGCCCCGGCTGTGGGCCTGTGTCGCCGACCCGGCCCATCCCCTGGGGGTGCACCTGCGCCGCGAGGCCGATGAACTGGGGCTGACCCTGCGGCCCCCCGCCCCGCACCCGGCGCTCCCGCCGCTGCTGGGCCGCGCCGCCGAACTGGCCACGCTGGACCGCTTGCCGCCCGGTGAACTGGCGTGGCTGAGCGGGCCGCCCGGCATGGGCAAAACAGCGCTCCTGCAGGCCCTGGGCGCGCGGGGCTGGCGGGTGCTGCCGGCCCGCGCGGGGCTGCCGCTGGCCACCCTGGAACCGCTCAGCCCACGCCCCCTGGGCAGCGTGGAGGGCGCCCTGAACCTGCTGCGCGATCCCCGGTTGAAGGTGGCCGTGGATGACTGGGAAGACACCGACGACGCCACCCGCGCCGCCCTGACGCTGGCGGCCCGGCAACGCCCCGGCGCCACCCTGATCGTGGCTGCCCGCCAGCCCCCGGCAATCCTGACGCCGTACCATGTGCCCCTTTACCCCCTCAGTGCGGCGGACCTGCAGGGCCACCCGGGGGCCCACGCCGCCACTGGGGGACACCCGGCGCTGCTGCAGGCCTTCTTGCGCGGCCAGCCCCCCGAGCGCACGCTAGACGCCCGCCTGACCCTGCTGGGCCCGGACGCCCGGCGCCTCTTCCTGGCGCTGGCCGCGCAGACCACCCCCGACCTGAAGGCCACCCGCGCCGCCCTGGAGCTGGGCGCGGCAGCTCTGGCCCAGACCCTGGACCTGCTGGTGCGCGAGGGACTGGCCGCGCCGGACGGGACTCTCCGTGCCAGCAGCCCGGCCCGGCAGCTGCTAGACAGCGCTCCACTGGACACTGCCCTGATTCACTTGCGCTTGGCACGGGCCAGCCCCACGGTGGCGGCGTGGCCCCACTGGCAACAGGCGCGCGACCTGTGGGAGGACCATGACCAGACCGCCTGTGCCCAGGCGGCCCATTGGTACGCCAGCCAGGAACTGGGGCGCGGCTACCCAGGCCGGGCCGCACAGACGCTGGAGGCCGCGCCCCAGACCCCCGAGGTGCGGCTGCTGCGCGGCTGGGCGCTGGTGCATCTGGGCCGGTATGGCGAGGCCCGGGCACTGTTTGAAAGTCTCGACAGTAGTCCAGCCGCGCAGGTCGGTTTGGCCTCCGCGCTGTTTCGCAGTGGTGAGAATGCGCGCGCCGTGACTCTGGCGAAGCCCTTTTGCCTGGGCAGCACGCCGCTGAACGCTCAGGCCGCCTTCGTGCTCGGTCTGGATGCCCGCTACCGAGAAGACTTTGCGCAGGCGCGGCAACTGTTCGCGCGCTGTGCCCACATCTGGCACCTTCATGGCGAGTTGCTTGAGGCTGCCCAGGCTGCGTCGCTGGCGGCTGCAGCTGCCTGTCGGCTGTCAGCCGGGAGTGTGCAGGCCCTCTTCGCCCCCGTGTTGCTCGCAGCGGGCGACCATCCGGCGGCGCGGGGCTTTGTGCTGATCAACTACGCCGTCGAACTTGAGCGCATGGGCGAGCTCTGTCAGGTGCCTGCGCTACTGGAGCAGGCAGCAGCGGTCATGCGGGAAGCGGGCAACAGCAATGGCGTGGCCATCGCCTTGAACAATCTGGGGCTCCGCCACCACCTGAACGGCGACCTGAGCGCGGCTGCCGCTTGTTACCGCCAGACCATCGAGCTGACCCTGAATACCGGCGACGTGCGTCTGCTGGGACTGGCCCTGAGCAATCTCTCGGAACTGGAGGCGGACCTGTCGGGGTTTGAGGACGCGCTGGCGTTTCTGGAGCAAAGCGGTCAGGACGCCACGGTGGCCCTCATCCGCCGGAACGCCAGCATGGTCACGCCGCCGGGCAGTCACGGCGTAGTCACGCCGACGGGTGCAGGGTGGGCGGTGGAGGAAATGACATGAAACGACTGCTGGCTGCCTGCATCCTGCTGACCGCTTTGCCCCAGGCCAGGGCCGCGACTGTGGCCCCGAGCTTCGCGGTGGCTGGAACGTCCATGCGCCTCAACCTGACCCAACCGCTGCCGCCCGGCACCCCTGAGCTGTTTGTGGGAGGACAACGGGTTCGGGAGGTGCGGGGCGATGGCCGCACCTGGGATTTCCGCTTCCCGGATCAGGTACTTCCAGGGCCGCAGCCTGTGCGGATGGTGCTGAATGGTCAGTTCGGGCGGGCGCAGGTGGTGGGATGGGTCGAGGCCGTTCAGACGTCGCCTGGACTCGTGACTGTCGTGAGAAACCAAGAGACTGGAGCCTTGCCCTGGACAGAGGTTGCGCTTCGCGACCTTATTGCCAGGAGGGTTCAGGCCCCGCGTCAGCCAAACAGCTATTCGGCAACCTACCTGAAGCTGCTCAGGGGCTTAAAGATCGAAGATCTACGGATGACAAGGCCGCTGGACCGATCATCTTACCGTGTGGGGCTTCCAGAAGCACTCCTGGAAGACGTGCAGCGGTGGAAGCTCAGTGGTGTCCCCGCGTTGCCGCCTGAACTGCTGGCGGCGCTACGTCAGCGTTTGCCTGTGGGCGTGCGGGCGCAGGAGCTGGCCAGCGTACTCCAGAACCAACAGGCCACCGTTCGCAACGCGTTGCTGCCCACCCTGACTTACAAGGTGAAGCTGGAATCGCTGCAACAGGCGCCGGACGTTCCTACTCAGGGGGGGGCCGTCCTGGCTTTCACCCCGGCCGGGGTACCGGGCCTCAATGTGCGCTTGCCTCCAGCGACCTCTTCAGCCGCAGCGATGCAGACGTCGATCTGCGGAAAGCCTCGCGTGCAGATCAAAGCCACAGGCGAGCAGGTCGCAATTCTGGCCGATTTGCTGTACATGGATAAGGCCGTAACCCTGGACCCCACAGGCTACGGAATTCCTTCGCAGGCGCCGCCCGAGTCGGGCGCGAACGCAGCCCTGACGGTCACGGGTGTGATCACTACGGCGGGGCAGCGTCTCAACGGCGCAGCGGCGGGGCGGGGCGTCAAAGTGTATGTCGTGGATTCAGGGCTCAGCAGTAACGCTCCCGCTGGTCAGGGGCCGGCCAGTCCACAGGCACGGCAGGCGTTCGCCAGCCACGGAGCGGCCGTGGCACGCATCATCTCCGACATGGTGCCGGCCGCTGAGGTCATCCTGGCTCCCGCGTGTACGGATGAGGGGGTGTGTCATGGCGACCTGATCCTGCAACACCTGTGTGAAGCGGCCAATCAGGCGCGCAGTGGCCCGGTGGTTGTTAACCTTAGTCTGCACTTGCCCTACCGTTCGCCTGCCCTGAAAAAGGCGCTGGCCGAAGTTACGGCTGCTGGGGCGCTAGTGGTGATGGCCCACGGTAATAGAGATCGGTGTGAGAAGGCCACCACCACTGCGCCTTTCAAGGACCACTGCAATGCCTATCCGGCGGACTGGACCGGGCGGCCAGTGACCGGGGTACCCTATCCCACCGACGAAACAGGGACGGGCTTCCAACGCAATCACCGGCTGTTCAGTGCGGGTGGCTGGGACGTGGCAGGCGCAGGGAAAGCCGAATTTGGCCGTGAAGGATCTGGACGACCCTACGTGCCTGTGACGACACCCACGCGCTATCTTCCCGGAGCTTTCGAATACACGCTGGCCGCTGCTGCGGAGCCCCGACTGTACGAGGGCACGTCTTTCGCCTCGCCGGTCCTCGCCGCGTTACTGGCCAATTGGATTTCCTTACAGCCAGCGCCCCATCAAGGGCTGACGCCTGCTCTGGAGTCTTACCAGCCGGGTCAGCCCGAGAGCCAGATTCTCCGCTACGAATGGCTGCTGAATGTTGCGCCCCTGAAGTAGCGTGCTGGTGGAGCAAAGCTGGCCTGACGCCCCAGAGGAGAGCACAGAGTGAAGGAGGGCCGTTCCCACAGAACGGCCCTCCTTCGGCACGCGCTTACACGCTGATTTCCGCGAACCTCGCGTTTTCCTGAATAAAGGTCTTGCGCGGAGCGACTTCCGAACCCATCAGGTTCTCGAAGACCTCGTTCGCCACGATCAGGTCCTCGATGCCCACGCGCTTGAGCGCCCGGGTTTCGGGGTTCATGGTGGTGTCCCACAGCTGGTCGGCGTTCATCTCGCCCAGGCCCTTGAAGCGCTGGATCTCGTACTTCTTGCCTTCCTTGCTGGCGCGGGCCACGTGCTCTTTGAGTTCCTCGTTGGTGTAGAGGTACGTGCCCTTCTTCTCGCGGCCCACCATGATGCGGTACAGGGGCGGCTGGGCAATGTACAGGTAGCCGGCCTCCACGATGGGGCGCATGTAGCGGTAGAAGAAGGTGAGCAGCAGCGTGGCGATGTGCCCGCCGTCCATGTCCGCGTCGGTCATGATGATGATCTTGTGGTAGCGCAGGTTGGACAGGTCGAAGTGCATGCGGTCGCCCGTGCCTTCCACCCCGGCCCCAATCGCCCCGATCAGCGCGCGGATTTCAGCGTTTTTCAGGATCTTGTTCAGCTCGGCCTTTTCCACGTTCAGGATCTTGCCGCGCAGGGGCAGGATGGCCTGGAAGCGGCGTTCGCGCCCGCCCTTGGCCGAGCCACCGGCCGAGATCCCTTCCACGATGAACAGCTCAGATTCGCTGGGGTCCTGCGAGGAGCAGTCGGCCAGCTTGCCGGGCAGGTCATCGTTTTCCAGCGGGTTGCTGCGGCGCACGATGTCGCGGGCCTTGCGGGCGGCTTCGCGGGCGCGGGCGGCTTCGGCGGCCTTTTCCACGATGGTCTTGCCGACCTTGGGGTTTTCCTCCAGGAACTCGGCAAACTTCTCGCCCACGATGGCGTTCACGGCGGTCTGCGCTTCGCTGTTCAGCAGCTTGACCTTGGCCTGCGACTCAAACTGCGGATCCTGCACTTCCACGCTGACCACGCAGTAGATGCCTTCCAGCAGGTCGTCGCCGCTGGGCACGGGGTTGCCGCTCTTGATCAGGTTCTTGTCCTTGGCGTACTTGTTCAGAATGCGGGTGTACGCGGTCTTGAATCCGGTCAGCGGCGTGCCGCCGTCGCGGGTGCGGATCATGTTGGCGTAGGTCAGGATGTTGTCGCTGGCGTAGGTGTTGGCGTGAATAAACGCCACTTTCACGTTCACCTCGCTGTGCGTGCCGACCATCACGATGGGCTGGTCGTACAGCAGCTTGGTGTCGTCGGTGACCAGCGCGCGGGCAAAGTTGGCAATGCCGCCCTGCTCAAAGAAGGTCTCTTCCTTGATCTGCCCGGCGTGCAGCTCTTTGCGCTCGTCGCGGATCACGATTTTCAGGCCGGTCAGGTAGGCCAGCTCGCGCAGGCGGTTGCGAATGCGGTCGTAGTTGAACTGGTTCTCGAACTCCTTGAAGATCGTGGGGTCCGGGTGGAACGTCACGCTGGTGGCCCAGGTCACGTCGGCGGGGGTCTCGCCCTCCACGGTCAGGGGCTTGACCAGCAGGCCCTTTTCAAAGCGCACGTTGTGCAGCTTGCCGTGTTTATTGACCGTCACGTCCAGGAAGGTGGACAGCGCGTTCACCACGGTAGAACCCACGCCGTGCAGACCGCCCGACACCTTGTAGGCGCCCTGGCCGAACTTGCCCCCGGCGTGCAGCTCCGAGAAGATCACTTCGATGGCGGGGCGGCCCTTGGAGGCCATGATGTCCACGGGAATGCCGCGCCCGTTGTCGGTGACGGTGGCGGCGCCATTCTCGTGCATGATCACGTGGATCTCAGTGGCAAAGCCGGCCAGACCCTCGTCGATGCCGTTGTCAATGATCTCGGTCAGCAGCTGGTGGTAGCCGTCCACGCCCGTGCCGCCCTGCACGTACATGCCAGGGCGCTTGCGCACGGCGTCCATGCCCTCCAGCACAGAGATGTCGGCGGCGGTGTATTCGGCGCGGGCGCGGGTGCTGCCCTGTTCGGTGGTGTCGGTGCTGGGATCGTCAATCTTGGTCATGTCACTCCTGGGGCGCGGCTCCCGGTGGGGCCAACGCCGGATGGGGAAGAGGAGGGATGGGGCGCGCTGCAGGCGCCTTCCGGGTCTGTCCAGTATACTATCAGAGTTGAAATGGGTCAAATATTTTACGTTCATAACGTAATACTTTGACGTGACACGGGCCGGGCAGAAGGGCGTCACAGCGCGGCTTCTGTCATGTCGGCAGGGACGTGCGTTGGGGTCAGTATGTGGAAGTGGGATGGCTTTGCTTCCTCACCTCAAAAGCGACAGGCGACTTCCATCCAGAGCTCCCCCGCAAATACTGTGGGCCGCCGCGATTAGAGAAACGGCCGGTGGCGTGGGAAGGCGCGGGCCTCGCGTTCGCCCGCTGTCTCGCCCGGCACGGACCTGAGCCGCCGCCTAGGCCATGGCGCGGGCAGGCTTTGCCCCTCCTCGCCAGCGAGTGTGTCTGGGCAGGGAACAAAGGGTCTGAAAGGCAGGAGAATTGACCCGGCGTGTTTTGGCCCTGGGCGTGGACTGGAGAAGGAGGTGAAGCTGGGTTAGGGAAAGCCCCGTCATAAACCTCCCGCAACTCACCCAGATCGGCTCCTGCCGTCCGCCACATGAAGGCTTTCAGGGCCGCCTGGTCCCCAAGCTGGCCGGACGTGCTAACACACTTGCCCAGCACTTGCGCCGCCAGAACGGCCCCCAGCTGAATCTGAACACACCAGCCTTGTCACAAGGTCTCTGCCCTCCCAGAGCACGGCGGGCGAAGGCAGAGAGAAGGCCGCGCCCTCTGGGCACCCGCGTGCACCCGGCGGCGTCACCAGGCCGTGAGTGCCTCGGGGTCCGCCCTTTCATTGCACCGGGCGCAGACGGCGCGGCCCTCTTCCCCCGATCTGGCTACAATGCGCCTCGAATGCGCCGCACCGCTCTCCTCTGTGCCCTGCTGCTGACCAGCGCCGCCGCGCAGGAGGTCACCTGCGCCCTGCCGGAAGGGGGGGCGCTGCCCACCCGCACGCGCGCCGTGTTCGTGCTGGACACCAGCGGCAGCATGCGGGGCATGGGCGACGGCCAGGCCGACATCTTCGAGCGGGTCAAGGCCAGCATCGGCGCTTACGTGCGCCAGCAGCGGCCGGACCGGGTGGACCTGCTGACCTTCGATTCCGGGTTACGCTCGCGGCGCAGCTTTACCCAGCCGGCGGGCACGGCGGCCTGGAACGCGGCCCTGGCGAATCTGAAGGCCGACGGCAAGAACACCTACCTTTACCGCAGCCTGCAGGGCGCCCTGGCCCCGCTGTCGGCGGCCCAGGGCGATGTGACCCAGGTGTTCGTGCTCACCGACGGCATCGACAACGACACGCGCGAGGCGGGCCGCACCGTGACCCCCGAAGCGGCGCTGGCAGCCTTCCGGGAACGGGGTCCGCTGGACCGCCTGACCTACGTGGCCCTGGGCACCGACATTCCGCCCGAGGCCCAGGCCGCCCTGCAGCGCAGCACCTACGCCAGCGGCCTGACCGTGCCGGTGGGTCAGGTACCGGACCTGACGGGCGCGGGTCTGGAAGGGGGGCTGCGGGTGGTCACCGACCCGGCCCAGCTGCCCCCCATCTTCGCCCCCGGTACGCCCCTGACGCTGGGCGTGGGCCCTGACCTGCAGGGCGCGAAGTTGCAGGCCAGCAGCGGGCAGTGGGCGCTGGCACTCCCTGGCCGGGTGCCGCCCGGAACCCCCGCGCTGCTGTGCGCGCCGCCCCCCAGCGGCGCAGGCTGGATCGCGCCGCGCCCGCGTCAGGTGCTGCTGCGCCTGACCCTGCCCGGCGCGGGGCTCACGTGGCTGAACCCCGGCGCCGACCGCGCGCTGCGGGCCGGGGAAGACGTGGTGCTGCGCCTGCGCGCCGCCCCAGGCCTGAATCCGGCGGCGGCGGTGCTGGGCGGCCTGGGATCCGGCGTGCGCGGGGTCGTAGAGGCCCGGCGCGGCGCCCGCGAGTTCGCGGTGCGGCTGACCGGCCTACGCCCACAGCCCGGCGTGACCCTGACCCCCACTCTCACCTTCCCGGGGCTGCCTGCCCTGGCGCTGCCATCTGTGCAGGGGGCTGCCGGGGGCCGGGTGCCGGAGCCGGCGACCCCACCCCCCGCGCCCACGCGCGAGGCGCCGCGTCAGGAGGGGCGCCCGGTATGGCCCGTGCTGCTGACGGCCTTGCTGGGAGGTGGCCTGCTGGCCGCTGGGGTGTTTGTCCGGGGTCGGCGCGCGCCGGTGGCCCCGCCCGCTCCGCGCCCCGCGCCCCCGCCCGCCGTGGAGGGCCTGACCTACCGCGAGGACCGCACCCTGTCGCTGGTCTCGGCGCAGGGGGACGTGACCGGGGTGCCCACGCCGCTGGGCGGGCCCTTTGACCTGGGGCAGCTGTCCAGCGTGCCGCACCTCAGCGGCCTGCGCGCCGAGCAGCACCGCGACGGCCTGCGCATTCTGCGCATTCCCCCGGACCTGGAGGTCAGCCAGGGCGCGCGGCTGGTGAAGGTGGGCGACGTGATTCGCCCCGGCACCCTGCTGGGCGTGGCGGTGGCCCGCCGGGCGCGCGCGCCGCACCCCCCGCTGGGCGAACTGGCCGGGCTGGGCCTGCCGCTGGCGCTGCATGTGGGCGGCCATCAGGTGCGGCTGCGCGGCCCCTACGGCGAACACGCCCTGGGCCTGAGCGCCCCCGTGACCGACCTGGGCCGCGTGCTGCGCGCGCCCGCCCTGGAGGAACTGGCCGTGAGCCTCAGCGGGCGCGACGTGCTGCTGCTGCGCGTGCCCGACCACCTGCAGGTGCGCGCGGCCGGCGAGGCCTCGGCGCTGCGCCCGGGGGCCGCCCTGCCCGCCCACGCGGTCATTGACTTCCTGAAGGGGTAGCGGACAGGCCCCTGATACGCTGGCGGGCATGGACTTCCTGCAGCTCATTCACGGGTACCAGTTCCCCAGTTCCCTGGCGCTGCTCTTCCCGACCCCCTACGCGCTGGCGACGCTGGTGCTGTTTGTCTGGAGCATCGCGCCGGCTGTGAAAACCCGTGTGAGCACCTCCTTTCTGGTCTGGCTGCGCCTCACCTGGGCCCTGACATTGATTCCGGGCGTGACCGGCGTGCTGCTGACCCTGAGCGGCCTCAAGGTGCCCAGCGCCACCGATGTGGGGGGCGGCGCCACCAAGTACGGCTATCCCGCCGACCCCAGCCGCGACTGGGAACACTGGATGTACGCGGGTTTCTGCCTGCTGAGCCTGTACGTGATTGAGGTGCTGGTCAAGGGCCGCATGATTGAGCACCGTGACGGTCTGAAATTCCTGCCACTTGTCACGCTTTTCCTGTACGGCTGCGCCTACATGGTGGGGCGCGTGGCCGTGTTCCCCGGCAGCACCCCGGGCACCTGAGGCTGGGGGAGGGGTACTCCGGGGCCCGGGCGCTGTGGCCCCGCCTCCCTCGGTAAACGGCGGCGTCAGGTTCACTTCACGTCCGGCTGGCAGAACTGTGATGAGGTGTGACCCCATGCGGCGACTGCTTTCCCTGCTTGTGTTGGTGGCCGCCAGTGCGGCCCTGGGGGCCACTGTGCCCACCGTCAAGGTTCAGAAGGGCGACACCCTGTTCCGCATTGCCACGCGCCACGGCCTCAGCGTGGCGCAGCTGCGGGCCTACAACGGCCTAAAAGGCGACACCATCCGTGCCGGGCAGGTGCTGCGGCTGGCTGGGGGACCAGCGCGCCCCGTGGCCGCCCAGCCACGCACCTACACGGTGAAGGCGGGCGATACCCTCAGCCGCATCGCGGCGCGCACGGGGACCAGTGTGGCCGCGCTGCAGGCCGCCAACCGCCTGCGGGGCACCGTCATCGTGGCCGGGCAGCGGCTGGTTGTGCCCGCGCCGGGCACGGCGGTTCGCCCGCCCGCCCCGCGCCCCACCACCGAGGTGCGTACCGTCTACCGCTACGTCTGGGTGGGCGTGCGCGATACGCCGCAGACCCTGGCCGCCCGCTACCGCCTGAGTGTGGACGCCCTGCGGCGCTTAAACGGCATGACCACCGCCCGCGCCATCGTGCCGGGCAAGAAGGTGCTGGTGCCTATGCGCCTACCCGTGCCCATTCCGCCCCGCCCGCAGCGCCCCCCCGTGACCTTCAAGCGCCTGGCGCCATTGAATGTGCCGGTGCAGATCGCCAGCGTGGACCTGCGCTGGCGCCACGTGCTGGTGGCCCCGGTGCTGCCCTCGGGCCGCCTGACTTTCGGCTCGGGGGCGCGGGTCAGCGAACTGGCGCGGCGCAGCGGCGCACGCATGGTGGTCAACGGCTCGTATTTTCATCCGCAGTCCTATGCCCCGGCCGGCGACATCGTGACCCAGGGGCGGCTGCTCACCTGGGGCCGTATTCCCCAGGCCCTGACCATCACGCCGGACAACCGCGCCGCGTTCCGGGTGAGTGCGGTCGCCGCCCTGGGCCGCCCGCTGGACACCACCTGGGCCGGCCTGGAAACGGTGGTGGCGACCGGGCCGCGCATTCTCAGCGGGGGGCGGGTGGTCACACGCTACAGCAGCGTCTTCCGCGACCCCGCCCTGTTTGGCCGCGCCGCCCGCAGCGCCGTGGGCCTGATCGGCAACCGCGACCTCGTGTTCGTCAGCACCCACGCCCGCGTGACCACCACCGAAATGGGCAAGATCATGACCCGCCTGGGCGTGCGCGACGCCCTGCTGCTGGACGGCGGCAGCAGCACCGGCATCGCCTGGAATGGCCGCGCGGTGCTCGACAGCGTGCGCCGGGTCAGCTACGGCATCGGGGTGTTCACCGACTACGCCGGGCGGCGGTACGCGAAATAGGGCAGAGGAGAACAGAACCAGAACTCTGTGGCCCTCAGAGCAACGACCGGTTTGATGCTGCGGTGAGAAAGCGGGGCCTCCTTTTGGGGCTTTTCCTGCCCGCTACACCCCTCGTTCACCTCAGCGCCCTTGAGGACTGGCTGTGCGGCGCCTTGAACCTCCGCCCTCAATCCAACAACCCCGGGTCGTCCAGCAGGGTCTGCACCGCCTCGAAATACGCGCCCACATGGCGGCCGTCCATCAGGGCGTGGTGCACCTGCACCGACAGCGGCATCTGGGTGCGCCCACCCTCCTCGGTAAAGCGGCCAGTGGTCAGGCGCGGAATAGAGTCTGGCGGGCTGAGGTGCATGGCGTGGGTGATGCCAGTAAAGGCCACCCAGGGCAGGCTGGAGAGGTACAGCAGATCGTCCTGCGCAGGGTCCTCGTCTAGGGTGGGCTGGGCGCGCCGGGCGGCCAGGGCCTGGGCCGCGTCCTGCAGAAACCCGGGGGCGCCCCGCTGGTAGGGCAGGGTGCAGAAATGAAACAGCTCGCTGCCGGGCTCGGTATCAATGACCGACGGATGCACGCGCTCGTGTTCCACCACCGTCTCGCCGCGAATGCGCTGGCGAAAGGGCGGCAGTTCATTGGCGGCGCGGGCCAGCACGTAGGCGGTGCTGGCCATGTAGGGCCGCCCGCGCGCCTGCACCCCCGCCCGGAAGCGGGTCACGTCCACTGGGGCCGTCACGCTGAAGTGCGGCTGACTGTGCTGTCGGAAAAACTCGTAGTGGGCCCGCCGGGGCCATGTGGTCAGGTCAATGGTCCGCACGCCCCCAGGCTATCCGCCATGCCGTACCATGCGGGGATGCAGGGCTTGAACAGTCGGTTGGTCTGGGGGGCGGCATGAAGCCGGAGCAGGTGCAGGCACAACTGACGCGGGTGCTGAGTGACGCGATTGCCGGGCTGCGCGATCCCCGCGTGCCCATGATCGTGACCGTGGAGCGCGTGACGGTCACGCCCGATTACGGGCTGGCGCGGGTGTACGTGAGTGCCATGTCCGGCGACATGGACGAGCTGCTTGACGCCCTGCGCGGCGCCCGGGGGCACCTGCAGCGGCAGGTGGCCGAGCACGTACGCATGCGCCGCACGCCCACGCTGGAGTTCCATGCCGCCGGGGACCGTTGGTGAGCCGCACCTTTGTTTCGGTGCTGCGGGTGCGCTACGCCGAAACCGACGCCATGGGGGTGGCGCACCACGCCACCTATCCGGTGTGGTTCGAGGTGGCCCGTACCGACGCCATGCACGCCCTGGGCCTGCCGTACCGCGAGGTGGAAGCGCGCGGCTATTACCTGATGCTCTCGGGTCTGAACGTGGAATACCGCCGCGCCGCCCGCTACGACGACGAACTGCAGATTCACGCGACCCTCAGCGCGGTGCGGTCGCGCACGCTGACCTTCAGCTACGAGGTCCGCCGGGCGGGCGAGCTGCTGGCGACCGGCGAAACCCGCCACATCGCCACCGATCACACCTACCGCCCCGCCCGGCTGCCAGACGACCTGCTCGCGCTGCTGGGGCCCAGCTAAGGGCCTCGTCCCTCCCATGAATCGCAGAAACGTTTCTATTCTCGGGGCAAGGCGCTTTTTTCGCTTCTCGCACTGCGACGCACCTCTTCCGCTCGGTTGATCTCAAGATCAACAGCGAGCGACTGAGGCTGCGCTAGACTGCCTCCCTCATGAGTCACCTGTCCCGTACCCTGCCGGTCAAGCGGGCCGCCCACGTCTACCTCGTTCACGAGGGCAAACTGCTGCTGGTCGAGGAACGCATGGACGACGGCAGCATCTTCTACGGCCTGCCCGGGGGCAAGGCGCTGCCCGGCGAAACCCTGGGCGACGCGGCGGTGCGGCAGGTGCTGGTGGAAACCGGCCTGACCGTCACCGACCTGATGTTTATCAGCCTGCTCGAAGGCGAGCTGCTGACCGGCACCCGCAACGAGTGCTACGCAATTTTCGGCCGCTTTACCGCCACTTTTCACGGCACCCTGGACCCCACCGACCCCGAAGTGGTGGGCGTGAAATGGGTGCCGTTTGATCAGGTGGAGGGGCTGGTGCGCTACGGCCCGCCGCCCGAGGTCGAGGAGCGCAATCCGCTGATCTGGGTGCCTACCCGCGACTTCGTGCAGGGCCAGCCCCGCGCCTATTACCCCATCTAACATGGCGCCGCTCGTGTGGGGCCTGGCGCTGGCGCTGCTGGGCGGCGCGCTGGGCCAGGGGGCACTGGCCCCGGCCGTCCCCACCGCCTGGGGCGACCGCATCTATCCGCAACTGGGTCAGGCCGGGCTGGACGTCACACACTACGACGTGGCGCTGCGGGTGCCGCAGCCCGGCACCCGCACCCTGCAGGCCCAGGTGACCCTGACCGTGCAGGCCACCCGCCCCCTGCCGCTGCTGAGCCTGGATTACCTGGGCCCGGCGGTGCAGGGCGTGACCTGGAACGGGGCGGCGGTGCCCTATGAGCGCGCGGCCGAAAAACTCCTGATTCGCCGCGCCCTGGCCCCTGGCACCCCCGCCCGCGTGACGGTGCGCCTCGCTGGTCCCGCTGGCCGCGTGCCTGACCCCGACCTGCCGGTGGACCTGGGCTGGCAGGCATTGCCGGGGCAGGGCACGCAGCCCGGCGTGAATTTCACCTTCAGCGAGCCGGACGGCACCCGCGCCTTTCTGCCCGTCAACGACCACCCCGGCGATCCCGCTGGCTTCACCCTGCGCGTGACCGTGCCCCGGGGGGTTACCGCCGCCGCCAGTGGTCGGCAGACTGCTGTGCAGGACACGCCCCAGGGCCGCACCTATACCTTCGAGCAGCGCGAGCCAATTCCCACCTACGCCCTGGCCGTTCACATCGGGCCGCTGGAGCGTGTGGACCGCCCGGCGGTGCAGGTGGGGGGCAAGACGGTGGCGCTGCGCGACTATTTCCCGCCCGGTACTCCGCCGAACATCCGCGCGCCCTACGAGCGCACCGGCGAGATTCTGCGCCTTCTGGGCGAGTGGTTCGGCCCCTACCCATTTGCCACCTACGGCTCGGCGGTGGTCACGCCGCCCCTGCCGGCGCTGGAAACGGCCACGCTGTCCACCATGCCGGTGACCTCCAGCCACGTGCGCGTGATCGTGCATGAGGCCGCGCACCAGTGGTTTGGCAACAGTGTGCCCCTGGGCGACTGGAGCGATACGTGGCTGAACGAGGGTTTTGCCACCTACGCCGAACTGCTCTGGGCACAGGCCCAGGGAGAAGAGGAGGGCCGCGCCGTGCTGCAGCGCTGGCGCGACAGTGTGGAAAACTGGCCCACTCGCCCGCTGGTGGCCCGCACGCCTGCCGAGCTGTTTGACCGCAGCGCCTATGTGCGCGGCGCCCTGGCCCTGCATGCCCTACGGGGCGCCGTGGGTGACGGCCTGTTCCGCGCCTTCCTGCAGACCTACGCCCGCACCCGCGCCGCCCGGCCCACCCGCACCGCCGACCTGCTGGCCCTGGCCCGCACCGAACTGGGCCCCCGTGCCGAGGGCGTGCTGCGCACCTGGGTCGAGTCGCCGTCGTTGCCGCCGCTGCCCTGATAGCGGCGGCCAGTTCCACCCTGGGGCCAAAAAGCGGCCCCCCAATTCCACTTCAACCGCTGTCACGCCGTTCGCCCCAGAGCCGTTGAGGGTAAAACCCAGGGTAGCTCTGGGTTCTGCCCTGAGCCCACAGCCAGGGGCGGTCTTGACCCAAGCTGAAGAAAAGGGGAGGGCCACAGAAGCAGCGGTGTACGCTGGCCCCCATGTGGCCTTTTGGAAAGAGCACGGCGGAGCGCGTGAAAGACGCGCTGAACGAGCAGCCTCGCCTGCAAGGTCTGGGTCTGCAGGTGCAGGAACGCGGCGGCGAGGTCAAGGTGAGCGGGATGGTGCCCCATGACCGCTACCTGGGCCTGATCCGGGTGGTGGCGGGCGGCATCAACGGCGTGAAAACCGTGGACGTGAGCGGCGTGACCTTCGAGCAGGCCAGCGCGCCCCAGCCCCAGTCGGCCCCCGCTGCGGCCCCGGCCCCCCAGGCCCAGACCGCCGAGGCCCCGCTGCCCGAACTGCAGCCGGACCTGGCCCCCACCACCGGCAACATGAACGCCCGCGCGGGCACGCCGGCCGCGCCGCTGGAGCCCATGCCCCAGAGCGGCGGCCAGGATGACGACGCAGACATGGAAGACAACAGCCGCATCGCCAAGGCCGTGCATCAGGCGCTGCGGAGCAACGGCGAACTGGCCGATGACCCTATTGACGTGCTGCAGAGTGGCAAGAGCATCATCCTGCGCGGCGTGGTGGACAACGACCACGAGCAGCGCCTTGCAGAAAAGCTGGCGCGCGCGGTGGACGGCGTGGCGGGCGTGGACATCAGCGGCCTGCGCGTCGCGGCCGGTGCCAAGCAGCTGGCCAAGGAAAAGGACCAGGACACAGGCGACACCGTCTACACCGTCAAGGCGGGCGACTCCCTCTCGGAGATTGCCCAGAAATATTACGGTGACGCGATGCAATACAAGAAAATTGCCCACTACAACAACATCAGCAACCCGGACCTGATTCAGCCGGGGCAGAAGCTGCGCATTCCGGGCTGAGGCGCGGGGCGGGCAAGTGGGGGCATCTGGGGCGACCGGGTGCCCCCACCCATTTGCGCTTGCTTATCAGATGCCGATATCAGACACTGATACCTATGGATCTCAACCTCTTCAAGGGGAATCTGGACCTGATTCTGCTGAGCGTGCTGGAGCGGGAAAGTGGCTACGGCCTGGACCTCGCTAAGCGGGTGGAGGCCCTGACCCAGGGCCGCATCACCCTGAACGTGGGCAGCCTGTACCCCGCCCTGCACCGCCTGGAACGGGCTGGTTTTTTGCAGACGGCAGAAACCACCCTGGCCCGGGGCGGCCCCCCCGTGCGCACCTACGCGCTGACGGCAGCGGGGCGCGCCGAGCTGCAGCGCCGCCGCGAGAGCTACGCCGCCTTTGACCGCGCCCTGCGGAGCCTGTGGTGAGTGCCGCTCCCTGCCCGCCGGCCGCGCGGCGGTACCTGCGCCGCCTGACCTTGCTGCTGCCGCCCCAGGTGCGGCCCCGCGTGGTGGCCGAGGTGCACGCCCACCTGCATGGCCTGGCCCACGACGCCCAGGTGCGCGGGCTGCCCGAAGCGCAGGCCTGGGCCCACGCGCTGCAACAGGCGGGGCCGGTGTGGCCGGCGGCGCTGCGGCTGGCCGGGGTGTACCTGGGGCGGCCCCTGCGGGCAGCGGTGCTGGTGGGCGCGGCCCTGGGCGGCGCGGCGTATGCCGTGCAGGGTAGCCTCGCGGCGCCGCTGCACGTCTCGGGGCAGCCATGACGCGCCTGTGGGCGGCGCGGCTCTGGGCCACCCTGCGCGAGTGGGGGCAGCCGGTGCTGTTTGCGCTGGTGGTCACCCAGTTTGGGGCCTCGGCGGTGCAGGTGGACGGCGCCAGCATGCTGCCCGCCCTGCGCCACGGCGAATGGCTGGCGGTGGAAAAGGCCGGCGGCTGGGTGCACCGGCTGGGAGTGGGGGGCTACGCCCGGGGCGATATCGTGGTGTTCAAGCCCCCACGCGGCGCCGAAGCCGCCTGGAGCCAGATGTACCGGGGCATGCCGCTGCCCTGGCGCTACCGGCCCTTTCTGGTCAAGCGGGTGATTGGCCTGCCGGGGGACCGGGTCAGCCTGCGGGGCGGCGTGGTAAGGGTGAACGGCCGGGTGCTGCCCGAGGTAGCCCGCACCTTCTGGGCCGCGTATTGCCTGGATACCCTCGGGCCTCAGGCCAATGGCGTGGCCCCGTGGCCGGCGGCGGCACCCCAGCCGGAAGTCACGGTGCCGCCGGGGCACTACTACCTGCTGGGCGACAATCGCTCGCCCGGGGGGAGCCTGGACAGCCGCCTGTTTGGACCCGTGCCAGTGGGCGATATCGCGGGGCGGGCCCTGGCCCGCGTGTGGCCGCTGCAGCGCCCGGCCCAGGCCACACCCCCCTGCGACGGCGAACCCCACCCCGAGGACCGGGTGCGCCTGAGCGGCGCGGCGGAGTTCAGTCCCCGTTGGCTGCTCGGCGGCCCCTGAGCGCCGCACCTCACGTCCGCCCACGTCACCGTCTTCTCCGGGGCTTCACTTGGTTCGCCCCAGCGCGACCCTGGGGAGAGACCTGGGATCGCGCTGGGTTTCGCTCTGAGCGCGGCGGCCCGTTTCGCGAGCGTCACCCCCGCCCGCGCGGCTGTCTCCGCTGGAGACCCACTTCCTTCGCTCTAAAGCCGTCAAAGGCTGTGCCCCAGGGCGGCTCTGGGTTTTGCGGTGCATACGGCCCAGACGAGCCTGTCTGCAAGCAATATGCAGGACCGCCGGGCCGCGCCTCGGCACCATTCACGCCTCGCTGCCTCTTTCGGGGGACGCCGCGCGCTGGCCGGGCGCAGTAGGCTGCGCGGCATGATGAAGGTCATGGGCACCGGCACCCTGCGGGAACGCACCCCCACCCGGGGCGGCCCGCTGGGCGACCTGCTGGACCCGGCCACCTACCGCGCCGCGCTGTACGTGCTGCTGGCCCTGCCGGTGGGCGGCACGGTGGCAGGCCTGCTGACGGCGGCGGTGGTGGGCGGGCTGCTCACCCTGCCCATTCTGGTGGGCGCGGCCTTTTTGCTGCTGGCCCTGTGGCTGGTGGTGGCGCTGGGCGAGGTCCAGCGCGTGCTGCTGGGCCTGCTGGGGGTGCGGGTGGCCCGCCCCGCCGCCGCGTCCCCAGCCGGGCTGCTGGCGTGGCTGGGCCGCACCCTGGCCGATCCGGTCACCTACCGCACCCTGCTGTTTCATGTGGTGCAGTTGCCCCTGAGCCTGCTGTGCTGGGTGGTGCTGGGCACGCTGCTGGCCCTGGAGGTGCTGGGACTGGGCGCGCCGCTGTGGGCCCTGAACAGCGCCGTGCCCGTGGTGTGGGGCGAGTGGACCCTGCGCCCCGGGCCCCTGTCGGTGGCGGGGCTGATGCTGGCGGGCGCTGGCGCCCTGCTGGTCAGCGCCGGGGTACTGAGCGTGATGGGTCGGGTGTGGACCCGCCTGGGCATTGCCCTGCTGGCCCCGGATGGCGACGGCGCGGCGCGGCGCGAGGTGATCGCCCTGCGCCGCGCCGCGGGCCGGGTGGCCCTGGGTGACGACCTGGGTGTGACCCTGGCCGACCTGACCGAACAGGCCCGGCAGGCCAGCACCGCCGCCGCCGTGGCCCTGTGTGCCCCGGACGGCACCCTGCGGGCGGTGAGCGGCGTGCCGGGCCCGCTGCCGGCCCCCGGCGAAGTGCAGCCCGCCCCCGGCGAGGCCAGCGTGCGCGCTCTGAGCGGCGGCGAGGTGCTGGCCACCCTCCCGGTCACCCTGCCCGCGTCGGCCGGCACGCTGGAGGGCGGGACCCTGCGCGCGTGGTATGTGGGCGGCGCGCGCCCGGGGGCCGATGAACTGGCCTTTCTGCTTTCCATTGCCGACCACGCGGGCACCGCCCTGCACGCCGCGCAGCTGATCGAGCGTGCCGGGGCGCGGGCCGGGGAACTGGAACGCGCCCGCTTGGCGCGCGAACTGCACGACAGCGTGGCCCAGGCCCTGTACGGCATCACGCTGGGCGCCAAGACTGCCCGCGCCACTCTGGAGCGCGACCCCGCCCGCACCCGCCAGAGCCTGGACTACACCATCCGGCTGGCCGAAGGAGGCGTGTCGGAAATGAAGGCGCTGCTCTTTAGCCTGCGCCCCGACGCCCTGGAAGAAGGCGGGCTGGTGGCCGCCCTGACCCAGCATGCCCACGCCCTGGAAGCCCGCCACGGCCTGACCGTGCACGCCGATCTACGCGCCGAGCCCGACCTGGACCCCGATGCCCAGGCCGCCGCCTACCGCGTGGCCCAGGAGGCCCTGCACAACGTGGTCAAGCACGCCCGCGCCGCGCAGGTGTGGCTGAGCCTCAGTCAGGCGGAAGACGTGGTGACCCTGCACGTGCGCGACGATGGCCGGGGCTTTGATCCTGGGGCGCAGGGCCGGGGCACGCTGGGTCAGCGCTCCATGCGCGAGCGGGCGTCGGGGGCGGGCGGCACCCTGGTCGTGGATTCGGCGCCGGGGCAGGGCAGCGCCGTGACCCTGACCCTGCCCCGGGGGCGCGCGTGACCACGTGGCCGCCGTCGAGGCCGCTGCTGCCGGTGCTGGGGCGCATGGCGCTGGGGCTGGGGCTGGTGGGCGCCGGGCTGGCGCTGGCGTGGCACGGCGCTGCGCGCACGCTGACTCCCGGCATGAGCGTGCAGAACACGCCCCTGCAGGTGCCGCTGGACGGCCCACTGCCCCTGGACCTCGCCAGCAGCGCCGCGCTGAATTTCAGCGGGGACCGGGTGAATGTGGCGGTCTCGCCGCTGCCGCCCGGCAGCCCCATGGCCGTGCAGGGTTCGGCCCGCCACCGCGCCCGCAACCCGGTGCAGGCCGAGGTCAGCCGCCAGGGCCGCGCCATTACCGCGCAGGTCACCCTGAACGTGCAGCCGCCAAACACGCGCGGGGTGGTGCTGGGCGGCCCCGAACCTGTGCAGCACACCCTCACCCTGGCGCTGGCGCGGGGATTGCCCCTCACGCTGGGCAGCGTGACCACCAGCGGCGATCAGCGCCTGCAGCTCACCCCGCTGCGGGTGCGTGCGCTGACCCTGCGCAGCGACAGCGGCGACGTGGCCCTGGTGCTGCCGGCGCGGCCCGCTGGCCCCGTCAGCGTGGTCACCCGCAGCGGCAACGTGGTGCTCACGGCCCCCAAAGGCAGCGCGCCCGACGCCCTGCGCGTGAACACCGCCGACGGCGAGCTGCGGCTGAACCTAGCGGGCATGCGCACCCAGACCCTGGGCGTGGGCAGCGACAGCGGCGACCTGCGCCTGACCCTGCCGGTCATCCTGGGCCGCGCCACGGTGACCACCGCCACGGGCGACGTGACGGTCAGCGCCACCCCCCTCACGCGCGGCAGCCTGGACATCCGCACCCAGGGCGGGCGCGTGACGCTGCGCCTGCCGCCCGCCCTGAGCACGCGGGTGCGTTTTACCGACCGCGACACCCTGAACTGGCCCCGCACCCGGCCGCCCAGCCCCACCCCCGCGCTGGACGTGTTCGTGGACGCGCCCCGCTCGGAATTCACCCTGTCTCCCCTGGAGGACACCCCATGACCACCCCCGATGCTGCCCCTGCCGCCGTGCGCGTGCTGCTGGTGGACGACCACGCCGTCGTTCGCCAGGGCCTGCGCCTGTTTCTGGGCCTGGACCCCCTGATTGACGTGGTGGGCGAGGCCGCCAACGGCGAGGAAGCCCTCCTGCTGGCCGCCCAGCTGCGGCCCGACGTGGTGATCATGGACCTGATGATGCCCGTGATGGACGGCATTCAGGCCACCCGCACCCTCAAGCGCCAGCAGCCCGACACCGAGGTGATTGCCCTGACCAGCACCCTGGAAGAGCACAAGGTGAACGGCGCTATTGAGGCCGGGGCCATCAGCTACATGCTTAAAGACGCCTCCAGCGATACCCTGGCCGACGCCATTCACGCCGCCGCCCGGGGCGAGGTGCGGCTGCACCCCGAAGCCGCCAAGCGCCTGGTGCGCGATTTCCGGGGCGGCGAGATGCGCGAAACCCTGACCCCCAAGGAAACGATTGTGCTGCAGCTGCTGGCCCACGGCTACAGCAACAAGGACATTGCCGCCGATCAGGGGGTCAGCGAGGCCACCGTCAAGACCCATGTGTCGCGCCTGCTGGGCAAACTGGGCCTGGACAGCCGCACCCAGGCGGCCCTGTACGCCCTGAAGCACGGGATTGCCCAGCTAGACGGCGTGGCGCTGTAAGGCCAGCGCGGCCAGAGCGCGCCACAGCCCCTGCCGTGGGTGCGCGGCGGCGGGGCCGGGCAAGCGGTAGGCTCTGGGGCATGACGGCGCCGCACCCCAGCCCCCCGCCCACCCCGCCGCAGGCCGCCCCGCTTTCTCCCGTGCCCCCGGGCATCCGGGCGGTGGACGGCAACCGCGCCGCCCTGACGCTGCTGCTGGTGCAGAACGTGGTCTCGGCGCTGCTGATGGCTGCCGGGGTGCCGCTGGGCACGGCGCTGCTGGGCGCGTTTGCGCTGGTGGTGCTGGTGGGCCTGACCATCTTCAGTGAGGTGATAGAGACGCTGCGGCGCGACACCCGCTGGCGCACCCCCCCGGCCTGGGGCACGGCGCTGGCCGCGTTCGTGCTGGCTTTTCTGGCCTCGCGCGCCTTCGTGGTGGCGGTAGTGGCCCTGTTTCCCAGTGCGGCCGACAGCGTGCCGCAGTTTCTTAGCCGGGGCGCGGACCTGTGGGCGCTGCTGCTGGCGGCGGGCCTGCTGATTCCCTTTGCCGAAGAAGTGGCCTTCCGGGGCCTGCTGATGCGCGGGCACGAGCGCGCGGCGGGGTTCACGGTGGCCGCCCTGACCAGCACGGCCGTCTTCGCACTGGCGCACGGGGCGCCCGCCAGTGTGGCCGGCATTCTGCCGCTGGCCTACGTGCTGGCGCGCGTGGCGCAGCACACCGGCAGCCTGTGGAACAGCGTGATCATCCACGCGCTGAACAACACGCTGGCCGTGGGGCTGGGCGCCTTTGTGGCGGGCCGGCTGCCCAGCGACACGGCCCAGGCCACCGACCTGCTGCAGAACCCGGCCCTGAAGGTGCCGGTGGCGCTGGGCTCGCTGCTGTTTGGCAGCGTGGTCCTGGTCGTACTGCACCTGTGGCTGACCCCCCGCCCCGATCCGCAGGAACGCAGCGCCCCGGGCCCCTGGCTCAGCGCGGCGCTGGTGGCGGTGGCGCTGTTTGGGTTACTGGCGGCCCTGGCCACCTTGCCGGTGTTCACCCAGTGGGCCAGCGACCTGCGCGGGGCGCTGCGCTAGGCTTGCCAGCCTGTGTCCAGACCCTCCTTGACCACGCGGCTGCGCACCCTGGCCCGGCGCCTGAAGGCCGAACTGCTGGCCCTCAGCCTCGCGGCGCGCGATCCGCGCACGCCCTGGTACGCCCGCGCGTGGGCGCTGCTGGTCCTGGCCTACGCCCTGAGCCCCATTGACCTGATCCCCGACTTCATTCCGGTGCTGGGGCAGCTGGACGACCTGCTGCTGGTTCCGGCCGGGCTGTGGCTGGCCCTGCGTCTGATTCCGCCAGCCGTCATGGCCGATGCCCGGCGGCAGGCCGAGGCTGCCCCGACCCGGCTGGGCCGCAGCGGCTGGGGCGCGGCGCTGATCATGGCCGCCTATCTGGGGCTGCTGGCGCTGGCCTGGGTCCTCTGGCCCCGCGCGGGCCAGTAGCATGGCGGGGCCTATGGCCCGCGCCCCTGCTTCTGCCCCGCCGCCCGCTCCGGCCGCCCCGCTGCCCACCACCTTCCTGATGGGGCCGCGCGTCTTTGCCCGGCAGCTGGCCCCCACCGAGCCTGCGCCCCTGCGCTACCTGGGGATGGCGGGGCTCTCGGCCGCGCTGTCCGGTGTGGCCTACGCCGCCCTGGTGTCGCCCGCTGTGCGGCTGGCCGCCGAGGTGGCGGGGGGCGCCTCGCCCCTGGCCGCGCACGCCACCAATGTGCTGGGGGGCGCCTTCCTGACCCTATTCACCTACGGCCTGATGTGGGGCCTGGGCCGCCTGGGCGCCGGCCGGGCTGGGCGCGCCGCCGAGGTCTACGGCGCCAGTTTTGCGCTGCTGCCCCCGCTGTACCTGCTGGTCACGGTGCTGGCCCTGCTGACCCCAGAGGCCGCGTGGCGCCCCGACCTGGCCGCGCTGGCCCAGGCCGGCGAGAACAGCCGCAAGGTGCAGCAGCTGGCGCTGGCGGGCCTGGCCCAGACCGCGCCCGCCGCGCTGCTGCTGGCCGTGACGATGCTGGGCACCGCCGCCCAGTGCGCGCTGGCCTTTCCCGCCTTTGCCGTGCTGACGGGCCGCCCCGCACGGGCCGCCGCCGGGACCCTGCTGCCCCTGCTGCCCGCGCTGGCGGTGGGCTTCATTGCCCTGGCCCCGCTGCTGTTCAGCCGTTAGCGCAGCAGCGGCGCGCAGGCCACAGCAAAAGCCCCCTTCGTTGGGGGCTTCAGGAGAGGGGGAGCTGGCTCAGCCGAACACGCTCTTGGCCGGGTCCCACAGGCGCCACAGTTCGTACAGACCGATCAAGAGGTGCAGCACCAGCTTGGCGGCCAGCCCGGTCAGCAGGCCCACCAGGGTGCCCCAGGCCGCGCGCATGGCGTCGGCAGGGGCCTTTTTCACCACGACCAGTTCAGCGATCAGGGCGCCCACCAGCGGGCCCACGATCAGGCCAAACGGAATGATGGGCAAAATCCCCACCACGCCGCCAATCAGGGCGCCCCACACCGCCTGCTTGCTGCCGCCGTACTTGCGCGCGCCCCAGGCCGAGGCCACGTTGTCCACCAGTCCGATCAGGATGGTGATCACCAGAAAGGTGAGCAGGAAGGGCAGGTCCGGCCAGGGCTGAAAGCCGTCCACCAGCGTGGCCGCCACCGAACCCAGAAAGATGATGGCGGTGGCGGGCACCACCGGCACAAAGGTACCCACCATGCCGATAATCCAGGCCACCAGAAAGATCAGAAACGCAAGACTCATACGACAGATGCTTACGCGCCGGGCGGCCCCAGGGTTCCGAGCGCGGCCCGACACCACCAGACCAGCACCCACAACGCAAAACCCCCACCGAAGTGGGGGCGAAGTGGTTGCAGGGACAGGATTTGAACCTGCGACCTCCGGGTTATGAGCCCGACGAGCTACCAGACTGCTCTACCCTGCGATACTCTGGTCTTTCTTGCGGCGCCCGTTTCAGGCGCTCAGAAAGAGTAGCTCTGAATGCCCGATCTGTCAACGGGGGCCCGGCGGGCACGCGGGCTTTGTCGCGGGGCTTACAGCCGCTCCAGGGCCCATGCCCGCTACGCTGGGGGCGTGACCCCGCCCGAGCAGGCCGACAGCGCCCCGCCAAGCAGTGCCCCTGCAGACAGCGCCATTCAGGTGCGCAAGCTGCGCCACATCGAAGCCTGCCTGCGCCCAGAAAGCCAGTACCAGCGCCAGACCACCGGCCTGGAACATGTGCCCTGGCCCTACCGCGCCCTGCCGGAACGCAACCTGGACGAGGTGGCGCTGGGCACCTCGTTTCTGGGGCGGCCACTGCGCGCCCCGGTGCTGATCGGCGCCATGACGGGCGGCGCCCAGGCCGCCGGGCGCATCAACCGGCATCTGGCCCTGGCGGCGCAGCGGCTGGGCGTGGGCCTGATGCTGGGCTCGCAGCGGGTGATGCTGGAGCGCCCTGAGGCCCGCGCCTCTTTTCTGGTGCGCGAGGTGGCCCCGGACATCCTGCTGGTGGGCAACCTGGGCGGCGCCCAGTTCCTGCTGGGCTACGGTCCCGAGCACGCGCGCCGCGCCGTGCGCGAGGTGGGCGCCGACGCCCTGGCCATTCACGTCAACCCTCTGCAAGAAGCCCTGCAGCCGGGCGGCGACACGCGCTGGGCGGGCCTGACCGGGCGGCTGTCGGCGGTGCTGCCCCACCTCGACTTTCCGGTGGTGCTCAAGGAGGTGGGGCACGGCCTGGACGCCCGCAGTGTGGCTGCCGCCGCGCCGCTGGGCTTTGCCGCGCTGGATGTGGCGGGGGCAGGGGGGACAAGCTGGGCGCGGGTGGAGCAGCTGGTTCACCACGGTGCAGTGCAAAGCACCGACCTGTGTGAATTGGGCATTCCCACCGCCCAGGCGCTGCGAGACGCCCGGCAGGCCGCGCCCGGGGTGCCCCTGATTGCCTCGGGTGGCATTCGCACGGGCCTGGATGCCGCCCGGGCCCTGGCCCTGGGCGCGCAGGTGGTGGCGGTGGCCCGGCCGCTGCTGGCCCCGGCCCTGGACAGCGCCGAAGCGGTGGAGGACTGGCTGGCGCGGTTTATTCACGACCTGCGCGTGGCCCTGTTTGTGGGGGGATACGGCAGTGTGGAGGATGTGCGGGCCCTGTCCGTTTAGCGCAGGCGCCCCAGCCCTTTGCGAATCAGGGTATCGGCGTTCAGGTCCGGCTCTGCAGCCAGCAGTTCGGCGACCACAGCGCGCACCTGCGCCTCGCGGAAGCCCAGGGCCAGCAGGGCGTCAATGGCGTCGCGCCCGGCGGTGCCCACCACGCGCGCGGCCTTGCCGCCGCCCGCTGCCGCCGGGGTGGCCAAGTGGTCGGGCACCTTGTTCTGCAGTTCCAGCACCAGCCGCTCGGCGGTTTTCTTGCCCACGCCGCTGACACTGCTCAGCAGTTTCACGTCGCCGCCCAGCAGCCCGGCGGCCAGGGCGCTCACCGGCATGGCCGAGAGCAGGGCGAGGGCCAGCTTGGGGCCCACGCCACTCACGCCGGTCAGCAGGTCAAACAGGCGCAGGCTGTCGGTGTCCTGAAAGCCAAAGAGCAGCTGGGCGTCTTCACGCACCACGAAGCGGGTGTTCAGCTCGGCCACCTCGCCGACCACCAGCTTGCCCAGGGTGCTCACCGGGCACTGCACCTCGTAGCCCACGCCGCCGGCAACCACCACAGCGCTGTTTTCCCGGATGTCCCGGACCACGCCGGACAGATAAGCAATCATCGCGCCCAGTCTACATTCTGCCCGGGACAGAAAAGGTGGCGGGTGGTGGGCTAGCCCGCCCTAGCCCTGGGCGCGCGGCACTGGCCGCAGGCTGAGGGCCAGCAGCGCCCCGCCCATCACCGCCGCCAGGGCCGCCCCCGCTGCGAAGCCCTGGGCTTCGTGGCCTGCGGAAGACGCCAGCACCAGCGGGCTAAGAAACTGGCCCAGAAACACCGCGCTGCTCATGCCGGCCGTGACCCGGCCGCGCCATGCAGGCGGGGTCAGGTCGGCCAGCCACGCATACAGATTGGGAAACACCAGCCCCCCGCCCAGGCCCGCCACCAGCAGTCCGGCCTCCACCACCGCCAGCCCCGGCGCGCGGAACACCAGCAGCCAGCCCAGCGCCACAATCGCCATGCCCAGCCCGGCGAGGCGCCGCGTGTCAAAGCGCCCGGCAAAGCGTGAAAAGACCAGCGCCGTCACAGCGGCCATCAGGGTGGAACTGCCCAGCATGAGGCCCATCACGCCGGGTTCGGCGCCCAGCGCGCGCAGCAGAAAGGGGCCCTGCGCAGGCATCAGGTAAAACACGATCATGTAGCCCAGCGCCAGGGCATAGACCACCGCAATGGCGCCCCAGCGCGGGGCGGCCTGCGGGGCGCTGCCTACCGCGTCCTGCCCCGGCACCCCACGCGGCAGGCGCAGCACCAGCGGCAGCAGCAGGGCCGCCGCCAGATACAGCGCGAACGGCGCGCGCCAGCTCACGGCCGCCAGCACCCCGCCCAGGGGCAGCAGCACCGCACCGCCAAAGCTGGTAAAAGCTGCCTGCTGGCTCAGGAAACGCCCACGCCCGGGGCCGCTGAACAGGTCGTTGACCAGGGCGCCCGCCGCCGTCATGGTGCCGGCCACCGCCAGCCCCAGCACCACGCGCCCGGCCAGCACCTGTCCCAGGCTCTGGGCCACCAGGCCGCTGGCGCCGCCCAGCACGTACAGGGTCAGCGCACCCAGCAGCACTGGGCGGCGGCCAAAGCGGTCCGCCAGCACGCCGCTGATGGGGGCGGTCACCGCAATCACCACGCCCAGGATGGTCAGGGCCAGCTTGGTCAGCAGCGCCGCGTTCGGGGTGTCGGCAAAGTGCGCCTGCATGGCGGGCAGTGCCGGGGCAATGGTGGCGCCGGACATTACCGTCAGGGCGGCCAACAGCAGCAGCGTGGCCTGTGTGAGGCGGTCCGGGGCCGCGCGGGTGGGCGCGGCGGGGGCAGGGGAGAGGGCCGTCATGCCCACATCTTAACTTTAAAAAGTCAATTGGTTTGTCTGGGAAAGTTACCGGCGTGGCGACACCGCTGGCGGGCTCTGTTGTGCTTGAGTGGGGGGCATGGTGACCCTGCGCCCTGCCCGCGAAGCCGACCGCGCCGCGCTGTACCGCATCTGCCTGGAAACCGGCGACAGCGGCGAGGACGCGTCCGGACTGTACGCCGATCCGCAGCTGCTGGGCCACATCTACGCCGGGCCCTACCTGAGCTTTGCCCCGGACTTCGCCTTTGTGCTGGAAGACGCCGCCGGGGTGGCCGGTTACGTGCTGGGCGCGCCCGACACCGCCGCCTTTGAAGCCACCCTGGCGCGCGAGTGGTGGCCGGCCCTGCAAGAGGTGTACCCGCTGCCCCAGTCGCCCCCGGAGGCCCGCACCCCCGATGAGCGCCTGATCGGCCTGATCCACCACCCCCGCCGCACCCCAGAGTCCCTGCTGGGCGCCTACCCGTCTCACCTGCACATTGACCTGCTGCCCCGGGTGCAGGGAGGCGGCCGGGGCCGGGCTCTGATGACCACCCTTCTGAACGCCCTGCGCGCGGCGGGTTCGCCGGGGGTGCACCTGGGCGTGGGCGAACGCAACACGCGGGCCCAGGGCTTTTACCGGCACCTGGGCTTTGAGGAGCTCCTCCGCTCGCCGGGCGCCATCACGTTTGGCCTGAAGCTCTAAGGCAGGTGGCGCAGGCCCAGACCCCGGCGCCGGGGTACACTGCCTCCATGTTCCGCACCGCCATGATGCGAATGCCCCAGCGACCCTGAGAGCCACACAGGAGTCGCGCGGGGCGTTCTGACAGCGGCTGCCAGTTCCACCCTGGAGCCAGACAGCGGCTCCTCAATTCCACTTCTGCCCCCGTCTTTGCCGGACACTCACTTCGTTCGCCCCAACGGTGTTGGGTGCCGTTCTGAGCAGGCAGGGCGCCCCGCTTTCCGTTGCCCTTTATGCTGTGGAGGTTGCCCGGCCCCCAGAGGCCAGGAAGGAAGGAATCCCATGAGCCACCCTGACCGCGCTTTTTTCATCACGACGGCCATTGATTACGCCAACGGCGCGCCGCACATCGGCCACGTGTACGAGAAGATCCTCACCGACGCCATCGCCCGTTACCAGCGCCTCGCCGGGCGCGAGGTGTTTTTCCTGACCGGTACCGACGAGCACGGCGAAAAGATCGCCAAGGCCGCCGCCAAGGCCGGCCAGACCCCACAGGTGTTCGTGGACGACCTCGCCACGCGCGCTTTCAAGGGCCTGTGGGACCGGCTGGAAATCAGCTACGACGATTTCGTGCGCACCACCGAGGGGCGCCACAAGCGCTTTGTGCAGGACATTCTGCAGCGCGTGTACGACGCCGGCGACATCTATTTCGACGAATACGAGGGCCTGTACTCGGTGGGCGCCGAGCGTTATGTCACCGAAAAAGAGCTGGTGGAGGGGTCCGACGGCGTGCGCCGCTACCCCGGTGACAAGGACCCGCCCGAGCTGCGCCGCGAAGCGAACTACTTCTTCCGCATGGAGAAGTACCAGGCGTGGCTGCTCGACCACATCAGGCAGAACCCCGACTTTATCCAGCCCGCCGGCTACCGCAACGAGGTGCTGGAAATGCTCAAGGAGCCCATTGGCCCCCTCAGCATCTCCCGGCCCAAGAGCCGCGTGCCCTGGGGCATCGAGCTGCCCTGGGACCCCGACCACGTCACCTACGTGTGGTTCGACGCGCTGCTCAATTACGTCTCGGCGCCCGTCAGCAAGGGCGCGGCCCCCGAGGTCATCGGCACGGCCTGGCACGTGATCGGCAAGGACATCCTCAAGCCGCACGCGGTGTTCTGGCCCACCATGCTGCAGGCCGCCGGGCTGCCCCCCTACCGCCGCCTCGTGGTGCACAGCCACATCCTGGCCGAGGACGGGCGCAAGATGGGCAAGTCGCTGGGCAACGCCATTGACCCGGAAGCGCTGGTGACCCAGTACCCAGTGGACGCCATCCGCTACACCCTGCTGCGCGAGGCGACCCTGAGTGCCGACAGTCCCTATGGCGAAGGCATTCTGGTCTCACGACTGAACAGCGACCTTGCCAACGACCTGGGCAACCTGCTCTCGCGCACCATTTCGATGATCCAGAAGTACCGGGGTGGCGTGATTCCCGCCGCCGCCGAGATCACCGAGCGCGAGCGCGAAATTGAGGCGACGGCGCTGGCCCTGCCCGGGCAGATTCTGGCCCTGGTGGACGAGCTGAAGATCAACATGGCGCTGGAAGCCGCCATGAACTTCGTGCGCGACCTCAACCGTTACATTGCCGAGAGCGCGCCCTGGAATCTGGCCAAGAGTGAGGACACCGCCCGCCGCCTGGACACGGTGCTGTACACCGCCGCCGAGGGCCTGCGGGTGGCCAGCGTGGCCCTGGAAGCGGCGCTGCCCGTCAAGGCCCGCGAACTGCGCGCGCAGCTGGGCCTGGGCGGCCAGTCCTATACCCTGGCCGGCGCCTGGGGGCTGACCCCGGCGGGTACCCAGGTTGTCGGCGGCGCCATTCTGTTCCCCAAACCCGAACCCAAAGCGGCTCCAGACGCCGCTGCCCCTAAATCTCCCCAACCCCCGAAAGAGAAACCCATGACCCAGACTGAAACCCCTGTGACGCCCGCCCCCGCCACGGCCGCCAGCCCCGCCGTGCCCACTGAACCCCTGATTTCCATTGACGACTTTGCCCGCATTGACCTGCGCGTGGCCGAGGTGCTGGCCGCCGAGGCCGTGCCCAAGGCCGACAAGCTGCTGAAGCTGACGGTGCGCCTGGGCGAGCAAGAACGCACCGTGGTTAGCGGCATTCGCCAGTGGTTCGAGCCCGAAGCCCTGGTGGGCCGCAAGGTGATTCTGGTCGCCAACCTGAAGCCCGCCAAGCTGCGCGGCATCGAGTCCCAGGGCATGATCCTGGCCGCAGAGGACGATCAGGGCAACCTGGACCTCGTGGGCCTGAAGCTGGACCTGCCCAGCGGGACGAAGGTGCGCTGAGGACGCTCTGCAGGCAAAACGCCACCTGAGTCGTTTCAGGCCATGACCGCTTCTTCGTGAAGCTCCACGCTGCGCCTCCCATCCTTCTGGGAAGCGCGGCGTCGTTGTGTGGAGTCGGCAGGACGGACTCCCCAGGGTCCTTGGCGGGCGACGCTGTTGGAGGCCAGATGACCTGTGTGGGTAGTCGGGGCCAGGGTCGTCAGAAGGCCCCGCGCTGCAAATGCGGCTCTTGGGTGCGAGCCAATTGCTTAAGCTGTCTGGGTGCGACGTCTCGTGCCTGCTTTGCTGCTCCTGCCCCTCCTGAGTGGCTGCGTTGATCCGTCTGTGCAGGCCCCGCTGCGCCCACTGACAGAGGCCGAACTGCGCCCGTTTTATGTGGACAGCCCCCCACAGCCCTTGCCGGCGTACACGGCCTTTACGCTGGGCGAGTCGTATGTGCCCGGCGGGACCGTGCAGGGCTGGAAGGCCACCAACGTGGTGCCCCTCTACAGCGGCCGGGGCCAGAATGTCGTGCTGGCCGCGCACCTGCAGCCCGATGGCCGCATCACTGGCGCGGCGCCCCTCCAGACTGGCCCGGCCGAAACCCTGCAGTACACCCTGTCCATGAACGGCAACAATGCGCTGGCCGGTGGCCTGTGCCCGGTGGACGGCCTGGAGGCCACGGCGGGGGTCAAGGTGCACTTGCCCGAGCTGGCTTTCTTCTACCGCTTCGCCGAGGTGCAGCAGGCCATGCAGTCCCTCACCTCGCCGATTCCAAAGGAACGGGGGCTGCGCTACGACCTGCAGGCCTATGAGCAGCCGGGCAGCCAGGTCCGGGTCAATCTGGTGTACGTGTCAGAAGACACCACGGTACAGGGGGAACAACGCTGCGTCCGTGGCTATGAACAGTCCGGCCGGAGCTCGGCCTCGCAGGACAACATTCGGGTGAACCTCAAGCTGAGCCGGGGTTGGAACGCGCTGCTGCGCACCGAGACGCGGTCCTACGCTGGCCAGACCCATGTGAGCCACATCACCTGGACGACTGTGCCGCGCGAGGTCATTGAGCGGTGGCTGTAAAGGCCGCCCAGGCAGGCAGAGCCACATGCCGCCCCGGCCCGGCGGTGCCCAGGCTCTGACCAACACCTGACCGCCTCATCAGGCTCGGGCTGGGCGCTCACGTTACACTGCCCCCATGCCTTTTGTCGTCGTCTCCGGTCTGTCTGGCAGTGGCAAGAGCACCGCGCTGCGCACGCTGGAGGACGCCGGGTTTTTCATCACCGATAACCTGCCGCCTGAACTGTGGGGCGCCATGCACGACCTCGTGTCGGCGCGGGGCCTGCCCTGTGTGGCGATCAGCACCGACGCCCGCACCCGCGACTTCCTGGGGGCGCTGGAAGCCAGTTACGTGCGCCTCTCGCGCCGCCGCGAGGACCTGCGCGTGCTGTTTCTGGAAGCGAATACCGACGTGCTGCTCAAGCGCTACAACTTCACCCGCCGTGAGCACCCGCTGGGCGACAACCTGATGCTGGACTTTGCGCGCGAACGCGAATTGCTCGCGCCCCTGCGCGCCATTGCCGACACCGTCATTGATACCACGCACCTCAGCGCCCGCGACCTGTCGGCCAAGGTGCTGCGCCTCTTCCGGCTGGAAAACGACTTCCATCTGCGCCTGATGTCCTTTGGCTTCAAGCATGCTCCGCCCAGAGACGCCGATCTGGTGCTGGACGTGCGTTCGCTGCCCAATCCCTACTACGACCCCGTGCTACGCCCCCGCACTGGCCTGGACCCGGCTGTGGCCCGCTACGCCTTTGGGGACTCAGAGGCCGAGGCCTTTTACGCCGAACTGCGCGATTTCGTGCGGGTGGCCGCCGAGCGCGCGCGCTCGGCCGGGCGGCACGGCTACACCGTGGCGGTGGGCTGCACGGGCGGGCAGCACCGCAGCGTGGCAGTGGCCGCGCGGCTGGCCCAGGACCTGAAGGACCTGAACGTGGACATCATGGACCACCGCGACATGCAGGCAGGCGAAGACGCGTGAGCGACCCCCCCATTCCGCGTCCGTCCCCGTCGTCCGTACTGCCCGAAGCGGTGCGGGACGACATGGTGGGGCGCGGCCAGCAGGTCACCCGCCGCGCCCGCATGTGGATGTCGCCGGGCCTGGGGGTCAAGCGTTGGCTGCTGCTGTTCGTGGTCTGCACCCTGGTGGGGGCCGTGGGGGTGCTGCACTTCACCTGGACCGGGCCGCTGCATTTCGTGGCCACCCGCTGGATTCTGTGGGTCAACCATCTGGTCAGCCCCGAAGTGATGCCCCTGTACACCGGCGGCATGGCCCTGATGGTGCTGTCGCTGCTGGGCGCGCTGTGGAGCATCATGATGCTCAGCCGCTCGGTGCTGCGCGGCACCGGCACCGCCCCCGAACAGGCCGTGGACCTGATGTACCAGCGCCGTCACCTCGCCCGGGGCCCGCGCATCGTGGCGGTGGGGGGCGGCACGGGCCTGAGCAACCTGCTCTCGGGCCTGCGGGTGCACACCGGTAACACCACCGCCATCGTGGCCGTTTCGGACGACGGCGGCTCCTCGGGGCGCTTGCGGGCCTCGCTGGACATGATCGCGCCCGGGGACCTCACCGACTGCTACGCGGCGCTCTCCGACAGCCCCGTCATGGCGCGGCTGCTGCTGCACCGCTTTGAACGCGGGGACGGTATTCAGGGCCACACCTTCGGCAACCTGCTGCTGGCCACCCTCAGCGAGGAAGAGGGCGGCCTGAGCGAAGCCATGTTGGACATTCATGAGGTGCTGCGCATTCGCGGGCGGGTGTACCCGGCCACCACCCAGCCCGCCACGCTGGTGGCCCGCCTGAATGACGGCCGCACCCTGCGCGGCGAGAGCCGCTTTGCCGCCGAGATGGGCGAAGCGCAGATTCAGCATGTGCAGCTGGACCCCCCGGCGCTGCCCGCCCTGCCCGAAGTGCTGCACGCCATCCGCGAGGCCGAGCAAATCGTGCTGGGGCCCGGCAGCCTGTACACCAGCATCATCCCGGCGCTGCTGGTGCCCGAAATTGCCCGCGAGCTGCGCGCCTCGCCCGCGCCTCTGATCTACGTGGCCAGTCTGATGACCGAGCCCGGGGAAACCGACGGCCTGAGCCTGGAGGACCACGTGCAGGCCATCACCAGCCACCTGGGCCGGATGCCCGACTGCGTGCTGGTGAACAGCGCCGTGCCCCCGCGCGACGTGGTGGCCCGTTACGCCGAAGGCGGCGCGCACCTGCTGAACCTCGCGGGCGCCAGCCGCGAGTTGCGTGGGCGCGCGGTGGTGCTGCCCCTCCTGCAACCCGGTCAGGCCCGGCACGACCCCGCCGCGCTGGCCCAGGCCCTGCTGCACGCGGCCCCCAAGCGCGACCAGGGCTGAGTTCAGTCACCACCCCAGGCGTTCCCCAGTTCCTCTGAGTTGCGCCATCAGGGGGACCAGCGCGTGGTCATGCCGGTATTCAAGCCTGGACAGAACGTCGCTGAGGGTATGGTCCACCGCATCCAGCTCGCCAAGCCAGTCCTCCTGCTCGGCCAGGGTTCCGTTCCCCAGGCGCCTGGGGCTGCAGACCCAGAAATGCGCCCCGCAATCGGCATGGTCGTAAAAGGCTGACCAGTCAATAGACTCGGGGACCAGCCAGGACCGGCGGATAAAAAGCAGATCGGGGCTTCCCAGGCGGGCCACAGAGAAGTGGCCATAGAAATCCTGGCTGGAAAAGGCCAGCTCCGGGTCGAGCAGGCGCAGGATCAGCAACAGGCCCGTGCGGTAACGGAGAAAATCATGGGGCATGCGGGCGCTGGGCAGGTCAATCAAGATGCACGCCGCCGCGTGCCCCACGAACAGCTGTTCATGCCAGCCCTTGATCTTCAGGGTAAAGGCTTCCTCGGGCGGGCCAACCTTCAGGTCAAAGTGCTCCAGCGCGCTGTAGGGCGGTTCGTCGTGCACAAAGTCCAGCAGATGGTCCGGGTGAGATACGTCACCCGTCAGGCGAACGGGGATCTGACGAGCCCGCAGCCCATCCAGAAGCCGCATTACCGTGAGGTGAAGTGTGTCTGTCGCAACAAGACAGCACAGCATGTTGGAGTGGGCCATGACCCCACAGTAAGGGGCTGCGCACCGTAGGCAGGCTGGCGGCGTTTGCCCTGCGCCCTGTTACCCTTTGCACATGACTGTGGCCGGAGAAGCCGAGATTCGCCTCATGGGCGTGCAGGCCCGGGCGGCGGCCCGGGTGCTGCGTTCGCTGCCTACCGCGCGCAAGGTGGCGGCCCTGGCGGCCATCGCCCAGGGCCTGCGCGCCCAGGCCGGGGTGATCCTGGCCGCCAATGCCCAGGATGTGGAAGCCGCCGTGGCCGCCGGTCTGCCCGAGCCGATGGTGGCCCGCCTGCGTCTGAGCCCGGATGCTCTGGAAGGCATCGCGGCCGATGTGGAGGCGGTGTCGCGCCTGCCAGACCCGGTGGGGGAGACGGGCCCGGTGCAGGCCCAGCCCAGCGGCATCCGGGTGAGCACGCGGCGGGTGCCGCTGGGCGTGCTGGGCGTGATTTACGAAAGCCGCCCCAACGTCACGGTGGACGTGGCCGCCCTGGCCCTGATGAGCGGCAACGCCGTGATTCTACGCGGTGGCAAGGAAACGGTGCGCAGCAACGCCACGCTGGAAGAGGTGATTCACGCGGCCCTGCGCGCGCAGGACCTGCCCGCAGCGGCCGTGCAGGTGATCCGCGACCCCGCCCGCGAGCGCATGCTGGAGCTGCTGAAACTGGATGATCTGGTGGATGCGATCATTCCCCGGGGCGGCGCCGGGCTGCACCGCTTCTGCGTGGACAACGCCACGGTGCCGGTGATCGTGGGGGGCATCGGCGTGGTGCACCTGTATCTGGACGCTTCGTTCACCCGCACACCGGAAGACCGCGCTGCCGCCGCCGCCATCCTGCACAACGCCAAGGTGCAGAAACCCAGCGCCTGCAACGCCCTGGACACCCTGCTGCTGGACCGCGCCGCGCTGGCCGCGCTGCCTGACCTCCTGCGTCCGCTGGTAGCCGAGGCCGTGGCCCTGCGCGCCGATCCGGAGGCCCTGGCGGCCCTACACGCGGCCGGCCTGCCCGCCCAGGCCGCCACCGAGGCCGATTACGGCACCGAGTTCCTGGGCCTGACGCTCAGCATCAAGACCGTGGCCGGGCTGGACGAGGCCCTGGACTTTATCGCCGCACATGGCAACCACACCGACGTGATCCTGACCCGCGACCCCGGGCAGGCGGCGCGCTTCGTGCAGGACGTGGACAGTGCCGCCGTGATGGTGAACGCCAGCCCCCGCTTCAACGACGGCGGTCAGCTGGGCCTGGGTGCCGAGGTGGCGATCAGCACCCAGAAGCTCCACGCCCGGGGCCCCATGGGCCTGCGGGAATTGACGACGACAAAGTGGGTGGTAGAAGGCGAGGGTACAGTGCGCGGGTAGCAGGGCGCGGTCAAAAGGACTGGAGAGCAAGCCAAAAAGGCGCGGGGGACAGGCTATTCCTGCCTCCCGCAGCCTGCTCCCTGCCACCCTCTTTACACCCCTATCGGAACGTCCACGCCCAGCTCGGCCAGCACGGTGCGGATCGCCTGGGCGTCAATGCCGGCGCGGGCGTGCACGCTGTCCACGGTGGCATGTTCCTGGAACTCGTCGGGGATGCCCAGCACGCGCACGGGCGTGTGTAGGCCCTCGGCGTTCAGGAATTCCAGCACCGCGCTACCAAAGCCGCCCACCACCGTGTTGTCTTCCACCGTGACCAGCGCGCGGGCGGTATGGGCCAGCTCGCGCAGCATGGTCTCGTCCAGCGGTTTGACAAAGCGGGCGTTGACCACCCCCACGCCCGAGAGGCCGGCTGCCGCCTTGGTCGCGTACTCCAGTGCCTTGCCGCCGGCCAGCACCACCACCTCTTGCCCCGGCTGCACGACCTCCCAGGTGCCCCATTCCAGATCTGGCCAGGTGCCTTCGGGCACCGGGGTGGTGTTGCCGCGCGGGTAGCGGATGGCGAAGGGGCCAGCCGCGTTCTGGGCGTACTTCAGCATGCCGCGCAGTTCGGCGGCGTCTTTCGGCAGGCCAATGCGAACGCCCGGAATAGAACGCAGGTAACTCAGGTCAAAGACGCCGTTATGGGTGGCGCCGTCGGCCCCCACGATGCCGGCGCGGTCAATGGCAAAGGTCACGTTCAGGTGCTCAATGGCCACGTCGTGCAGCACCTGATCGTAGGCGCGCTGCAGGAAGGTGGAATAGATCGCCACGACCGGCTTCAGCCCCTGCAGCGCCATGCCGGCCGCCGCCGTCACCGCCACTTCCTCGGCAATGCCCACGTCCAGGTAGCGGTTGGGGTGCGCCTTGCTGTACTCCACCAGCCCGCTGCCTTCGCGCATGGCGGGGGTAATGACAAAGGTGCAGGGGTCCAGCCGCGCCAGTTCGGTCACGGCGTCACCAAACGCGTTGCTCCAGGAATAGGCCTTGCTGGCGCTGAATTCACCAGTGGCCGGGTCAAACTTGCCGGGGCCGTGCCAGTAGATGGGATCGGCCTCGGCGTAACTCAGGCCCTTGCCCTTTTTCGTCACCACATGCAGGATCGTGGGCCCGTCCAGATCCACGAGGCGCTCGAGGAGCCACACCAGTTCCTCCACATTGTGGCCGTCCACTGGGCCCACGTAGCGCACGCCCATCGCGGCGAAGGGGTTCACGCTGGCCGGGTCGAAGAAGTGGCGGGTGCTGCTCTTGGCGCGGCTCATCAGGTCGGCCAGGGGCTTGCTGACCGCCTGCACCGCCTTTTTACCAGCCCCCTCGCCTTCCTGAAACCACTTCTGCACCTGCAGCCCACGCATGAACTTGTTCAGCGCCCCCACGTTCTCCGAGATGCTCATCTCGTTGTCGTTCAGCACGATCAGCATCTTGCGCCCGGTGTCGCCAATGGTGTTCAGCGCCGCCAGCGCCATCCCGCCGGTCAGGGCGCCGTCGCCGATCACGGCGGCCACGCGGTAGTCCTGGCCCAGGGCGTCGCGCGCCACCGCCATGCCCAGGGCGTTGGCGAGACTGGTGCTGGCGTGGCCCACGGTGATCGCGTCGTGCTCGGATTCGCTGACCTTGGTAAAGCCGCTTAGGCCCCCTTCTTTTTTGAGGCTGGGCATCTGGGTGCGGCGCCCGGTGAGCATCTTATGGGCGTAGGCTTGGTGGCCCACGTCAAACAGCAGGCGGTCACGCGGCGAATTCAGCACGTAGTGCAGCGCCACGATCAGGTCCGTGGCCCCCAGCGAGGACGCCAGATGCAGCCCCCCCACCGAGCACACGCGCACGATCTCCTCGCGCAGTTCCTGGGCCAGGGGCGGCAACTGCTCGCGGCTCAGGGCCTTGAGGTCGCTGGGGGTGGCAATCCGGTCCAGCAGCGGGGTCAGGCTTGCAGGGCTGTCCATTGAAGTACCTCGCTGTTGATCTTGAGATCAACCGAGCAGAGCGAGAAGCGAAGAAAGGGCCTCGCCCCAGGAATGGAAACGTTTCGGCGCTCTTCTGAAGCGTTGGAATGGGAGGGGCGAGGCACTTAGCGGCCTCCTGTGCGCGCCGTGAAGTTGCGCCCCGTCAGCAGCAGGCCTTCGGGCGTGCGCACGTCGCCCACGAACGGGGTAAACCACAGCTGCTGGGTGGCCGGAAAAAGGCCGCCCAGCGTGTCGGTGAGCTGCCGGGTGACCACCCAGACCTCGAATTTGCCGCCCGGGGTCTGCACCGTGCGGCGGTCCTGCACCACGTAGGTGTAGGTCAGGGTGCCGCGCGCTTGCTCCTTGCCATCGTCGGCATTGACCGTCACCTGCGACTGGCCCTGCCAGCTCAGGCCCACGCGCCATTCGACTTCGGCCGGGGCCTCGCGCCACGGGGGCTGCAGGCGAATGGTCACGCCGGGCTTGCGCAGGCCGTGCAGGAAGACCCCGCTGCTGCTCACCGTGCGGTACCACGTCTGGTCGGCGCCGCGCCCGGTCATCTGAAAGGCCAGGGTGGGCTGGTCGAAAAACACGGTCGGCCCCAGCGCGCGCAGCAGGTAGGCCGGCTGATCGGCCGCCTCGCCCTCCAGCAGATAGGTCCAGGCCAAGCCCGGCTCGTGGGGATAGAACGACACCGCCGAGACCGGGGTGTTCGCCTGCACCGTGGTTGTGGCCTGCGGCGCGCACGCCGACAGACCCAGGGCCAGGGTGCCCAGCAGCGTGCGCAGGGGGGCAGCCATGCTGCCTAGGGTAGAACGCCTCATCGCCCTCATTCTGTCAGCAAACATGAACTTTGGCTGACAGGCGTCCCCCAGAAGGCGCAGGGGGCACTGGGGGGAGGAGTCCCCCGTGTAGGAAGCCGCCCCACCAGCCAGAAAAAGAGGCGCGGAGGGCCTCAGCTCCTCCACGCCCCGCTGGTGGCCTGTGCTCAGCCGCCGGTCTGGCCGCCGCTGTTCGTGCCGCCACTGTTCTGGCCGCCCTCGCCCTGCACCTTGGCCTTCAGGGCGGCAAAGGCGTCGTCGAGTTCACGGTTGCGCCCTAGGTCCTTGAGCTGGGCGTCGAAGTCGCCCTCCTGGCGCAGCTGGGTCACGGCGCGGTTGCGGTCTTCCATGCCCGCCACCTTGGCCTCCATTTCTTCGAAGGCGTCCATGGCCCCGCCCGCCTTGTCGAAGCCAGAGACGCGGTCCAGGGTGGCCCCGGCCTGCGCGGTCTTCTGCCGGGCGGCCAGCAGGGTCTTCTTGCCTTCCATCTCGTCAATCTTGGCTTCCAGGGCGCGCAGCTGGGTCTTGAGCTGCTCAACGGTCTGGCTCTGCGTGCTCAGCTGTTCTTCGAAGCCGGCCGCCAGATCCTTGGCGTTCTGGGCGCGGCGCAGGGCCTCGCGGGCCAGGTCCTCGCTGCCGCCGCGCAGGGCTTCTTCGGCCTTTTTCTCGTACTCGCTGCTCAGGCGGCGGTTGGTGCTGGCTTCGCGCTCCAGCTTGGCGTTCTGGCTCATGGCCTCGGCCACCTCGCTGCGGGCTTCGGCGTAGGCGGCGCGCATGTCGCGCAGGGCCTGATCAATGATCTTGCCGGGGTCTTCGGCGCGGCTGATCAGGTCGTTGACGTTGGCGCGCAGCAGTCGGGACAGACGGTCAAGGATGCTCATGGGGTTCCTCCTGTGAAAAGAGCGGGAGTGCAGTCGTGCTGTCCATCATGCCGCGTGGGGCCAGGGCCACGCGCCGCACCGCCAGGAATTGCCCAAGGCACGCTAAAGCCTGCATGAAGCCCGCGCCGCCCCCGGCCCCAATGAAGGCCACCCTGCCCGGGGATGGGCAGGGTGGGCGCTGGGTGCCGTCTTAGAACACGATGGGTTTCAGGCCCACGCTGTCACTGCCGCAGGCCACGGTCAGGCTGCCGCCCGCCGGGGTCACCGTGCAGCCCAGCGCGCGCAGGGCCGAGACCGGGAAAATCAGGTTCTTGCCGTCGCTGGCGGGGGCCAGGGGCAGTTCCACGGCGCCGCCCGAGGTCTGGGCACTGCGCTGCCCCACCGTCACGGTCAGGGTGTTGTCGTCGGCGCTCAGTCGGTACTTGCCGCCCCCCAGGGCCGCCACATTGACCACCCCGGCCAGATCGCTGCCCAGCACGTAGGGCTGCCCCCTGGTGACTCCAGCGGGCACGCTGGCTTTGGCGGCCGGGGCGGCGCTGGCCTGAGTGGCGTCCACGACCACCAGCGTTTCCTTGTCGCTGATGGGGCTGAGCATCACGAAGGCGGCCACGGGCCCGCCCGCTGTTTCGCTCACCAGCAGCACGTTGGTCTTGCCGGTGGTTCTCCAGTCACCCTGGGCGCGGGCGGCCAGCTTGCCGCGCACCAGCGGGCGCAGCGAGGCCTGGGCCTGGGTGGCGTACAGGCACACGGCGCGCGGGCTGAGCTTCAGGGCGTCGGGGCAGGACAGAATCCGGCCGCCCACTGCCCGGCTCACCTCAATGGACAGGGCGCTGACCGCCTTGGTGGTGGCCGCCGAGCTGACCCCCTTGGCCGGCGCGGCGGGGGTTGCCGTTTTGGCCGGGGCTGCCGTCTGGGCGGTGGCAGAAGTGAGCAGCAAGGCGGTCCCCAGGGTCAGGGCCGCAGAAAGCACGTGAAGGCGCATACCCGGCCATGCTATGGCCGGCGCATGAGCGTGAACTTTGAAGGGGAAGGAGGGGCCGACCCTCAAGCGGGCCCCACACGCCCTTTTCCACACCTCATTCCCGGTTGGCCCAGGTGCTAGCCTGCCGGGCGTGAGTTCGCGCACCGGCCTGTCCGACACCATTGCCGCCATTGCCACCGCGCCGGGCAGCGCCGGGGTGGGCATCGTGCGCGTCAGTGGCCCGCAGGCCCTGGCAGTGGCCGACGGGCTGTTTCGGGGGCGGCGCGTGCCCTCGCGCACGCCCGGGGGCCGCTTTCTGTTCGGGCAGTTTGTAGACCACGCGGGCGAGGTGCTGGACGAAGGGCTGTGTCTGGTCTTCCGGGGGCCGCGCTCCTTTACCGGCGAGGACGTGGCCGAATTCCAGACCCACGGCAGCCCCGCCGTGCTGGCCGGGGTGCTGTCCCGCGCGCTGGCGCTGGGCGCCCGCCCGGCGCGCCCCGGCGAATTCACCCTGCGCGCCTACCTGCATGGCCGCCTGGACCTCACCCAGGCCGAAGCGGTGCTGAATCTGGTGGAAGCCCAGACCGACGCCGCCCGGCGGCAGGCCAGCCTGGGCCTCGGCGGCGCCCTGCGAGAACGCGTGGGGGGGGTGGCCCGGCAGGTCACCCGCACCCTGGCCGCGCTGCAGGCCCTGCTGGACTACCCCGAAGAAGGTGTGCCCGAAGAGGACCGCGCCCAGCCGCTGGCCCAGGCCGAACGCGAGTTGCAGGACCTGGTGCGCACCGCCCACGCCGGACAGGTGGCCACGCGTGGCGCCCGGCTGGCCCTGATTGGCCGCCCGAACGCGGGCAAAAGCAGCCTGCTGAACGCCCTGGTGGGCTACGAACGCTCCATTGTGACGCCGCTGCCCGGCACCACCCGCGACTACCTGGAAGCCGGCCTGGAACTGGCCGGGGTGCCCGTGACCCTGGTAGACACGGCCGGCATCCGCGAAACCGGCGACCAGATCGAGGCGGCCGGGGTGCAGCAGGCCCTGACCCTGGCGGGGGCTGCCGATCTGGTGCTGGCCCTGGAAGACGGCAGCCGCCCGCGCGAGGCCCTGGGCGCCGACCTGGCGGGGGCGGGCCGCGTGCTGCGCGTGCGCACCAAGGCCGACCTGCCCCCCGCCTGGACTGACCCTGGGGCCCTAGAGGTCAGTGCTGTGACCGGCCAGGGCCTGCCAGAACTGCGCGAGGCCGTGCGCGCGGCCCTGCTGGGCGACGCTGCCCGGGGCGAAGCGTGGCTGACCACCGAGCGGCAGGCCGACGCCGCCCGCCGCGCCCTGGCCCACATTCAGGCCGCCCAGACCCTCCCCGACGATCTGGCCGGCTACGAACTGGAAGAAGCCCTGCGAGCCCTGGCCGAACTGACGGGTCAGGACGTGCAGGAAGACGTGGTGGACGCGGTATTCCGGAATTTCTGTGTGGGGAAGTAAGTGGGCAGTAGGGAGTGGGCAGTGGAAACAGAAGAAGGGGCGTGTCCTTTGTGGCAACGCCCCCTTCTTTTTTCCACTGTCTACTCCCTACTTACCACTCCCCGCTTCACATGTTGTGCAGGACATTCATGATGTCGCCGTCCTTCATCACGTAGTCCTTGCCTTCGGTGCGCACCCAGCCCTTGGCCTTGGCGGGGGCCCAGCCGCCCGCTTCCACCATCTTGTCCCACTCAATCACTTCGGCGCGGATAAAGCCGCGCTCCAGGTCGCTGTGAATCTCACCGGCGGCTTCAGGGGCCTTCTCACCTTTACGGATGGTCCAGGCGCGCACCTCTTTTTCGCCGCTGGTGATAAAGGTGATCAGGCCCAGCGTCTCGTAGCCCACCTTCACCAGCTGGTCCAGGCCACTTTCCTGCACGCCCAGTTCTTCCAGAAAGGCGCGGGCCTCGTCTTCAGGCATCTCGGCCAGTTCGCCCTCAATCTGGGCGCTGATCTTGACCACCTGGGCGCCCTCGGCGGCGGCGTAATCGCGCACCTTCTGCACGTGCTCGTTGTCTTCAGTCAGGTTGTCCTCGCCCACGTTCGCCACGTAGATCACAGGCTTGGTGGTGATCAGACCGAATTCCTTGGGAATGGGCGCGTCGTACTGGGCGGCGCGGGCGGGCTTGCCTTCTGAGAGCACGGCGATGATCTGCTCGGCCAGGACCGCCTGCTCCTTGGCATCCTTGTCGTTGCTCTTGGCTTTTTTCTGCAGGTTCTGCAGGCGCTTTTCCAGGCCCGCGAGGTCCGCCAGAATCAGCTCGGTGTTGATCGTCTCGATGTCGTCGATCGGATCCACGCGCCCGGCCACATGCACCACGTTGCCGTCTTCAAAGCAGCGCACCACGTGGGCAATGGCGTCGGCCTCGCGGATGTTGGCCAGGAACTGGTTGCCCAGCCCTTCGCCCTTGCTGGCACCCTTCACCAGCCCGGCAATATCCACGAATTCCACGAAGGTGGGAATAATCGGCGGCACGCGCTCGCCCTTGGTGAACACCTTGCTGAGCGCCGCGAGGCGCTCGTCGGGGACGGTCACGCGGCCCACGTTGGGCTCAATGGTGGCAAAGGGGTAGTTCGCCGCCAGTGCCCCGGCGCGGGTGATGGCGTTAAACAGCGTGCTTTTTCCGACGTTGGGCAGGCCAACAATACCGATAGCTAATCCCATGATTTCACGACTCCTTCTCCTGCCGAATCACGGCAGGGCAACCCTGTCAGTGTACGGGATGGACCGGGTGCCGGAAGCCCCAGCCCCAGGCCGCTGCCGCCAGCCCGGCCCGCCGCGCCTAAAGAAACCCGGCAGGGCCCCGCGCCGCGCGCCGTGTACCCTGCAGCCATGAGCGCCACTGCCTTTGCCGATGCCCTGCGCGCCGCTGTGCCGGCCCTGGCCGCGCCGCTGCGCCCGCCTGCCCGCGCCCAGGATCTGGAGGGCGCGCAGGCGGCCCTGGGGCTGCCTCTGCCCCCGGCTGTTCAGTCGTCCTACAGCACCCACGACGGCCAGAACGGCATCCTGCCCGGTGTGCTGTTTGGCCTGACGTGGCTGCCTCTGGGGCGCGCCGTGCAGGAGCACGCCACCTGGATGGACCTCGCCCAGGACGACCCGGCCCTGACCAGCGAGCCAGAAGGCGCCATCCGCGCAGTGAATTTCAGCCGGGGCTGGCTGCCCTTCGCCACCGACGGCGGCGGCAACGGTCTGGCGGTGGACCTGGACCCCGGCGGGGCAGGGAAGGCCGGGCAGGTCATCACCTATGGCCCGGACGAAGCCCTGCGCCGGGTGGTGGCCCCCGACCTGGACACTTTCTTTGCCTGGGCCGCGCGGGCGGTGCAGGCCGGGGACCTGAGCGTGCAGGGCGACGAGTCCCGCTTTCAGGGCATGGCCTCGTTCCTGGACGCGCTGCGCGACCTGCCGCTGCCGCTGGCTTAGCTGCAGCCCTTGCTGATCAGCCAGCTCACGGCCTGCTGGCGGTACGTCGTTCCGCTGGCGCCGCCATACGCCACGTTCTCGAAGGTCCGGCTGAAGGTCTCGCCGCCAATGGTCATTTCCAGGGTCCAGGTGGACGGCGTGTTCGTGGTGGTGTTGGGGTAGGTCACCCGGGCGAGGTACGTCAGGGCGCCGCGCGCCAGCCGGGTGCACTTGGCGGCCTGGTTTTCAATCTGCACGTAGTTGCCCCGGTTGAAGTTGCTGTTCTGCGGGGCCATGTTCGCCCGCCGTCCCCAGCCGCCCAGCTGACTGCCCACGAGGTGGCCGCCGTCGTAGCCTTCGGGGTTGTCGAGGTTGCCCACGGTGCTCTGGCAGGTGGTGTCGCGCGTGGCGGCTGTGATGGGCGGCAGGTACCGGTAGGCGCTGCGCGGTCGGCCCTCGCTGTCAATGTAGTAGTAGCCGCCGTTAATGCTGTGCCACATATTGCGCTCGCTCGTGGCAAAACGCACCGGGCAGCCGTCGGCCAGCTGGGCGCTCAGGGTGTCGTGGGCCTGAAAGCCCATACCGAACGAGGCGAAAAAGGCTCTGGCCTGCTCGGGGGTCAGGGCCTGGGTGCGTTGGGCCAGGGCCACCTCGCCGCCCACCGCCTGAATGAGCCGGTCATAGGGATCGGTGCTGGCCAGCGGAGCAGGGGTAGGCGAGCAGGCGGCCAGCAGCAGGCTGACCAGGAGAACGGCAGCGGGTTGTTTCACCCGCAGAGTCCAGCATTCAATTGTCGGCACCACGTCATCAGACGCGCTCCGGGCGCTGGCGCACAAGGCGGCCATTAAGGGGGGGTGGGATGGGGGCCAGACAGAGAGGTGCAATGGTCGTGACCTCGCCCTCTCCGCGTTCTGCGTCCTGCGCGTGGGACAAAGTCAGACGCCCTCATGCCTCGTTCGGAGAGGGACCCCTCTATCGCAGATTCACAGAGCGGTGCCAGGTTGGTGCAGAGCTTTGCCTGTCCACCCTCAGGGCATGGTTCTTCTTTGATCTGGGGTCCGATTTCGCGTTACAGCCGCTCGCGCAGGGACGTGTCCGGGCTCAGGGCGCCGTGCATCAGCAGGCTGAAGCGCTCCTGCCAGTCGCGCAGTACCTCGCGCTGGTCGCGGTGACCGCCGTGCAGCAGCGCCAGGATAAAGGCGTCCACTAGCAGCACACTCAGCATCTGCACGTTGGCTTCAGGGCGCAGGCGGCCCTGGGCCTGCATGGCCAGCAGCACCGGCTGCACCAGGGCCGCCAACGTCAGGGCGGTGCGCAGGCCGTCGCCGGGGCGGGCGGGGGCGCCCGCCGGCTCGCCGGGCGCCTCGGGGGGCGCCCCCAGTACCGCCTGCCCCACCGCGCCCACCAGATGCCGGTAGCGTACGCCCAGATCAGCCATGCGCGCGGTCACGCGGTCCCACACCAGCTGCGGGTTGGCGCCGGCCCGCAGGCGTTCCAGGGCGTCGTCGCGGCTGGCCTGCACGGCTTTTTCAAAGTGGGCCAGCAGCATGTGGACCTTGCTGGGAAAATAGCGGTACAGGTTGGTGCGGCTCACATAGGCCGCGCGGGCAATGTCCTGCGCGCTGATGGCGTCCAGGCCGCTGCGGGCAAACAGCTCAAAGGCCGCGCGGGCAATGCGCTCGCGCCGGGCCTCGTCCTGTTCCTGGCGGTCCACCTTCACGCCTGGCAGTCTACCGCCGGGCCCGCAGCACAACCATGAGCCGGGCCTTCACCCTGCTGGGGGGGGCGCGCTCCACTCCGGAGCATACCCCGGAATGCGCGGCGGGCGCTGTAACGTGCTCGCATGACAGTCTCATGACCCTGGGCCTAGAGTGGGGGGCACCGGAGCGCAACCCCACCGTCCGGGAAAAGGAAGAGGTGAAAGCCGTGCACATCTACAAGCTGTCAGGCCGGAACGTCGAAGTCACTGATGCCATGCGGGACTACGTGGAGGAAAAGCTCTCCCGATTGGACCGTTTCAACGACCAGATCACGGACGCGCGGGTGACCCTCACCGTGCGCGACGTGCGTGACGCCGCCCGCCGCAACCGCGTGGAAGTGCAGCTCAACGTGCCCCACGGCATTATTCGCGCCGAGGAGCACCACGCGGATATGTACGCCGCCATTGACCGCGCCAGCGACGTGCTGGAGCGCCAGCTGCGCAAGTTCAAGACCCGCTACCTCAAGCACCGCCACGACGCGGTGCCTGCCCCCGAGCCGGGCCCGGCCGAAGCCGACGTGGAAGCCGGCCTGGACGACGTGGCCGAGTTCCAGCCGGAAATCGTGCGCCAGAAGCGCTTCGAGATGCGCCCCATGAGTCCTGAGGACGCCGTGGCGCAAATGGAAGCCCTGGGCCACGATTTCTACGTGTTCATGAACATGAAAACCGGCATCTGCGGCGTGGTGTACCGCCGCAAAGACGGCCACTACGGCCTGATTGAACCCAGCGCGTAACGCGGGTAGGCACCAGAAGAAGCGCGCGTCCCCACAGAGACGCGCGCTTCTTCTGGTGCCCCGTCCGGTCTGCTACGCTGCGGCCGTTGTGATCGCCCACGTGATCAATCCCGGAAGCAGCGGCGTGAAGCTGGCCTGCGCGGTTCTTGAACCCAGCGCGAACCCGGCGCTCCCGGGCCAGTTGCGCCTGCAGCTGACCCGCGCCGAGGTACCGCTGGATGCGCCGCCCAGCCCGGCCGGGGTGCCAGCGCTGGCCCAGGCCATCCTGGCCCTCACTGCCGACTGGCCCGCCCCCGACGCGGTGGTGGGGCGCGGCGGGTTTATTGGCCGCGTGCCCACCGGCACCTACCGCGTGACCGAGGAACTGGCCGCCTACGCGCTGCAGGGCGAGGCCGGCCAGGACCCCCCGAATCTGGGCGGGCCGCTGGCCCTGGCGGTGGCGCGCGTGCGCGGCGTGCCGGCCTTTATCGTGGACCCCCAGAGCGCCGATGAATTGCTGCCCGAAGCCCGCCTGACTGGCCTGCGCGGTGTGACCCGCCGGGGCGAATTCCACGCCCTGAACGCCCGCGCGGTGGCCCGGCGCGCCGCGCACGAGGTGGGCAAGCGCTTCCACGAGGCGCGGGTGGTGGTCGCGCACCTGGGGGCCACCACCAGCGTGACGGCCTTTGACCAGGGCCGGGCCGTGGATACCACCGGGGCCGGCGCCGACGGCGGGCCGCTGGGGGCCATGCAAAGCGGCCCGGTGCCCGCCCGCGCCCTGCTGCGGCTGGCCGCCGACCTGGGTGAGCGCACCCTGCCCCATCTCGCCAGCGAGGGCGGGTTCCTGGCGCTCACCGGCAGCGCCAACCTGCGCGACCTGGAAGCGCGCGCCCCTAGCGACCCCGAGGTGCAGGCGGTGATGGGGGCCTTTGTGCATCAGGTGGCCAAGGCGATTGGCGAGCAGACCGGCGCCCTGAGCGCCCGCCCCGACGCCATCGTGCTGACCGGGGGCATTGCCCGCTGGGACGAACTGGTGGACCGCATTGAGCGCCGCGTGGCCTGGATGGCGCCCGTGTTCATCATGCCCGGCGAGGTGGAACTTGAAGCCCTGGCGGAAGGCGCTGGTCGGGTTCTGCTGGGCCTGGAAGCGGCGCGGGAGTGGACCCCGCCCGGGGTGGTTCGTGGCCCGGCGTAGGCCCGCGCGTGCCCCCGAGCCTATCCGGGCCACCAGCATGTGGCGGGTGGATCAGGTGTTTCTGGCGCGGCGCGGCCTGCGCGTGGAGGTGACGTGTTCCCTGGTCAACGATCAGGGCGGCCTGCGCAACCTGTCCGTGACCGCTCCCACCGAGGACCCGGTGGCCGCCATCCGCCACGCCGCACGCTTCATCGCGGGCAAGGGCAACGTGAGTGGCGCGCGGCAGGCCCGCGTGCGCTGGGCCCGCGAGCAAGCCACCACCGAACAGGACGCCCTAATCCGCGACCGCCTGCTGGAAGACGAATTTCTGGACGAATTTGAAGAGACGCTGGCGGCTGTACGCGACCAGCAGCGGTAGAGAGAGGAGGGGCGGCGCAGAGGCTGGGTTGGCAAGGCGACAGGTGGTAGAGCACGCCCAGATTCGCCTCAAAGTGGTCGTCGAAACGCCTCCTACAGCCGCAAGCCACCTCATAGCGGTCACCACATGACCTGAACCCTTCAGGTCATGTGGTGCGAGCGGCGCGAGTGACCGTGATAGACAGCGGTTGAAGTGGCATTGAGGGGGGTGCTTTCCTCCCTTGGGCGGAACGGAAGGCCGTTGTCAGACGCCTGCAACGAAGTCTGGTCACTCGGGCCATGTTCCCGCTTTGCCGCCGCTCACCGGCGCCCCTCTGCCCCCTAAGCGCCTCCCGTAGCCACGATGAGCGTTAGCCCGGACGCCTTCAACGAAGTCCGTTGGCCCTTGGCCTGCTTCTCCCCCTCATTTGTGCGGCGCTCGCCGGAAGCGGCGGGCGGCCCCTGCTACACTTCGCCGGTGACTGTGCCCCCGTCTGCTGCGCCCCAGTTCATTCTGGGCATTGACACCTCCTGCGACGATACGGGGGTGGGGATTGTGGAACTGGGCGGCGGGGCCGTGCAGGTGCGCGCCAACCGGGTGTGGTCCCAGACGGTGCACGCGCAGTACGGCGGCGTGATGCCCGAGCTGGCCAGCCGCGAGCATGTGGAGCGCATTGACGCAATTGTGGGCGAGGCGCTCTCGGAAGCGGGCCTGGACTTGACCAGCATCAGCGCGGTGGCGGCCACCTCGGGCCCGGGGCTGGTGGGCGCCCTGCTGGTGGGGCTGATGTACGGCAAGGGGCTGGCCCAGGCGCTGAACGTGCCCTTTTACGCGGCCCACCACCTCGAAGGCCATATCTACGCGGCGGCCAGCGACGCCGACCTGCACCCGCCTTACCTTGCGCTGGTGGTGAGCGGCGGGCACACCCACCTGTTCGATGTGCCCCGCGAGGGCGAATATGTGCTGATCGGCGCCACGCGCGACGACGCCGCCGGCGAGGCCTTTGACAAGGTGGCCCGGCTGGCGGGCCTGGGCTACCCCGGCGGCCCGGCCATCTCGGCGGCGGCGGGAAGTGGCAACCCGGACGCGGTGCCGTTCAAGGAACCGCTGAAGGGCCAGAGCGGCTTTGACTTCAGCTTCAGTGGCCTGAAAACGGCGGCCCTGCTAGCCCACCGGGCCGGTGCGGCCCCGGATGATCTGGCCGCCAGTTTTCAGCGCGCCGCTGTGCAGACCCTGGTGAAGACCACCGCCCGCGCCGCCGAGGCCACCGGGCGCGGCACGGTCGTGGTCTCTGGCGGTGTGGCGGCCAACCGCGCCCTGCGCGAAGCTTTTGCGGCCACTGGCCTGAACGTGGTCTTTCCCGGTCCGGGCCTGAACACCGACAACGGCGCCATGATCGCCCTGGCCGCCGCCGCCGCCATTCAGGCGGGCCGGGCCCCCAGCGCGCTGGAAGAAGGCGCCGTGGCATACGCGCCCCTGGCGACCGCTGTGCGCCAGGGCGGGTAGAGGCGTGTAGCGGAGAAGGGGGGCCTAGCGCCACTGCGGCGCCGGGCCCCCCTTTTCCTTCGTCCGGCGCGGTTTAGGCGCTGGCCTTCGTGCTTCCCCGCGCGGCCTTGGCCTCCTGGGCTAGCTGGCGGCGCAGGATCTTCATGGCGGCCGTCTTGGGCAGTTCGGTGCGGAATTCCACGCTGCGGGGCACCTTGTAGGCGCTCAGCAGGCCTTTGCAGTGGGCGATCAGGTCGGCTTCGGTGGCGCTCTGGCCGGGTTTCAGGGCCACCACGGCGTGCACGCTTTCGCCCCGGTACTCGTCGGGCAGGCCCACGGCCGCCGCTTCCAGCACCGCCGGGTGGGTCATCAGGGCCTCTTCCACCTCGCGGGGGTAGATGTTGAAGCCGCCCGCGATAATCAGGTCCTTCTTGCGGTCCACGATCCGGAAATAGCCGTCCTCGTCCATGGTGGCCATGTCGCCGGTCATCAGCCACGTGTGCCCAAAGGCCTCGCGCAGGGTCTTGGCGGTTTCGTCGGGGCGCTGCCAGTAGCCCTTCATGATCATGGGGCCGGCCACCCACAGTTCGCCCACTTCGCCCGCCTTCACCGGCTGCCCGCTATCGTCCACCACCACGGCGTCCACGCCCGGCATGGGCAGGCCAATGCTGCCTTCTTTCTGGTTGCCGAAAATGGGGTTGGTGTGGGTGCAGGGGCTGGCCTCGGTCAGGCCGTAGCCTTCGACCAGATTGGCGCCGCCCGTGATTTCCTTGAAGCGCCGGGCCGTTTCCAGCAGCAGCGGCGCCGAGCCGCTGATACAGGCGCGAATGCAGGTGAGGTCGTGCTTGGGGGTGTCCGGGTGGTTGTTGATGGCGTTGTACAGCGTGGGCACGCCGGGAAACAGCGTGGCGCCCGACGCCGTGATCTGCGAGAGCACCATCTTCAGGTCGCGCGGGTTGGGCACCAGGGCGATGCTCGCGCCAATCAGGATGCTCAGGTTCATGGCGACCGTCATGCCGTACACGTGGAAAAATGGAATGGCTGCCAGCGTCACTTCCTGGCCTTCGCGCAGGTCGGTCATCCAGCTGCGGGCCTGCTCGCAGTTGGTCACGAGATTGCGGTGGGTCAGCATGGCGCCCTTGGGCACGCCCGTGGTGCCGCCCGTGTACTGCAGCAGCGCCACGTCATCGGCCGACATGGTGACCGGCTGGGGGCCAGGCGCCTGCGAGGCCACCACCTTGGTCAGCGACAGCACGCGCTCGCCGTAGGGCACCTTGACCCAGGTGCCTTCCTTGCGCGCCTTAAGGGGATACAGCAGGTTCTTCGGAAAGGGCAGGGCGTCCTGCACCCCGGTCACCAGCACGCGCTTGACCGGCACCCGCGCGGCGATTTCGGCGTAGCGCGGGTAAAAAGTGTCCATGATCACCAGGGTTTCGCTGCCGCTGTCGGTGAGCTGGTGCTCCAGTTCGCTGGGCGTGTACATGGGGCTGGTGTTCACGGCCACACCGCCCGCCAGCAGCGTGCCATAAAAGGCCACCACGAACTGCGGCATGTTGGGCAGCATGATGGACACCCGGTCGCCCTTTTGCACGCCCATTTTTTGCAGCGCGGCGGCAAAGCGCCCGGCGTCCTGCCACAGCTGGCGGTACGAGGTCTTGGCGCCAATAAAGCTCAGGGCGGTGCGGTCGGGGTATTTGCTGGCGGCGCGTTCCAGAAGCTGCGGCAGGGTCAGGCCACTGGGCACGAAGGTCTGGGGCACGCCCGCTTCGTAGCGGCTAAGCCAGGGACGGGGAAGAGGCTGGGTCATGGGGCGCTCCTGTCGAGAAGGGGAGAGGCCCGGGGCGGCGGGAAGGGCACCGGGCAGCGGCGGCCAGTGGGCGGATGAGCCGGAACTGAGATTGGACTCAGTATAAGGTAAACCGGGCAACGTTCAAGGATTTCGCTCCATGCCCCCACCCGGGGCACAGGGCCTGGGCTGGCACACTGGGACCATGCCTGAATTGCCACAGCTGGATCATGTTGCGTACCTGAAAGAAGCGCTGGCGCTGGCCCGCCAGGGGCAGGCGGCGGGCAGCGCGCCCGTGGGGGCCCTGCTGGTGGATGCCCAGGGCGAGGTGCTGGCACGCGGCCACAACCGCGTGGGGCAGGCGCAGACTGCCGAGCATGTGGGCGGCGCCAGCGTGGCCCACGCCGAGATGGACGTCTTTTTTCAGATGGGCAAGCTGGAAGACCCCGAAACCCTGACCCTGTACAGCAGCCTGGAACCCTGCCTGATGTGCGGCGGCGCCAGCGCGCTGCTGGGCGTGGGGCGCGTGGTGTGGGCCACCGCTGATCCGTGGGGCGGCTCTGGGCGCCTGCTGCGCTGGGAAGACCACCCCGCCATGCAGCAGACCCAGGTGGTGCCCACCCCCGACCCCGCCCTGGAACGCGAGGGCGCCCGGCTGTTCGCCCCCGAAGCCAGACGCGCCTTTCCAGAAGAAGGCTGGGCGCTGTGGCAGGCGCGCTACCCCGAAGAAACCCGGGGGCTCTGAGCGTGCCGGGCGTGCTGGTGGTGGGCAGCCTGAACGTGGACCTGACGGTGCCGGCCCCGCGCATTCCCGCCCCCGGCGAAACAGTGCTGGGCGGCGAGTTGCAGGTGTCCCCTGGCGGCAAGGGGGCCAATCAGGCGCTGGCAGCGGCGCGGGCTGGGGCCGCTGCAGCGCTGGTGGGCGCGGTGGGACAGGACGCCTTTGCCCCAGAAGCCTTGCGCTTGCTGCAGGCGGCGGGCGTGAATCTGAGTGGCGTGCGCGCGGTCCCTGGCGCCACTGGGGTGGCCCTCATCACGGTAGCCTCGGGCGGTGAAAATGCCATCACAGTGGCCAGCGGCGCCAATGCGGGGCTGGAAGCGGCCCACCTGCCCAGCGACCTGGGGCCTTACAGCCACCTGCTGCTGCAACAGGAATTGCCCCCGGCTGTGACGCTGGCGGCGGCCCAGCGCGCCCGGGCCGCCGGGCTGCGTGTGCTGCTGAATGCGGCCCCCAGCCGGGACACGGCGCCCGAACTGCTGGCGGCCACCCACCACCTGATCGTCAACGAGCACGAACTGTCGGCCCTGGCGGGCGGTGAAGGCGAGGTCAGAGTACAGACCCGCGCCCTGCTGGCCCGGGGCCCGGAAGCCGTGACGGTGACCCTGGGCGCCCGGGGCAGCGTGACGGTGACTGCCGAAGCGACCCACGTCCTGCCCGCGCATCCGGTGTCGGTCACCGACACCACCGGGGCGGGCGACACCTTCTGCGGGGTGCTGGCTGCCCGCCTGCAGACGGGTGACCCCTTGCCCCACGCCCTGCACTGGGCGGGTGTGGCGGCGGCCCTGGCCTGCACCCGGCGCGGCGCGCAGGCCGCCATGCCCCTGTGGCCCGAGATTGAAGCGGCCGGGGCCGCCACGCGCCCCACCGCCCCCATGCCCTAGCCTGGGCCCATGCGTTACCGCACCTTCACCGAGCACGATTACGAGGCCCTGCAGGCCCTGGACCTGAGCGCGCAGCGCGGCGCTGACCCCGCCTTCGACACCCTGCCCGAGCGCGAACGCGACGGCCGGACGCACAGCAGCCTCGCCGCCCTGAAGTTCTACGAGCGCAGCGAACACTCTTTCGTGGCCGAACTGGGGGGCGACCTGCACGGCTTTGTCTTTGCGCAGTCGGTGTGGCAAGGAGACCGTCCCATTGTGCTGGTGCGCACCCTCACCCTGCGCCCCGGGGCGGCCCCCGAGGTGGCCGGGGGGCTGCTGCACGCCGTGGTCAAGAGCGCCTACGACACCGCCGTCTACGAGGTGCATTTTCCCTTGACCCCTGCACTGGCCGGGGCGGCGGCGCAGGAGGAAGCGGTGGTGACCGGGCAGTACGCCGTCTGCCACCTGGGCACCCGCGCCAAGACCGCCCCAGGCGAGCGGTTGGCGCCGCAAGACTGAACTGGAGGTGGCGGGCAGGGTCGGCGGCCCCTCTCCGGGCGTGAGGGATGGACACTACCCGGCGCCCCGTTACCGCAGTGCGGCTCCGGCTTGAGTGGACGTGTGGTCAACCGACCCCCTGGTCCACTGCCCCCCCATTCGGGCATCTGGGGCTGGACCTTACGCCGGTATACTGGGCGGCATGACGAACAAAGCCACCCGCGTACTGCTGGGCGTGCGCGGCATGAGCCGCGAAGCCGGCACCACCGTTTCCGAAGCCCTGGCCGCCCTGCCTGGGGTGGTCAAGGCCACGCCGGACGAAGGCCAGATTGAAGTGCACTACGACCCCTCGCAGCTGACCGTCATGGACCTTGTGCGCGCCGTGCGCCGTCAGGGGTTCCTGGCCGGCATGCTCTAAGGCCCCGTGGCCCTGGGCTACGTGGGGGTGCTCACCATCCGGGTGGAGATGCCCTGGGTGGGCAACCTGAAAGAAAAACGCGCCCTGGTGCGCCCGGTGGTGGAACGCCTGAAGGTCCGTTTTCCTCTCACCGTCGCGCGCCTGGACGGCCTGAACGCCCACGACTGGGAAGTGATCGGCGTGGCGACCATCAGCAACGATTACGGCTGGGTGGAAGAAACCCTGCGCATGGCCGCCGATTACATTGCCAAGGAAGGGCCATACCGCGTGACCCATGAAGAGGTAACCATCACCCCTCTGGGCGACAGCGAGGACCCCGACGAGGACGATCCGGCGCTGGACTAGGGCGCAGGAACAGCAGGCAGAGTCTTGACGGGCTCTGTCTCTTTCCTTGCCTGAAGGGGCGGCCCGTTCTGGCCTAAGGGCAGAGACCGAACGCCACCCCCGCCGCTGGGCTTGCCGCCGGTTCGCCCCCTTGGCCTCAGCGCGCTCAAACGCTTCTGAGCCCAACGAAAGAGGGGCTTGAAAAAGGCAAGGGCGCCCAGAGAGATAGGGGGCCACCTTGTGGGCCCAGGATGGAACGGGCCGCCGCGGTCAGGCGCCGCGCACGCGGACGGGCAGGGTCCGGTCTGCACCTCCCGCTTCCTGCCGCACCCGCAGGCCGTACCTTGACAGTATGACCCCCACCCTCGTGATTGTGCCCGGCCTGGGCGACAGCGGCCCCGACCACTGGCAGACCCGCTGGCAGCACAAGTTCGGCGCCGCCCGCGTGCGCCAGGACGACCCGGACCAGCCCACCCCCGGGGCCTGGGCCGCGCGACTGCAGGAGACCATCGAGGCCACGCCCGGCGAGCTGATTCTGGTGGGTCACTCCTGCGGGGTGCTGACCATCGTGCACTGGGCCGCGCAAACCGGCGGGCACGCGCGGGTGCGCGGCGCCCTGCTGGTGGGCCCCACCGATGCCGAGGCGCCCCAGACAGCGGCCCTGTACCCGGCGGTGCGCGCCCTGACCCCACTGCCCCTGGCCGAATTGCCCTTCCCGGCGCTGGTGGTCGCCAGCGAGAACGATCCCTACACCACCTTTGCGCGCGCCGAGGAGCTGGCAACGGCCTGGGGCGCCGAACTGGTCTCGGCGGGCGAGGCGGGGCACATCAACGTGGCCAGCGGTCACGGCGACTGGCCCGAGGGCGAGGTGCTGCTGTCCGAGGCCCTGCACGCCTGGACCCCCCCTGAGGTCGTGCGCTTCTGAACCAACCGTCGGCAACAGAAAGCCGCCCCCGCACCGTACGGCGGGGGCGGCCACTTTTGGGGCTTAAGCGCTGGCGATCTCGGCGCTGTGCTTGTCCAGCAGGGCTTCAAACGCGCGCTTGGGCTGGGCACCCACCACGCCTTCGACCGGCTGGCCGTCTTTGAACAGGATCAGGGTGGGAATGCTCATCACGCGGTACTGGCCCTGGGTGACGGGGTTTTCGTCCACGTTCAGTTTGGCGATCTTCACGCGGCCCTCGTACTGGCTGGCCAGTTCCTCGATCACCGGCGCAATGATGCGGCAGGGACCGCACCAGGGTGCCCAGAAGTCCACCAGGGTCAGGCCCTGACCGATTTCGTCCTTAAAGGTGCTGTCCGTGAGTTCCACAGGCTTCATGCTCCGACTATACGCCTGCCTTCTGGGCACCGGATATGCCGCGCATGGACAGACCGCTCACCTGTCGTTTAACCGCTGTGACCTGGCGCCCAATTGCCCGCCCAGCCTAGGGCCGGGGTAGGCTACCGGCCATGTCGGACCTCCCCTTTCGCGCGGCCCTGGAGCGGGGCGCGGCCCTCTTTGCGGCTGGGCACTGGTGGGAGGCCCATGAAGCCTGGGAAGCGCCGTGGCTGCTGGCCCGGGGCCCAGACCGCGCTTTCCTGCAGGCCCTGATCCTGCTGGCCGCTGCCCTGCACAAGCGCTGGCACCACGGCAGCACGGCGCACCGCAACTTTTACAAGGCCGAGCGGTATCTGGACACCTTACCCGCCGAGTACGCCGGGGTGGACCTGCAGCGGCTGCGGGCCGAGGTCTGGGCCGCCCTGCATGACCCAGAGCTGCGCCCGGCCCTGCAGCCTCAGCCTGGGCAGGCGGACCTGGGCTGACCTGTCCCCTGGCCCACTGCCTACGGGCGAGGTCCAGCTCGTAAGGGGCGATCAAGTATCCTGGGGCCCGCGAGCCTCCGGGTTCGCTGCAGGGGCCCGGACAGCCGCGCCCTGGCTGCACAGGAGAACAGAATAAATGGAACGCATTGCACTTTTTATTGATGGCGCCAACGTGTATGCCGCCGCCAAGCGCCTGGGCTGGAACTTCGACCACCGCAAGATTCTGGACTACTTTGCGGCCCAGGGCACGCTGCACAACGCCTTTTATTACACCGCCGTGCCGGTGCCCATGGACGACAAGCAAAAGCGCTTCACCGACGCCCTGACCTACATGGGCTACACCGTGCGCACCCGTCCTCTGCGTGAAGTGTCTGATGAAAGCGGCGAGGTGTCGCGCCGCGCCAGCCTGGACATTGAGATCGTGACGGACCTGCTGCTGACCAGTGACCGCTATGACACGGCCGTGCTGCTGACCGGCGACGGCGATTTCGAGCGCCCCGTGGAGGCCCTGCGCGCCCGGGGCAAGCGCGTGGTGGTGGCCTGCATTGCCGAGATGACCAGCTACGAGCTGCGCAACGCCGCCGACCAGTACGTGGATTTCAAGGACATCCGCGAGCAGGTGGAGCGCCCCGGCTATCGTCTGCCCAGCACCCAGCGCAGCGAGCCCCGGCCCTTCTATGCCTCGGCGGCGCTGAGTGACCCCGATGACCGCTAAAGTTCCGGCCCGCCTGCCCGTCGCGCTGGACGCCATGGGGGGGGACCACGGTCCCGTGCCCCTGGTGGACGGCGCGGTGCAGGCAGCGCGCGCCGGGGTGAGCGTGCTGCTGGTGGGTGACCGCGTAAAACTGCACGCCGAACTGGGCAAGCACCCCGGCAGCGCCAACCTGCCGCTGGACATTGTGGAGGCCAGCGACGTGATCGGCATGGACGAGCACGCCAGCGATGTGCGGCGCCGCACCGGGGCCAGCATCAACGTGGCCACCCGGCTGGTCAAGGAAGGCCGGGCCTGCGCGGCGGTCAGCATGGGGCACAGCGGTGCCACGATGGCCTCGGCGCTGCTGACACTGGGACGCGTGCGCGGCGTGGAGCGCCCCGCCATCCTCACCCACCTGCCGGCCAGGGGCGGCTTTACCACCCTGCTGGACGTGGGCGCCAACGCCGACGTGAAGGCCAGCTACTACGCCCAGTGGGCGCAGCTGGCCACCGTGTACCTGCGCGTGGTGGAAGGCCGCGAGGCGCCCACGGTGGGCCTGCTGTCCATTGGCGAGGAAGACCACAAGGGCAGCGCGCTGGTTCTGGAAGCGCACGCGCTTCTGAAGGCCCTGCACGGCCAGGGCCTTCACTTTCACGGCAACGTGGAGGGCCGCGACATCTTCCTGAACACCACCGACATCGTGGTGACCGACGGTTTTACCGGCAACGTGGTGCTGAAACTGGCCGAGGGCGAAGCCAAGGTGCTGTTCGGCTGGGTGCGCGAGGCCCTGACGAGCACCCTAAAGGCCAAGCTGGGCGCCCTGCTGGTGCGCGGGGCCCTGCGCGGTCTGGCCGAGCGCATGGACCCCAGCACCTACGGCGCCAGCCTGCTGATCGGCGTGCGGGGCCTGGCCTTTATCGGCCACGGCAGCGCCGATGCCCGCGCCGTGAAAAACGCCCTGCTGCGGGCCGAACGCGCCCACGAGGCCGACCTGATTGCCCGCCTGGACGCGGCCATGGCGCAGGTGACCCCCGCCTGAGCTGAGCGGCCCAGGCCGGAGGGGTCAGCGGCGCCAGGAGGTTATCCCCTTGGCGCCGCCTTTCGTTTCCGTTCATGAAACCAAGGGGCCACGCCCCAACGGATTCCGTCTGTTTCGTCTGCCACTCGGGAGAGAACCGAGTGGCAAACTCCACGCCCGGAACCCGTTTTTTCCTGCTCGCTTCGCTCGAATTGAGTCGTTTCAGCAAACGACTCAATCGGAATCCGTATTAAGGTGATCGTCATGCTGGCTGAACTGAGCATTCAATTCACGAAACCCCAGGTCTGGCTGGGCCTCGCGCTAACGGCCCTGGCTGCCTACGCCATCTACCGTTTTGGCCGCACGCTGATCCGCGCTCTGGAGCCGCATGTGCCGACCTCGCTGCGCCCGGTGCTGCGGGTTGCGTGGGGGCTGGGGGTCGCCGTGGGGTGGCTGGCGGTGGCCACCTTTGTGGCGTACCTGCCCAGTGTGCCGGTGCTGTTCGAGCTGGGCCGCGAGATCACCAGCGGGTTTCGCCACACCGCTGGGCAGCTGCTCGTGGTGCTGGCCCTGGCCCTGATTGCCTGGAACCTGATCGGGGCGCTGACCGGCCGCATCGTGCCCGACGAGGAATTCAACCGCCGGACCGTGCGCGTGCAGACCCTCAAAGGCGTGGTGGAAAGCACGCTGCGGGTGGTGGTGGTCGTCATCGGCCTGATTGCCGCCCTGCAAGCGCTGGGCGTGAACGCCACCAGCTTGCTGGCCGGGGTCTCGGTGCTGGGGCTGGCGGTAGGCTTTGGGGCCCAGAGCCTGATCAAGGACGTGTTCAACGGCTTTTTTATCCTGCTGGAAGACCAGTACGGCGTGGGTGATGTGATCACGGTCAACACCGGGCTGATTACCGGCACGGTGGAGCGTCTGAACCTGCGCGTGACTGCCCTGCGCGCCTTGGACGGCACCGTGCACATCGTGCCCAACGGCCAGATTCAGACTGTCAGCGTGAGCAGCAAGGACTGGTCGCGGGTGGTGGCCACCGTGGACGTGACCTACAACGCCAATATTGACGACGCCCTGCGCGTGCTGGAAGCGGTCAGCACCGAGCTGTACGAGTCCGAGGAATGGAAGGGCTTCTTTCTGGAGGCCCCGGAGGTGCAGGGCGTCACGCAACTGGCGCCCGACGGCGTGACCCTGCGCGCGCTGTTCAAGGTGCAGCCCAAGAGCCAGTACGCCATTGGCCGCGAGTTCAACCGCCGGATCAAGATCGCCATGGACGAGGCGGGCATTGAGATTCCCTTCCCGCAGCGCAGCCTGAATTTTGGCGGCGCCCCCATTGAAATCAAATTGACCCGTGAGGACCTGCGCGGCGACACCCGCGCCGGCCAGGACCGCACCCACGCCCCCGTCAAGCCCGCCGAAACCCGCGACCCGGAAGACAACGAACTTCAGTAGACCCGCCGCCGCTAGAACAGTGGTCCACGGCGGCAGGGGAAATGCTGGCCGATGCCACGGCATAAAGCCTGCGGTGAAGTGGTTGGTGCGCGCTTGTTCCAGCGATTCAGGTGCGAGCAGGAGAAGCAGGGCCCTCCGGGCGTGGAGCCGGCACATCGGCTCTTGACCCATATGTCGGCGAAACAGAGGAAACCCGTATAACGCCTCAGGAAGCGGCCTTCACGCGGCGCTCTGTCCCGGGGCGTGCTCCAGTACTGGAACCCAGCGCACCAGCTTTGTTCCTGCCTTGTCCGGCGCCTGTTCCCGGACTGTCCCAGCCGGGCTCCTAGTCTCCTTCCCGAAGCCGCAGACGGCGGATTCGCCTTCGAAGTGAGGTTGCTATGAAGACCCGTTCTCCCTTGCCCATTCTCCCGCTCACCCTGCTGCTGACCCTGGCGGCCTGCGGCACGGCCACCCCCCCCTCGGGTCTTCAGCCGCTTGAAACTCAGGCGGCGCCGCCGGCCCCTTATCCACAGAACACCTACAACACCATCGTGGTTTCCAACACCTTTACGGCCGATCTTCCGGCCCTCAAGGCGGCCTTTCCGCTGTTCGACTGGACCGCAGACGGGTGCAGCTCGCCCCTGCCGACGGTATGGAGCCTCGTCTTCCATCCGGCCTGCGTACAGCATGATTTCGGGTACCGCAACGTGAAGTTCTATCCAGGGCTGCACAACGAAAACTACCGCAAGATCATTGACGATCAGATGCTGGAACACATGCGCGTGATCTGCAATGCCTTTAATCCGATTGACAAGGCGAAGTGCCTGCTGGCCGCCGAAGTGTTTTACGGTGCTGTGCGGCTGGGCGGCGAGCGGTACTTCCAGGTGGCCCAGAACCCGCTGCTGGAGATCACCCTGGAGCAGCTGCCCCAACCGCCGGAAGAGGGCCCGGCTGAACCCAGCCCGCCCCCGCCCATCCGCTACCTGCTGACGCGCAACGAACCCACCGGCAAGTGCATTGACAGCACGGTCCCTGGGCAGCCCCCGGTGATGGCCACCTGCAACGTGGCCAACCGCCTGCAGCAGTGGGAGCGCCTGTTCCTGCCAGGAACAGACCAGTACAAGGAAGTCTTCATGCTGCGCAACCGCGAGAATCTCCAGTGCCTGAGCTGGTCGCTGTTCGCGTCGCAGGGTCCGGGTGCGCGCGTGATCCTGGCCCCCTGCGACGCAAATAACCCGCAGGTGCGCTGGAAAGCCAGCCGGGCGCAGAGCGGCCCACGCAATTTCGACACCTTCACCGGGGGCGGCAGCCTGACGGGTTCGGTCAGCGCCCTGACGGTCACCCCCAGCAACCGGGCCAATGGTTACCAGCACTGGTCATTCCGCCTCGCAGACAGCGCTCCAGCTCCCACCCCTTAAGGGCCAGGCCCTGCCCCTGCGACCTCACCCCGGCAGGCTGGCGGGAGCGGGCGCTGCAGGGGGCAGGTGCTCCAGCGCATGGCCCTGGAGCAGCGCAGTAAATTCCTCGCCGCTCAGGGTTTCACGGGCCAGCAGCACCGTCACGATCTCGTGCACGCGGGGCAGGTGCTCGCGCACCAGGGCCACGGCGCGGGCGTAGGCGGCGTCCAGCAGGGCGCGCACCTCCTCGTCCACGGCAAAGGCGGTGGCCTCACTCATGGGCAGGGGCTGGGGACCCCCGCCCAGGTAATCACCCTGGTCGCTGGCGAGCGCCACCTTGCCAATGCGCGCACTCATGCCCCACTCGGTGACCATGCGGCGTGCTAAGCCGGTGGCCTGCTGAAAGTCGTTCTGCGCGCCCGTGGTCACGTCCCCGAACACCACGTCCTCGGCCGCGCGGCCTGCCAGGGCCACGGCCAGCATGTCCTCCAGGGCAGGGCGGGTGACGTGCAGGCGGTCGTCGGCGTCCGGCATCATGTAGCCCGCCGCGCGGCCCCGGGGCACCACGGTCAGCTTGGCTACCCGGTTGGCATGGGGCAGCAGTTGAGCGGCCAAGGCATGACCGACCTCATGGTAGGCGGTGACCTTGCGGTCGGCTTCGCGCACCACCAGCGAGCGCCGCTCCGGGCCCATCAGCACCCGGTCACGCGCCTCGTCCACATCCCGCATCGTGATCCGCCCCCGCCCCGACCGCGCCGCCAGCAGCGCCGCCTCATTGAGCAGGTTCTCCAGATCCGCCCCCACCATCCCCGCCGTGCGCCGGGCGATCACCCCCAGGTCCACCCCGGCATCCAATGGTTTCTTGCGGGCATGAATGCGCAGGATCATCTCCCGGCCCCGCACATCCGGCGCGTCCACCACCACCTGTCGGTCAAAGCGTCCTGGACGCAGCAGGGCGGCGTCCAGCACATCGGGGCGGTTGGTGGCGGCCAGGATGATCACCTCCTGTCCACTGCCAAAGCCGTCCATTTCGACCAGCAATTGATTGAGGGTCTGTTCGCGTTCGTCGTTGCCGCCCTGGAAGCCCAGACCGCGCTTGCGGCCCACGGCGTCGATCTCGTCAATGAAGACGATGCAGGGGGCCGACTTGCGGGCCTGCTCAAACAGATCGCGGACGCGGGCGGCACCGACACCGACGAACATCTCGACGAAGTCGGAGCCGGAGATCGAGAAGTACGGCACCCGAGCTTCGCCAGCGACGGCTTTGGCGAGCAGGGTTTTGCCGGAGCCGGGGGGGCCGACGAGGAGGACGCCGTGGGGGATGCGGGCGCCGAGCTGGTGGTAGCGCTCGGGCTGGCGTAGGAAGTCCACCACTTCCTGCAGGTCGGTTTTGGCCTCGTCGCAGCCGGCGACGTCGGCGAAGGTCAGCTTGATCTGCCCCTCCCCAATTACCGACGCCTTTGACCGCCCAAAACTGGCCGCGCTGTTGCCGCTGCTTCCTGCACGCATGGAGCGCCACAGCACCACCAGAATCAGGGCCGTGAGGACCAGCGGCAGCACCTGCGCCACCCAGGCCAGCCCACTGCCCGCCGGAGTCACCTGCAGCGGCACCCCGGCGCGCCGGATGCGGTTCAGGGTCGCGCCGTCTGGGGGCACCAGCAGGGATTTGACCTGTGGGCCGCTGGGGCCGCTCAGCGTGACGGTGGCCTGCCCCGCGCTGCTGAGCACCACGCGCGAGACCTGCCCGGCCTGCAGGTCGGCAAAAAAGCGGTTGGTGGTGTAGGGCTCGCTGCCCGGGGCCGGACTGGCAGGCCCCTGGGCCAGGGCCGGGCTCAGCAGAAGCAGGGTCAGCAGGCAGGCGGCGCGGCGCATGGTTCATGCTACGCCGCGTAGCCCAGCACGGTCTTTTCCTGTCCCACATTGTGGCGGCGGGGGCGCCTGGGTGCTTGGCCGACTGGCAAGCCGCAGGCGGCCCTGAGCCGGGCCTCAGCTTTCCGTCAGGTCCGCTCCCTATGCTGTTTGTTATGCGCACTGCATTTCTGCTCGGCTCGCTGGCCCTTGGCCTCAGCGCCTGTACCGTCACCGTTCGCCCCAACGTGGGCCTGCAAGGCTCGGGCAGCAACCTGATCACCAGCCTGCGCCCGGACCGGGGCGAGGGCAGCACCTACGCGGTGGGCGAGGCCGTGCGTGTGAGCATTTCCACCCGCGCCCCCGGGTACGTGACCCTGCTGGCCCTGCAGAGCAACGGCAATGCCAGCGTGCTGGTGCGCAACGCCTATGTGCAGGCGGGCACCACCACCTTCCCCCGGGCCAGCGACGGCGTGACCTTCAACGTGGCCGAGCCCCGTGGTCTGCAGCGCATCCGCGCCATCTTTACCCGCGTGCGCCCCACCACCGACCTTGTGCTGCGCGGCACCTACGACAATGGCCGCTGGAACGCCGAGAGCGACGCCTACCTGCAGCCCTACAACGCCGCTGACCGCGACGTGCAGGAAACCTACCTGTACATTCGCTAACCAAGTCCCAGGGGCGGCCCTCCAAGTTGGGGCCGCCCCTTCTGCTGGCGCTCTAACGGGGCGAGGGCAGGCGTCCATGGCGGCGCCGTACCGGTCGCTGGCGGGTGCTGCGCCACACCTGCACCAGGGCACGAATGGCCTGGACGTGTTGCCCCCCGGCGCGGTTCAGGGCCGCCACCATGGCCTCGCGTTCGGTGTGTTGTGTGCCCAGCACATAAAGTGCGCGGGCCTGTGCCAGGGCCTGAAGGCGCTCTGCAGTGCGTTCGGGCAGGTAGTCAGGCGCGGTGCTCCAGGCGTCTGGGGGCCAGCGCGGGGCCACCTTGACCGATTCGTACCACGCCAGCCACCGCCACAGCGCTGGATCGGTCAGGATGCTGCGGGTCTGTAATCCACGCAGGCCCGACTGATTCGACCAGTGTGCGGCGCCCGGGCGGGCCGGCCCAGAGCATTCCAACCCCAGCAGCCGGACACGCCGCACCACGCTCTGCGTGGGCAGCCCCTGTGCCGTGCCCCAGACCCGTAGCGCGCCATGCAGTTCAGCAAAGGTGCCCCCCGAGGCCACCACATCCACCAGGGCCACGCGGCGATCCTGCTGTGCCAGGACCCATGGATTCAGGCCGGCCGCCCCCAGCAGAGGCCGCAGGGCGACCTGCTGGGCGGCGTCCAGTTCGGTATGCAGCAGCGAGACATTCAGGCCCCGTGTGTCCCAGGGCACCGCCACCCCGGCCAGTAGCCCGCCCAGATAGGCCCGCAGCGGTTCGGGCGAGCGGCCCACAAAGACCAGATCGTGCCCGCTCGCTGCTGTCAGGACTCCGGCCAAGGCGCCGCGCAGGGCGGCAAGGTTGCCCTGTACATCGGGTGGTGCGGGGTCCAGCGGTCCCAGTTCGGCTGGACGCGCCACATTCCACACAGGCGGGCCCGCGCTGAACAGGGGAGAGAAGGCCGACATGCGCCCATGCTGCGGGGTGGACACCTCAAGATACGTCGGTCTTCTGGCGGAGCGGCGGCTGAGCCGGATGGCCGGGCCACTGAAGAAGGAGAGCTTGCCCAGCATGAATGGCGCTGGTAGAACAGACGGCCAGCGGGTCCAGGAACGTTAGAGCAGTTGACATAAAGAAGATGTTGGTTCTTGACCCTCTCCCCTCGTGGGAGAGGGCCTCGCGCAGCGAGGGGTGAGGGGTTCTTTTGTCAACCGCTTTAGCATGGTCCAGAAGCCGTTGAGAACACAAGCGCGTGTCTGGAAGGCCGCCGGCGGCCACGATACAAGTCTGCCGCCGGATTGACGGTGGCTCCCCCCAACATTACGCTGCTCCGCCGCGCATGGTCTGGGAGAGCGAAAGCTTGAACATCCCGCCAGTATGCTGACGGCCATGAGTCTGACCTTCGAGGAGGCCCGGGAGCGGGTGGACGCGTATATCTCGCAGTTCAAGGAGGGGTACTTTCCGCCGCTGCTGATGCTGGCGCGCCTGACCGAAGAAACCGGCGAGATTGCCCGCGTGATCGCCCACGACCACGGCAAGACCCCCAAGCCCGGCGAGGACCGGGGCGACCTGGAAATGGAACTGGCGGACCTGCTGTTCGTGATGCTGTGCATGGCCAACGAGCGCGGCCTGAGCCTGGAACGGGGTTTTGAGCGCATGATGGCCAAGGTGGAGGGCCGGGACGCAGACCGCTGGACCAGAAAAGAGGGAGCCAGCAAAGAGGGAGCCCAGCCATGACCGACCTCCGTTACCCCTTGGGCCCCATGCCCACGCCGCTGCACCTGACCCCAGAGGAACGGGCCGCCGCTCTGCAGGCCCTGCGGACCCTGCCAGAGGCCCTGCGCGCTGCCGTCAGCGGGCTCACCGGGCCCCAGCTGGATACCCCTTACCGCCCCGGGGGCTGGACGGTGCGGCAGGTGGTCCACCATGTGGCCGACAGCCACCTGAATGCCTTTGCCCGGGTGAAACTGGCGCTGACCGAAGACAACCCGTCGGTCAAGCCCTACGAGGAAGGCCTGTGGGCCGACCTGCCCGACAGTCGCCTGCCGCCGGAAGTCAGCCTGAACCTACTGGACGCCTTGCACACGCGCCTTGTGGCCGTGCTGGAAGGCACGCCGCTGGAGGACGCAGCCATCTGGGCCCGCCCCTGGACCCACCCGGCGCAGGGGCGCACCTACACGCTCGATACGCTGCTGGCCATGTATGCGTGGCACGGCCAGCACCACGTGGCCCACATTACCGGGCTGCGCGGGCGGGAAGGCTGGTAATGCAGTTTGGCCCAGAGTTGCACACGCCGGTCTCCCACCGCGCGGCGGGGGTGGTGATCCTGAATGGCGCGGGCGACATTCTGCTGGTGCGCGAACAGGGCGTACCTGGGCAGCGGCAGAAGGCCGGGCTGTGGCACATCCCCAGCGGCACAGTCGAGGACGGCGAAAATCCGCAGGATACGGCGGTGCGTGAAGCCTGGGAAGAAGCCGGGGTCCGGGTGCGCCTGCTGAAGTTCCTGGCCGCGTACCTGGGCCGCTTTCCCGACGGCGTGCCCGTGCTGCGCCATGCCTGGCTGGCCGAGGCGTTGCCCGACTCCACCTTCCGCCCGGTGCTGGGTGATGAGGTGGCCGAGGTGCGCTGCGTGTCCCAGGCCGACTTTGCGGCCCTGTACGACGCCGGGCAGATTCGCATGTACCACACGAAACTGTTTTACGAGGATGCCTTGAGGGAAGGGGCCATGAGCCCTGGGGCCCAGTTTTCCGGCGGATGCAGCGCGGCTTCCAGGCCCGGGCCCTGAAAAGAAAGTCGAGTGCCAGCCCCTCGACCAAACACGGACAGAAAAAAGCGCCCCGACAGTGGGGCGCTTTCTTTGACCTCAGGGCTCATGGCCCAAAGCCCACAGCCTCTTACTCGTAGCCCAGTTCGCGCAGGGCTTCTTCGTCCTCGCGCCAGCCGGGAATCACGATCACTTCCAGGCCCAGGAACACCTTGCGGCTCAGGAAGACCTCCAGCTGCTTCCTCGCCGCCTGGCCAATCTCGCGCAGCTGCTTGCCGCCCGCGCCGATCACCATGCCCTTGTGGGCATTCTTCTCCACCACGATCTCGCCCTCAATGCGCTGCAGGCCGTCCTCACGTTCGGTCCAGCGGTTGACCCGGGTGGCCACCGCGTAGGGCAGTTCGTCGCGCAGCTTTTTCATGGCCTCTTCGCGGATGATCTCGGCGGCCCACATCTCGCGGCTCTGGTCGCTGGCGGCCCCCTGCGGGAAGAAGAAGGGGTTTTCGGGCAGCACGTCCAGCAGCTGCTCGCGCAGGGTGGCCACGGCGTTCGGGTTGTTCTGGGCGCTCAGCATGGTTTCGCTGGTTTCGGCGTCCCGGCCCTCCAGCAGCGCGCGGTAGAGCTTCATGGCTTCGTCGGGGTATTTGGCGGCGTCGGTCTTGTTGCCCACCAGAAACAGGGGCTTGGGCAGGTCGCGCACCTGCCGCGCCACCAACTGGTCCTCGTCGGTGGGGGGGTGACGCAGGTCCACCACCCAGACCACGGCGTCCACATCGGCCAGGGCGGAGTGCACCTCGTGGTTCATGTACTTGCCCAGGGCGTCTTTGGGCTTGTGAAGGCCCGGCGTGTCCACGAACACGATCTGGCGCTCGCCACTGGTGTGAATGCCGCGCACGCCCCGGCGGGTGGTCTGGGGCCGGGGACTGGTGGGGGCCACCTTGGTGCCCAGAAAGGCGTTGAGCAGGGTGCTTTTGCCGACGTTGGGCTTGCCCACGATGGCCACGAAGCCAGAGTGGGTTTGCTCGCCGGAGGTCAGGGAGGGGTCCGTCATCACAGACCAATTGTCTCACTTTTGGGCCCCACCTGACCGTGAGCGCCGAACTGTAGCCGCACACTCCATTTAAAGAACAGTCAATTTCTCTTTGTGCGCGCTGGTACCGTATGAGTCCTGCTTGGCATTTAGTTTGATATCAACCAAGAGGAGCGTCCTCTGTGGTTCAGATGCGGTCTGTCATTTAAAAACGCAGGTTTCTTTAAGGAGGCTTCCTATGAAGAAGTTGGCCATGCTTGTTGCGTTGATGTTGCCGGGAATGGTTGTGGCGGGTGGGGGAAGTGCTGTGCCGCGTGGCAATACGATTGCCGCCATCGTGTCGAATGATCCCAACTTCAGCACGCTGCTCAGCGCGGTTCAGGCGGCGGGGCTGGTGGACACGCTGAACAGCGCCGGGCCCTTCACGGTCTTTGCGCCCACCAACGCAGCCTTTGCCAAGGTGCCCGCTGCAGACCTGAACGCCCTGCTCAATGACCGCGAGCGCCTGCGGGCCCTGCTGCTGTACCACGTCGTGCCCGGTCGCGTGACAGCCGCGCAGGTGACGGGCCTCAGCTCGGCCAAGACAGTCAACGGCGCCAGCCTGAACATCAGCACCTCGGGCAACATGGTGATGATCAACGACGCCACCGTGACGCGCGCCGATATTCGCGCCAGCAACGGCATCATTCATGTGGTGGACACGGTTCTGATGCCCTGAGCGGCACAGGCCCTGGATTGGGACGTGGCGGCTGGGGGCAGGGCTCCTGGCCGCCGCGCTGTGAGGCGTTCTGTGGCCTCCCGCCGTCCCGTCCACACGCCCTCATCCACCCCCCTGGTGACCCCCATGAAGCCTGTTGTGCACGTTGTCTCATTGCTGGCCCTGGGCGGCGTGGTGCTGGGGAGCCTGCTGGCCCCGCCGGCACCACCCCGGGCGGAACCGAACCCGCCCGTCCCGGTTCAGGTGGCTGCCGCGTCCCGCCCGGCCGCGCCGGCCACCCTCACCCTGCGCTGGAGTGTGCCTGAGCCCCAGCTGGTTGGCCCTCAGCTGCAGCGGCCACTGCTGCACCGCTCAGTTACCCTGCCGCTACGCGCCCAGGACGTGATGGCCGCCCGGCAGGGGGGCAACCTAACCGGCCTGAGACAGGCCCTGGACCGCGCCTATGCCCGTATAGAGGCGCGGGTGCCCCGTGACATTCGCTTTCGCCGGACCGCGCAGGGGTGGGTGGGCGAGGCCGTCACCGGCTGGACGCTGGACCGCCGAGCGGCCGATGGAGCGGTGCTGGATGCCCTGCGGGCGGGGCAGGATGGCGCGCGCCTGCCGGTCAAGTTGCGGGCCCCAGCGCGCAGCGTGCGCTGGGCACAGGCGCAGGGCCTGCAGCATGTCGCCACCGGCACATCCTCCTTTGCGGGCAGCCCGGAGTTCCGGGTGCACAACATCCGTGTGGGTGCCGCGCGCCTGCAGGGAACGTGGCTTGCGGCGGGCGCCACCTTCAATTTCAATGCCCTGGTGGGGCTGGTGGCCGCCCGTACTGGCTTCAGGCCCGGCTACGTGGTCACGGGGCGGACCCTGGCGCTGGAGGACGGCGGCGGGCTCTGTCAGGTGAGCACCACCGTCTTCCGCGCCGCGCTGCGCTCGGGCGTCCCTATTACAGAGCGGCACGCCCATTCGTATCAGGTGGGCTATTACGGCGACCCCGGGCAGGACGCCGCCGTCTATGCCCCCAGCAAGAACCTGCGATGGCGCAACGATTTTCGCAGCGTGGTCCTGGTGCAGACCGAGTGGGATGTGGCCCGGGAACAGCTCTCTGTTCACCTGTTCGCCCGCCCGGATGGTCGCCGGGTGCAGTTGGCGCCGGTGCAGGTCAGTGGCGTGGCGGCGGCGCCGGCCCCCACCTACATGGTGGACCCGGCGATGGCGCCGGACGAGGTGCGCCGCGTGGACATGCCTGCGCCTGGGGCACAGGCCAAGGTGGTCCGGCAGGTCCTGTGGCCGGGGGGCACGCGCCGCACCGACGTGATTCGCAGCAGTTACCGGGCCTGGGGCGGCGTGTTCGCCGTGGCCCCTGGTGACCCCCGGGCCCGGCGCTGAAGGGCAAGCCCGTCTCTGGGGCGCGCCGGGTTCTGTGCTACCCGCCGCATGCAGAGCGGCCCTGGGATCATCCTGCGGCGAACGACGTGCGTGTGCGCAAAAGACAGTGGTGTGGGCCGAATCGAGGGGCGACCTCTGGCTCCAGGGTGGAAGGGGCCGCCGCTCTCAGAGCAGTCACCAATGACCTGAAGGTGAACCCTGCAGGTCATGTGGGGCGAGCGGCGCGAGTGACCGCAAGAGACAGCGGTTGGCGTGGCGTTGAGGGGAGGCAAGCACCCCTTCAACGGAACGGAAGACCGCTCTCAGGCGTGGCGCTGGGCCTGCAGGCGGCGGATCATGGGCGGCACCACGGCGCGCGGCAGTAGACGCAGGGCCGCAATCTGCAACTGGTTGATCCGGCCGGGAATCACCACGGCCTGTCCGCGCAGCATGGCCTCAATGCCTGCGCGGGCCACCTGCTCGGCGCTCAGCATGGCCAGGCGCACCGGGCCCTGAAGCAACTGGCTGCGGCCCAGGCCGCTGGCCGCCTGGAAGCCGGTTTCCACTGGCCCCGGGCACAGCGCCGTCACGCTCACGCCGTGGGCGCGGAATTCTTCGTTTAGGGCCTCGCTGAGGCTCAGCACATAGGCTTTGCTGGCGTAGTAAGCGGCCATCAGCGGGCCGGGCTGGAAGGCGGCGGTGCTCGCCACGTTCAGAATGCGCCCCCGCCTCTGCGCGACCATATGCGGCGCCAGCAGCCGCGTCAGTTCGGTCAGCGCGGTGATGTTCAGGGCGATCAGGCCAGAAATGGCCTCTGGGGTCTGTTGCAGGAACTCGTCGAAGGTGCCCAGGCCCGCGTTGTTCACCAGGATCTCGGGGTACAGACCCCGGGCGTGCAGTTCATCGGTCAGGCGCCCGGCGGCGCCGGGCTGCGCCAGGTCGGCGGGCAGTACATGTACGGGCACACCGTGGCGCGCCTGGAGCTCCTGGGCCAGGGCCTGCAGACGTTCGGCGCTGCGGGCCACCAGCACCAGCGGGGCGCCGCGCGCCGCCAGCTGCCGGGCGAGGTGTTCACCGATGCCGCTGCTGGCACCAGTCACAAGGGCGAGGGCGGGAGATGGGGTCATAGGGGCCTCCTTGCCGGATAAGTAACTCCGGGTAAGTAAGAGGAGTTTAGTAACCAAGGGTTAGTTTGTCAATGGTTGGATCTGCAATGGTGTCGAAGAGGTGTTCGGGACGGACCAGTGGAACGTTGCCACGCCGCTCCTGCTACAATTAACCTATGGTGACTTCTGTTCGGGCGCGCAGCGAGGGGGCCAAAGCCGCCCGCCGCGCCGAGATGGTGCGGGTGGCCCATGCGCTGTGGCGGGCCCACCGCTACGAAGACATCACCCTGCAGGCGGTCGCCACCCGCCTGGGGCTGACCAAGGCCGCGCTGTACGGGTACTTTCCCACCAAGGAAAGCCTTTTTCTGGCGCTCTATGAAACGCTGCTGGGCGACTTCCTGGCCGATTGGCAGCGGCACCTGACGCTGGGGGGCACCCACACCCCCGCCTCGCTGGCCACCCTGAGCACGGCGCTGCTGCGTGACCATGCGGACCTGACGCGCCTGATGCCGCATCTCGCCGGGCTGCTGGAACGCAACCTCACACCCGAGGGCGCGCTGGCGCACAAGCAGTGGCTGCTGTCGCGCCTGGAGCCCCTGCTGCCGGCCCTGGTCCACGCCCTGCCCGCGCTGGACGCCGGGCGGGCGCTGGCGCTGCTGACCTACACCCAGGCGCTGGTTGCGGGCCTGTACCCCATGGGCGACCCAGCCCCGGCCGTGCAGGCTGCCCTGAGTGAGCCCGCCCTGGCGCCGCTGTGCGTGGCGTTCTGGCCCGCGCTGGAGGGAGCCCTGGCCGCCCTGTACACCGGCCTGTGTGCCTAGGGTGGCCCGGCGCCCACTACACTGCGCCCCATGACCGGAACCCCGATTGCCCCCGATGACCGCGCCCGTCTGGATCAGGTGTTCATGCAGGTGGTGCTGGACGTGCAGGCCCAGGCCCAGCAGACGGCCCCCGCCCAGGCCGGGAACCTCGCCGCCATGTTCCACAAAGAAACTGTGAGTGACGCCCTGCAGGGCTGCGCCATGCTGATCGCGGGCTGGAACCAGGGCCGCGTGGACGACGCTGGCCTGACCCGCACCGTCAAGGCCCTGAAGGCTCTGGACTTGAACGAACTGGCCGCCCGCGTGGAAAAGCTGCGCCAGATTGCTGAAGGCTGAACCGGCTGGGGCTGCTGGGAAGAGCGCGGCCCAAACCCTGCCAGCGGTACGTTCCCACGCCAGACCCGCAAACACCGCCGGTTTCAGTCGCCGCCCAGGTGGCAACAGGGGTCCTCTCTAGACCGGGCAGGCCCCAGGGCCCGCGCCGGGCGCCTAGACTGCGCCCATGTCCACGCGCGCGCCCTTTTTTTATTGGTTCGGTTCTCACCGGGCCTGACGCGCGCTGTCTTTTCCCACCCGCCCGGTGAGCCTCCCAAGGCCACCGGGCGCGATGCTTCTTTCACCCTGCGAGGACCTGCCCATGACCCACCCCGAGCCCACCATTGCCCCTGGCCGCACCGAGAACCTGAATGTCAGCGGCTTTACCCCGCTGGTCACCCCACGTGCCCTGAAGGCCCGCTGGCCCCTGACCCCGGCCGCCGAACGCACGGTGCTGGCGGGGCGCCGCGCCGCCCAGGAGATCGTGCATGGGCAGGATGACCGCCTGCTGGTGGTGGTGGGCCCGTGTTCCATTCACGACCACGAACAGGCCCTGGCCTACGCCGAGCGCCTCTCGGCGCTGCGCGAGCGGGTTAGGGACCGCCTGGAAGTGCAGATGCGGGTGTACGTGGACAAACCGCGCACCACGGTGGGCTGGCGCGGCTACCTGCTGGACCCGGATATGACCGGGTCCAACGACATCAACAAGGGCCTGGAACTCACCCGGCGCCTGATGGTGCAGGTGAGCGAACTGGGGTTGCCGGTGGCCACCGAACTGCTGGACCCCTTTGCGCCGCAGTACGTGTTCGACGCGGTGGCCTGGGCCTGCCTGGGCGCCCGCACCACCGAGTCCCAGACCCACCGCGTCATGGCGAGCGCGGTGTCTGCGCCGATGGGCTTCAAGAACGGCACGGGCGGCGGCATCAAGCTGGCGGTGGACGCGATTGTGGCCGCCCGCGCCCCGCACGCCTTTTTCACCATTGACGACGACGGCCGGGGCTGCATCGTGCACACGCTGGGCAACCCCGACGGCCACGTGATTCTGCGTGGGGGCCGGGGCGGGCCCAACTACGCGCCGCAATTCGTGCGAGAGACCGCCGAACTGATGGCGGCGGCGGGCCTGAGCCCGGCGGTGATGGTGGACTGCTCGCACGCTAACAGCTGCTCGGACCACACCCGGCAGGCCTTGGTCTGGCGCGACGTGCTGCACCAGCGCTTAAGCGGCCAGACGGCCATTCGCGGCCTGATGATCGAGAGCAACCTCAGGGCCGGCAAACAGGGTATTCCCGCCGATCTGGGCACCCTGGTGCCCGGCCTCAGCGTGACCGACGCCTGCGTGGGCTGGGACGAGACCGAGACCCTGCTGCTGGAAGCCCACGCCGCGCTGGGCCGGGTGGCCGTGGGCGGGTAGGGGAGAAGCGCGACAGGGGCCACCAGTTGGCGTGCTGGTGGCCCCATGCGGTGCTGTGATGTCAGGTAGATCGCGTTAAAAGTAAAGGGCGGGGCTGGCGCCTTCTTTGCCCGCCCCACCCTCTACTTCGGCGCCGGCACCAGCCTGAAGTCCTTGAACGACAGGCTGTAACTCTCGCCCGGCTGGCCCACAGCGCCCAGAATCTGCAGCTGTGCCGCTGGGTTGGTCACGGGGGCGGTGAAGGTGTACGTGAACCCCGTGGCCGTGGGGGTCAGGGCCGCCTTGGCGTCCAGGTAGCGGGCGTAGCTGCCACCGTTTTCACCGATCACCACGCCCACCTCACGCGGGCTGCTGGCGCGGCCGGTGAAGGTCAGGGTGTAGGACTGGCCGGCCACCAGGGGCACATCGGTCTGGTTCAACTGCACATGCCAGTTGTTGGCCGGGTCCACGCGGGCCACGCTCAGGGTCACCTCGCCGCCGCTGGCGCTGGTGCTCAGGCCACCCGCGCCGCTCTCCCAGGTACTCCAGTAGGCGGTGCCGGGCACGCCCGTAATGCCGGGGTGGGCGGGGCTGTTCTGGGTAAAGCCCGCGTTGTACAGCAGGTTGCCGTCACTGGCCGGGGGGCGGGCGCCCGCCGCGTTGCCCACCCGCTTCACCACCACGTTGTCCAGCCACACCGGGCCCGCCCCCGCATTCCCCAGGTTGAATTCCAGCCGGGCGGCGGCGTCGGTCACGGCTTTCATGTCAAAAGTCAGGGTGCGGCGCGCCTTGGTCGTTGCTATCTGCACGGTTTGCTCGCCGGAATAGGCCGCGTAGCCCCGGTCGGGGCCGCCGCCCACCTTCACCATCATGGCGCGGGGCTGGGCGGCCCAGACATCGAAACTCACTTCGTATTTGCCGCCCGCTTCCACATTCAGGCCGTCCTGGCGCACCTGCACGGCGTAGTTCACACTGCCGGGCGCCGTGATGTCGGCTTTCAGGGCGTTGCCTGCAGCGGCGTCGCTGCTCAGGGTCACCTTGCCGTCGCTGGTGAACAGGGTCCAGAAGGCCGAGCCGCTGACGCCCTCCAGCCGGGGCGCGCCGGGGGTGACGCGTGGGTCGGTGTCGGCCCAGTCGAAGCTGGGGTTGTACACCAGATTGCCGTCGGGCAGCGCGGGGCGTGCCGGCACCGGGGTCCAGGGGTAGGTCATCTTGGGCCGCTGGCCGGCGGGCTGTTTTTCCGCTTCCAGGCCGTACACGCGCACGTAGTCCACCCGCATCTCGGCCGCGCTCGGCGTGGTGGCGTCCGGGTTGCCATCGAAGTTGCCGCCCACGGCCAGGTTCAGCAGCAGGTAGAACGGCTGGTCAAACGGCGCGGGCCAGGGGTGCAGATCAGCGTCGCCGCTGGGCGGGGTGCCCCCCGCACTCCACCACTCAGTCTTCTCGGAGGTCAGCTGGCCGTCAATAAACCACTGGATTTTCCCGGGTGTCCATTCCACGGCGTACACGTGCCAGTCGTCCATGGCGCCCTGGGGGTACTTCACCGTGTTGCCCGCATAGACGTTGTTGGGCCACAGGCCGCCGTAGTGGATGGTCTGCGCCACCTCGCCAGGTTTGCTGCCCCAGCCCTCGGCAATGTCCAGCTCGCCGCTGGCGCCCCAGCTGCCGTAAGGATTGGGCTCTTCCGGCAGCATCCAGATGGCGGGCCACAGCCCCTTGCCCCGGGGAAACTTGGCGCGAATCTCAAAGCGGCCGTAGGTGCGGCTGAACTTGCCCGCTGTGCGAATGCGCCCGGAGGTCCAGCCAAAGGTGCCGCTGGTGTTGCCGGTGGGCCCGGTGAAGGTCTCCTTGCGGGCGGTGATCACCAGTTCGCCGTTCTCCAGGCGCAGGTTCTGGGGCCGGTCGGTGTAGTATTCCAGCTCGTTGTTGCCCCAGCCCGATACGTAGTCGTTGCCCGCCATGAAACCGTTGCCAATCTGCGGGCTCCAGCGTTGGCTGCTCAGGGCCGCGCCACTAAATTCGTCCTGCCAGACAGGGCTGGGCTCGGTGGCAGCGGTGGGGGTGCAGGCCGCCAGCAGCACGGTCAGGGGCAGGGTCAGGCGGGGAATACTCAGGCGGGCAGGCTGGCGCATAGGTCCTCCGGGGCAGGGGGCGAGGGGCGGGAAAAGCAGCCGCCAGCACCAGAAGGACGGCACCTTCTGACGTGCAGAGACGCCCTGAAGCCAGGGCCGGACAAGATTGGACTGCTTGGCCGCAGCGTAAGAGGTTATGAAAGCGCTGTCAAGGTTGGATGGGTAGAGGAGCTTGTCGTTGTTGCTGATAACGGTGTTGAGTCCAGGCGTAGAGGTGAATACGTTTTCGTAGCTCTCACCTCTTTCGCCTCCTAACCCCAAGAAAACAGCAAGCGCAGGCACTGTCGCCCGCAAACTGTGCGGCGCATGCTGCGCGCAATGGCCACGCAAGCCTCGTTCGGAAAAGGGCGGCCCCCCAGTCAGCGGCCCAGCAAGGTCTGCGCCGCGTGCGGCCTGCCGTTCACCTGGCGCCGCAAATGGGCGCGCGACTGGGAGCAGGTCAAATACTGCTCTGACCGCTGCCGCAAGCAACCCAAGCAGAGGCCCGCATGACTGGCCCCGCCTACGGCCTGGTGTGCATGACGGTGGGGCCAGAGGTGCGCTTTCGCACGGTGACCCTCTCGCGCTACCAGCTGCTGTCCCCCGCCGAGCGCGAGGCCAAGCTGCTGGATCTCTATGCCGACAACATCGCCCGCGTGCGCCGCGCCGCCGATTTCTGCGCCGCGCGCGGCATCCGGCTCTACCGCCTGAGTTCCAGCCTCTTTCCCATGCTGGACCTGGCCGGGGATGACACCGGCGCGGCGGTGCTGGACCACCTGGCGCCGCAGTTGCGCGAAGCGGGGCAGGCGTTTGTGGACGCCGGGATTCGCGTGCTGATGCACCCGGAACAGTTCATTGTGCTCAACAGTGACCGCCCCGAGGTCCGCGCCGCCAGCGTGCAGGCCCTGGCCAGCCACGCCCGGGTGCTTGACGGCCTGGGGCTGGCGCGCAGCCCCTGGAATCTACTGCTGCTGCACGGCGGCAAGGGGGGGCGCGCCGCCGAGTTGAAGGCGGTGATTCCCGACCTGCCAGACGGCGCGCGCCTGCGTCTGGGGCTGGAAAACGACGAGCGCGCTTACGGCCCGGCTGACTTGCTGCCCATCTGCGAGGCCACGGGCACGCCCCTGGTTTTCGATGCCCACCACCACGTGGTGCGCGAGAAGCTGCCGGACCAGGAAGACCCCAGTGTGCGCGAGTGGGTGCTGGCCGCGCGGCGCACGTGGCGGCCCCCGGACTGGCAGGTGGTGCACCTGAGCAACGGCCTGGACGGCCCCGGTGATCGCCGCCACAGCCACCTGATCAGCGCGGTCCCCAGCGCCTACGCCGACGTGGCCTGGATTGAGGTGGAGGCCAAGGGCAAGGAAGAGGCCCTGGCCGCGCTGCAAAAGCTAAACGCCCCTTAAAGCCGCGCGGCCGGGGTTCCCCTTCAGACTGGGGCATGCGCGTGGTGGTGATGGGGGTGATCGGCAGTGGCAAGACCGCCTTGGGCCGCACCCTGGCCCAGGCCCTGGACTGGCCCTTTCTGGACGCCGACGACTACCACTCGGAGCAGGCGCGTGCCCAGATGGCGTCCGGCACCCCCATGAGCGACGATGACCGCCGCCCCTGGCTGCTGGCCCTGCGCCGCACCCTGGGTGAGCACGGGCAAGTGGTGCTGGCCTGTTCGGCCCTGAAGCGCCGCTACCGCGACATTCTGCGCCTGCCCGGCACCCGCTTCCTCTATCTGGAGGTGCCGCCCGAGTTGGTGTACGTACGGCTACAGGCGCGCGCCGGCCACTTTGCAGGGCCTGAGCTGCTGCCCTCGCAGTTTGAGTCCCTGGAGCCCCCCATGCCCAGCGAAACCGACGTGCTGACGCTGCGTGTGGCCCCCGAGGACACCCCGGAGGACCTGCGTGACCGCGCGCTGGCGATGCTGGGGCTGCCCTGAAGAAACGCTGAAGGGGGGTGGTCAAAGTGGCGTGTGGACGCGGGGCGCGCCTTCTATGCTCTGGGCATGAGCCTGTTTCGCCTTGCGACGACCACCGCCTTTCTGCTGGCCGCCTCTGCTGGGGCCGCCGGTGTGCTGGGGACGGGCAGCGCCGTGTCCAGCAGCACGTTTTGCCAGCAGTACAGCTGCGCGCTGCTGGAACAGTCGGGGCGCACCTGGACCTACGAACTGCGGCGCAACGGCGCCCAGCTGCTGGAGGTGCAGCGCGAGTCCAGCGAGCCGGGCAGCCGGATTACGGCCATCAGCCTGCACTCGTACAACGACGACGTGAACGCTGATCTGGACCGCTCCACCTTTGCGGCTGTGCAGAAGCTGGCGATGGGTTTCGTGTCCAACACGGGCCGCCTGGACAACTGCTACGCGCTGGACGGCAGTGAATACCGTGTGCTGGCCACCAGCCCTGACGACCGCACCTCGCGCATCTACTGCGACTGGGACCCGGCGTACACCCGCTTTGTCATCGAAGCTGACCGCGCGTACCTGACCCGCACGGCCCCCAGCGCCGCCACCCTGACGGGCGGCCCCACCAAGCTGAACGTCTGGGCCTTCCGCTCCTGCAAGTCGGCCAGCGGGGTCAACACCTACCTGGAAATAGGGCAGGCGGCCCGATGTGACCTCGTGATTGAAACCAAGGGCGCCCAGAGCGCGGTGGTGCGCGCCGAATTCCAGTACGAAATCGAATACGTGCAGGGCGGCCAGTACGTGAAAAAGCTGCTGCCCGAAAAAGAGGTGTGGCTGCCCGGCCGTACCCCGGGCCCGCTGGACCCCCGCCTGACCCAGCAGGGCCGCACGATTACCGCCAACCTCAGCCTCGCCGTCAAGGACGTGCCGGGGCGCCGGGTGACCAGCCTGAACACCATCGCCCGCCTGACCTTTGCCAACGGCGCGGTGAAAACCGCCTACGAACCGCTGCTGGTGCGCTGAGCACTGTCCTACTGCACACCGCCTGTGGCCCACGTCCTGCGCTACCCTGCAGGGCGTGAACGTCGTTGTCTTCGACCTGGAAACCACTGGCCTATCGCCCGAGCGAGACGGCATCGTGGAAATTGGGGCGCTGCGGATTGTGGACGGCCAGGTGGATGAAACGCAGAAGTTCGAGACCCTGGTGCGCCCCACGGGCGAGGGTGGGCAGCCCCTGCTGATTCCCTGGCGTGCCGAGAAGGTCCACGGCATCAGCAACGAGATGGTGCGCGGCGCCCCCACCCCTGAAGAAGTGCTGCCGGAGTTTCTGGACTTCGTGAACGGCTGGCCAGTGGTGGCGCACAATGTAGGCTTTGACGGGGGCTTTATGCGCGTGCATGCCCGCCGCCACGGTCTGGAATGGCAGCCGGCGGCTGAGCACTGCACCGTGCAGCTCTCGCGCCGCGCCTTTCCCCGGGAACGCGCCCACAACCTGAACGCCCTGGCCGACCGCCTGGGCCTGAACTTTGCCCCGGGGGGCCGCCACCGCAGTTTTGGGGACGTGCAGGTGACCGCCCAGGCCTACGTGCGCCTGATGGAACGCCTGGGCGTGGGGGTCTAGCCGCCCCCCAGGCTTCTACGGATTTCGTCCATTTCCGGAACATCCGGAACAGAGCCGGATGCTCCTCCAATTCCCGAAGATCCGTGTTTTTCCCTCTCCCTCCGGTCGAAAAAATTCCGTCATACCTGACGGAATTTTTCGGAAGCCATATTACTTGCGCGCCGAGGCCGAGCGCGGCACGAACACCACCGCGTTGGGCACTGGGCGGCTCCAGACCGTGTTCAGGTAGCCGCCCAGACCCGCGTAACCCCCCACCAGATAGGCCGACGAACTGCTGCCACTGTCCAGGCGCACCGCGTCGCGCACGCCCGCGCCGGCCAGGGCCGCTGCAAACGCTTCGGGGGTGCCGTGCTCAAAGTAGGCCACGGTGGGCTGCCCGCCCAGGGTGCCCAGGGCCACCTGCCGGGTGGGGCGCCAGACGTTGGTGGCAGTGTTAAAGCCCTCGCGCGCCGGGTTCAGGGCCACGCGCCCGCCCTGCACCAGCAGCGGCCCGGCGCTCAGCGCGTCCTGGGCGCTGTCCCAGGGGGCGTCTGTGGCGCGCCAGTTCAGGCTGACCGTCAGGGGCGCGCCGGCCGCCTGGGGCAATTGCGGAAAACGGGCGGGGTCAAAGGTGAAGGCCAGGGTGCCCACCGGGGGCACATGCACCCCGGTGACAGCGCGGGCCACGGTGGTGCTCCCGGGGGTGACGTGCACGGTGGTCAGGGTGTCGGCGCCCACGCGGGTGCTGCCGTCGCCCACAAAGGCGGTGAGTAGGGCGGCGTCGGGCCTGCTGCGCACGCTATTCACGGTCACGCTGTAGCCGGGGCCCGACAGCACGTAGCGGGGCTTGGGGTAGCCGAAGAGCGTCTCGCCCTGCGCGGTAAAGCCCAGGGTGGCGCGCTTTTCCAGGCTGGGGGCCGTCATCAGCCCGCCTACCGCCACCAGATCCACCGGCAGGTTGCTGGCGGGGTCAAAGTACCCGCCGTTGACCCCGGCCACCCCCCCCACCGAGCGCACCAGATCGGCCACGCCGCTGGCCCGGCCGGCGGGCGCTGTGACCACGCGCGGAACGTACAGCGCCGGATCGAAGCTCAACAGGTGCAGTTTGCCCGTGGCGCGGTAGGTCACGCCCTCAGGCAGGGCGTCGGGGTTCACGGGGGGCGGCACGCGGTTATCGGTGTAGGTGGTCGTGTCCACCACGATGCGCGGCGGATCGGCCAGGGTAAAGACCTCGCTGCGCCCGCCGTTCGTGCCCAGGTACACGGCGCTGCCGGTGGGCCCGGCGGTGATGCTCAGGGTGTCGCCCGAAGGCAGCGTCTGCGTGCCCGGCTGCGCCCCCACGCCGGGCAGCGTGATGCTCAGGCCGTGCGCCTCGCGCGTGAGGGTGTGCGCCGCTGGCCCCGTGAGTTCCAGCACCACCCGCTGCACTTCCACGGTGCGGTGCAGGGTGCGGCTGACGCGCACGGTGGACAGCTGCGTGTCCAGCGCGGCGGGGGGCTGGGGGGTTGGGCTGGGGGCCGGTGCAGGCGCTGGGGGCACAGGCGCCGGGGCCGGCGTCACTGGCGAGGGCGGCAGCGTGTCGGCGGGTACGCTGGCGGGGGCGGCAAAGTCCAGCAGGCCCGGCGTATCGGCCAGCACCGGCACCCCCAGGGCGGTGAGGGCGGCCAGCGGCACGTACAGGCTGCCGCCCGCCAGTTCAGGCAGCGGCAACTTCTGGGGAAGCGAGAAGCCCACCGCCCGCCAGCCGGTGGCCGGGGCGTAGCGCAACTCGCGGGCGCCGTACTGCAGCCGCACGTCCTGGGGATCGTTGCGCACCGCCACGCCCAGCCGGGGCAGCGTCCAGAGGGCCAGGGCCTCGCCGCCGGCAAACTGCCGGGTGTCCACGGCGCTGCCCTGCACCAGGCCCCCAATGGCCACCGGGCGCGCGCCCGCCGCCCCGCCCAGAAGGGCGCCCAGCAGTGCCAGGGCCATGAACTGCCGATTGCCGCGCCTGCGCTTGACCGTCACGCGGGCGAGTGTAGTGCCGCGCCTGCGCGCGTGGGTGAGCCCTTCGTCAGCTTGGGGCAGAGGGGCTGGGTGGTCCTGTCCGGGGGACCGGAAGCGCCCTCACCTTCAGTCAGGCTCTTGTATGAAAAACGCCCTTACACTGACGGGCATATGATCGAACCCACCCTGGCACTCTACGGCGACGCGTTTGAGCGCGTGGATCAGCATATTCAGGAGCTCCTGGAAACCACGGGCGTGCGCTACGGCCTGCTGGTGGACCGCAAGGGGTTCGTGCTTTCACACAAAGAAGCGCTGTGGGCCCCCCGCCCCCCGGCGCTGGACAGTGTGGCGACGCTGGTGGCCAGCAACGCCGCCGCCACCGCCGCGCTGGCGAACATGCTGGGCGAGCGCACCTTCAGCGAGCAGATTCACCAGGGTGAAAACGGCACCCTGTACGTGGAATCGGTCGGCACCGATTCGCTGCTCACGCTGATTTTCGACGCCTCCGTGCCGCTGGGCAAGGTGAAGGTGTACGCCAAGAAGACCATCGCGCAGATCGCGGCGATCCTCGACGAACTCAAGGACCTGCCTCCCGTGCAACTGAATGACGACTTCAGCCAGGGTGCGGCGTCCCTGCTCGACGACCTGCTCGGTTAAGGCCGCGCGCACACTTCAGGAGGACACCCATGAGCACCATCAACTTCGCGGCGCGTGAAATTAACTGCAAGATCGTGTACTACGGCCCCGGCATGAGCGGCAAGACCACCAACCTCAAGCACGTGTTTTCCAAGGTGCCCGGGCACCTGCGCGGCGAGATGGTCAGTCTGGCCACCGAAGACGAGCGCACGCTGTTCTTCGACTTCCTGCCGCTGGACCTGGGCTCGGTGCAGGGCTTCAAGACCCGCTTTCACCTGTACACCGTGCCGGGGCAGGTGTTCTACAACGCCAGCCGCAAGCTGATTCTGCGCGGCGTGGACGGCATCGTGTTCGTGGCCGACAGCGCCCCCAACCGCCTGCGCGCCAACGCCGAGAGCATGCGCAACCTGCGCGAGAACCTGCAGGAACACGGCATTGACGTGCGCGACGTGCCCATCGTGCTGCAGATCAACAAGCGCGACCTCCCCGACGCCCTGCCGACCTCCATGATCCGCGCCGTAATTGACCCCAAGCAGGAACTGCAGGTCTTCGAGGCCATGTCCGACAAGGGCGTGGGCGTGTTCGAGACCCTGAAGACGGTCAGCCGTCTGGTGCTGGAGCGCCTGTCGCAGAACAAGTAAGGGGTAAGGGCTCTGGGCCATGGGCTGTGGGGGAGACCCCGGCTCATGGCCCATGGCTTATGGCAGATGGCAAAAACCAAGGGGGAAAAGCCCGCCCCGCCCCCTGCCGTTCCTCATGGCCCAGAGCCCATGGCTCATGGCCCAACAAAAAGCCCCCGGCGCGCAACCGCTCCCGGGGGCTCTGGCACTTATTCCTTTACGCCCACTTGATCAGGCCGGCTTCGAGGTCGTTGCTCAGGCCGTCAATGACCGGCAGCATGCGCACGCCGACCGAGTACAGGCCGCTGTCGTTCAGGGGCACGTCGGCGCTGAAGGTGCCGTCGCCGTGGCTCTTCAGGGGCACGCGGGTCAGGTGCTCGCCGCGCTTGAGCACCGCCTCCACGCGCAGTTCGTTCAGGTTGATGCCGGCCGGGTTCACCTGGGCGCGCACAGGCACCGTCTGGCCGGGGTGGGTGGAGGCGGGCAGCTGCGCCTGGGCGGTCAGGGTGGTGTAGTTCCACTGCTGGCGCACCCAGCCCTTCCAGCTGGCGATCTCGCGGGCGCGGGCGCTGCTGCTGGCGGCCAGCTGCGCGCCGCGCTGGGCAATGGGCAGGTAGTACTTCTGCGTGTAGTCAATGACCTGCCGCTGCATGGAAAAGCGCGGGCTGACCGTCTGAATGGCGCGGCGCACCGTGTCGGCCCAGGAGTCCTCGCCGGTCTGGGCGCCGTAGTAGCGCGGCGTGATGTCCTGCTCCAGCGTCTGGTACATGGAGTAGGCGTCGGCGTCGTCCTGCACCTGCAGGTCAGCGTACTCGCGCTCCTCGCCAATGGGCCAGCCGTTGGTGCCGTCATAGCCTTCGCGCCACCAGCCGTCCAGAATGGAGAGGTTGGGGCTGCCGTTGAAGCTGGCCTTCATGCCGCTGGTGCCGGACGCCTCCAGCGGGCGGCGGGGGTTGTTCAGCCAGATGTCCACGCCCTGCACGAGGTGGCGGGCCACATTCATGTCGTAGTTTTCCAGAATCACGATCTTGCCCCGGAACTCCGGTTCCTGGCTGACGCGGTAGATCTCCTGGATAAAGGCCTTGCCGGGGTTGTCGGCGGGGTGGGCCTTGCCTGCGAACACAAACTGCACCGGGCGCTCGGGGTGGTTCACAATGCGCGAGAGGCGCTCCTTGTCGCGGAACAGCAGCGTGGCGCGCTTGTAGGTGGCAAAGCGCCGCGCAAAGCCGATGGTCAGGGTGTTCTCGTCCAGCAGGGTGCCCGCAGCGGCCACCTCGGCGGCCGAGGCCCCGTTGCGCAGCTTCTGCTCGCGCACCCGGGCGCGCACAAACGTGATCATCTCGCGCTTCATCTCGCGCTGCACGCCGCGCAGCTGCTCATCGGTCAGCTTCTCCACGGCCTGCCACATCGCCTCGTCTTCCAGGCGCTCGGTCCAGTCGGCGGGCAGCACGGTGGACAGCAGGTCGCGCATGGCCTGACTGGTGAAGGTGAGGTTGTGCGCGCCGTTCGTCACGTGCCCAATCGGCACTTCTTCTGCCTCGGCGCCCTCGTACAGGAACTTCCACATGTCGCGGCTGACCTCGCCGTGCAGTTCGGAGACCCCGTTGGCCGCGCGGCTCATGTTCAGGGCGAACACGGTCATGGAGAAGGTGGGGACCAGGTGGCCGTCCCACATCTGGTCGTGGCGGGCCAGGGCGTACAGGTCGTCGCGGCTGGTGTTCAGCAGGCCCGGCCACTTGCCCAGGTAACGGTCCATCAGGTCGTAGCCAAAGGCGTCGTTGCCGGCCGGGACCGGGGTGTGGGTGGTAAACAGCGTGCTGGCCGCCACGGTTTCCACCGCCGTGCGGAAGTCCAGCCCCTGGGCCACCTGCTCGCGGATGCGCTCTAGGCTCAGCAGGGCGGCGTGGCCCTCGTTCATGTGGTAGACCTCGCCGGGAATGCCCAGCAGGCGCAGCGCGCGAATGCCCGCCACGCCCAGCAGCACATACTGCTGCACGCGCAGTTCCTGGTTGCCGCCGTACAGGCGGGCAGTCAGCTTGCGGTCGTCCTCGCTGTTTTCGGGGACGTTGCTGTCCAGCAGCAGCACGCGAATGCGGCCCACGTTCAGGTTCCACACGCGCACGTGCACGTCGCGCTCGCCAATGCGCACCTTCACCCGGGCGTCCTCACCCGAAGGCGTCTGGGCCGGGGTGATGGGCAGGGTGGTCAGGTCCAGCTCGTCGTAGGCCTCGGTCTGCCAGCCGTCCTTGTCGAACAGCTGCCGGAAGTAGCCCTGGTGAAACAGCATGCCCACGGCCGTAAAGGAGATCCCCAGGTCCGAAGCACTTTTGCAGTGGTCGCCCGCCAGCACGCCCAGGCCGCCCGAGTAGATGGGCAGCGACTCATGGAAGGCGTATTCCATGCTGAAGTACGCCACGGGCTTCATGCCGGGCGCGTTCTTGCTGGCCCAGGTGTCTTTTTTGCCCATGTAGGCGTCGAACTCGGCCATCACCTGCGTGTAACGGGCCAGATAGGCAGGGTCGGCGGCCACGGCCTGCAGGCGGGCCTGCGGCACTTCCAGCAGTGTGCGCACCGGGTTGCGCTGGAAGCGCTCCCAAATGGCCTGATCCAGGTCCCGGTACAGGTCCTGCGCGTGCGGGGTCCACGACCAGTAGAGGTTATAAGCGAGTTCTGACAGCCGCGCGATCTGGGCCGGCAGCTGAGGCAGCACCGTGACTTTACCAATGACGTTCATACAACCCTGAGCTTACACGACGGCCCTTTGGCCTGGGTTCGCGCTGCCTGGGCCTCGTCTGTACGGCGCTGGGGGGGTGGGCTGGGCGCCGTTTCGTGGCAGCATGGCGGCTGTGACCTTTTCCGATGAGGTGCGCCTCGCCTTGCTGGCCGAGGGTGACCGCCTGGCCCGGCGCCTGACCCAGACCCTGCAGGTCAGCGCGCAGGACCCACCCCGCCTGACCCTGCTGGGCCGCAGCCTCGCCCTGAATCTGATGGGGGCCCTGCTGCCCACCCTGGAACAGGTGGCGCGCCGCTCTGGCACGCCCCTGCGCGCCGAAGTCACCCTGGACCGCCTGGGCCAGCCGCAGTTGCAGACGTGGTGGCCCGGGGACCGTCCGGGCCAGAGCTTGCCGGTGGCTGATCTGCTCGACCGCCTGCTGCTGACCCAGGCGGGGCAGTGGCACCCCCCGGTTCGCGAGGCCCTGCAGGGGGCCCTGGGCGGCAGTGAGCACGCCGCCGAACGGGCTCTGGTGAGCTGCCTGCGCAGCCCGCCTGTGCTGCGCGGCATGGAAGCGGCGATGCGTCTCCTGTTGCGTCCTCCGGGTTGAGGGTGGACGGGGAGGCGCCATTGCAACGCACGCGGCTAGGCATCTGCTGCGGGCCGCACGGGGCCCTGATCGTTGCTCTTCTCCTCGCTCCACTTCCGAGAATCCGCCTTCATATTTTCTCTGGGGTCCGGCCCGGTGTATCTCTCTAAAGCTCTCGAAACAAAAAAATTCCGGCAAGTCTGCCGGAACTTCTTGAAAGCGGGATTATTTTCGTTCGGGTTGCGCCACAGGCAGCGGCGCCTGCAGGTGGCGGGTCAGCAGCACCAGCACGGTCAGGGCGTGCACGCACAGCAGGGCGAACAGTTCCAGCGTGGGCTTCATGGCGTAGCCGGCCGCGCCCACCAGTTGAAACAGGGTCAGGATCAGCAGGCCCTGCGCGCGCTGTTCGGGGCGGTACAGAAAGACAAAGGTGCCCCCAATCATGCTGAACATCAGCGGCAGCAGCAGGGCGTTTAACATCTCTTGATCCATGCCTCATTATTGTCTGCCGTTTCTGACAAGCGTATGACCTTTGTCCGAGAAAGGGTCAGCGTCTAGACAAGAAGGGGGGGAGGGTGATGGTTGAAGGTTGATGGGTGATGCAGAGGAAGCGGTGCTGGGGGAGTGACTTCGAGGCCCAGGGTGGAGTTCGGTGCGGTGCGGGGCACCTACCGGCCTAAGAAGACAAGCCGCCCCTGAAAGGCCGCTTGAGACGGGATGAAAGTGACCGGCTTCTCTCGAGATCGCTTTCCGTTTTCCCCTCTCCCCTTGTGGGAGAGGGAGGGAGGAGCAGAGCGACGGAAGGGTGAGGGGGCCATCGGGTGGCCCGGACGGGTGTGGCATCCATTGAATTCCGCCCGACCCCCGCTGTTTTCCCCCCGCCTCCATTCACAGCCGGTAGCGGGCCACCTTGTCTGGGTCCAGGGCGTGATGGCGCAGGGCCGCCACGTCCAGCCAGCCGTTCTGGAAGACGATGGGCTGGTTCAGGAGGTCGTCTTGCAGTTTCAACACAAAGCTGAGTTCACAGGGCTCGGTGACCTCGCTCTGGGTGGCCAGCAGCGCAGCGTGCAGGGTGCCCAGGCCGGTGCTGGCCTGCGAGCCCACCATGCCGCGTTTGCCTGCTGCCGCCGCGCGGCGCAGCATGGCCAGTCCATCGGTAAAGCCGTTGCGGGCGGTTTTCACGTTCAGCACGTCAAACGTATCAAAATCCAGTTCGCGTTCCAGGTCGGCGGGGGTAAAGCAGGAATCGTCGGCCACGATGGGCAGGCGGCCCTGGGCGTGCAGCGCGGCGCGGGCACGCAGCGCGCGGGCCGGCAGCGGCTCTTCCACGTACAGCAGCCCCGCCTCGCGCATGGCGTCCAGGGCAGCGGGGGCTGTGTCTGGGGTCAGGGTTTCGTTGCTGTCGGCATACAGCTGTACGTCGGCCCCAAATTCCTGGCGCAGCGCCGCAATCACGGCCAGGTCGCGGGCGTGGTCGCGCCCCACCTTTACCTTCAGGCAGCGCACGCCCGCCGTGACCACCCGGCGCGCCTCGGCCAGCATCTCGGCGGGCGGGGCGATACCCAGGATGAAACTCACGCGCACCTGGGTGTTGGGGCCCAGCAGCGTGTCAAAGAGGCTCTGGCCCTGGGCACGGGCGCGGGCGTCGTGCAGGGCCATGTCCAGGGCGCCGCGCGCCGTGTGGTTGTTCGCCACGCTGTTTCGTATGCGGTTCAGGGCGGCTTCGTCGGTCACTGGCAGACCCAGCAGCCCGCCCTCCAGGTGCGCCAGAATCGCCACCACACTGACGGGGGTTTCGCCGTAGATGCTAGGCCTTGGGGTGGCTTCGGCCACGCCCACCGTGCCGTCAGACAGGGTGACCTGCACCAGCACGTGCTCAGCGGCGCTGAGGGCCGAATGCGCCCCCCAGGCCAGCGCCGAGGTCAGCGGCAGGCGGTAGGGCACCGCCTGCACCCGGGCCACCGTGGGCGCGCTCATGGCGCCTCACCCGCCCAGTTCTGAATGGCCGCCGCCACCTCGGCCGGGGCGAGGCGGTGGGTGTCCAGCACCAGCGCCCGCGTGGGGGGCAGGGTGCGCAAAAAGGCCTCGGCGGCGGCTGGGTCGTAATGGCGGCGCTCGCTGAGGACAATCTTCGTCTTGGCCAGAAGGTCGGCCGGGGCGTGGCCCTGGGCCGCCAGCGTGTCCAGTTCGGCGGCCGAGAACACCTGCGCCGCGCCGGGCAGGGCCGCCAGCTCGGCGCGCAGGTTCTGGCCGCTGCCCGCCGCAGCCACCTGATCAAAGGCGTCGGCGCGGCCCAGCAGGCGCTCCACCCGCACGCGGTCCGGCGCCCCCAGCGCCACAAAACGCCACGCCGGGAAGGTCTGCGCCGCGTACTGCACCTCGTCCAGCCCGCGCAGGCCGTCGAACACCAGAGGGCCGGTCCAGTGTGCCGTGTCCGCCACCAGGGAACCCAGCGCCTGGGCCATACCGCCCGGATGCGTCTCGCGGTAGCGGGCCGTCAGGGCAAAGCGCTCTTCCCGGTCACGCACTGGGCCGCCCGCCAGCGGCCCGATCACCACCGCGTCGGTGACCTCGCGCCGGTCGGGCAATACCTGCACGCCGCTGCCCAGTCCTTGCAGGGCCGCCAGTGCGGTGCTTTTGCCCACGCCGGTCACCCCCACCAGCACGGTCAGGGGCCACGCGGCCAGCGGGCGCTCACCGGGGCCGGGTAGGGGAGGGGCAGCCCTCAAAAACGCCAAAGCAGCACTCATGGCCCCGAGAGTACGCCCTGGTCTGGGCACCCTGCGGGCCGCCGTCCAGCCGACTGGCCCTGGCCGTGGGCCCGCCCTCGCTGTTGGGCTTCTGGCGGGGGTGGAACAGTGTTTTCAAACCGCGCGCCCGCTTACCTTCTTATGAAACCTGAAGGTCATTAAAGAGGAGCCCAAGAATGGGTCAAGCGGCGGTAACGGCAAAGACATGGCGCCGGGCGCTCACGCCTTCTTACACTGCCTGATGGAGGCCCTATGACCCGATTAAAAGGCAATTCCGGCGGCGGCGGCGGACGCGTGCTGCTGATCGTGCTCATCCTGCTGGTGCTGTTCCTGCTGCTGTATTTCTTCTACCTCAAGCCCCAGGGGCTGCTGGATCTCGGCTTTATCTGAGGCGGGCTGGGGCCGGATCTCCGCCTGAAGGTGCAAGGCGGCAGCCCGGCCTGGCCGTGCCGGTGCGGGGCTGAAACAGGCCCTGCTCCCCCTTTCCCTCTCTTGTTTCCCTTTCTGGAGCGTGCTGCATGATTAAAGGCAAGGATCTGCTGGGTCGCCCGATTGTCGCTGTGGGCAGCGGCGAGCGCATCGACCGCGTTCACGACGTGATTTTTGACCATCAGGCCAATCAGGTGCTGGGGCTGCTGGTGGACGAGGGTGGCTGGTTCAGCGCCGCCAAGGTGGTGCCCTTCGAGCGCATTCGCAGCATCGGCGAGGACGCCATCATGATCGGCACCCCCGACGATGTGACCACCACCCGCGAGGACGGCCGCCTGAAAGACGCCCTGGACAGCAAAGTCAGCCTCGTGGGCCTGACCCTGCTGACCACCGACGGCCAGAACCTGGGCAAGATTGCCGACGTGTTTTTCGATGACCACACCGGCCGCGTGGAGGGCTACGAAGCCACGGGCGGCCTGTTTGCCGATCTGAGCAGCGGGCGCACCTTTGTGCCGGCGCCTGAACAGGTGCAGATTGGCGTGGACACCGCGCTGGTGCCGCCGGCCGTGGCCCAGGCCATGCAGGAGCAGGAAGACGGCGGCCTCAAGGGCGCGCTGGCCTCGGCTGGGCAGAGCATCAAGGGCGCGTACGAGAACATTGCCGACGCCACCAAGGAGCGCCAGAAGGAATTCGTGGTGGGCAAGACGGCGGGCGGCGACATCACCGACGAGGACGGCCGCCTGCTGGTCGCCAAGGGTGAGACGATTACTGAAGCCCACGCCGAGGCCGCCGACGCCGCTGGCAAGCTGACCGCGCTGGCCACTGCCGCCACCGGGGGCGTGCTGGCCGACGCCTACGGCAGCGCCCGCGAGCGCGTGCAGGACACCTACGAGGATGTGAAGAACGCCACCGCCGAGCGCCAGAAGGCCTACGTGGTGGGCAAGACCGCCCGCAGCGAAATCAGCACCGATGCCGGCGAAGTGATTGTGCCGGCTGGCGCCGTGATCACCAGCCACCAGGCCGACCGCGCCGAGCAGACCGGCCGTCTGGCGGCCCTGACCGCAGCAGCCACGGGCGGCGCCATTCAGGAAGGCGTGCAGAGCTACCGCGAGCGCCAGCAGGCCGACCCCAACTCGGTGGAAGCGGCCATTGGGCGCCGGGTGAAGACCGACGTGCGCGCCCCGGGTGGCAGCATCGTGGCGGCCACCGGCCAGATCGTGACTCCGGCCATTGCCGACCGTGCCCGCCATGTGGGTGTGGAAAGCGCCCTGATTGCGGCCACCACCGGCAGCGCGGTGCACGCGGCGGCTGCCCCCGCCAGCAGCGGGCTGGCCAGCGTGACCGAAAGCGCGGGCAGCCTGATTGACCGCGCCAAGGCGTGGCTGGGCGACAAGCGCGAGCAGGCCGAGGGCGCCCTGGAACAGCGCCAGCAGGACGCCATGGAACAGCGGGTGCGCGACGCCCTGGGCCGCCCGGTCACCCGCGTGATCCTGGCCCCTGACGACTCGATCATCCTGAACATTGGCGAAATCGTGACCCACAAGGCGGTGCAGGCCGCGCGCGACGGCGACGTGCTGGACATCCTGGTGAGCAGTGTCAGCAAGGACGAGCCGCACCTGGACCCCCTCGCCAGCCGCCCGGAAGCCCACGGCGAAGCGGCGCTGGAGAGCCAGCCCGAGCCTGCGGTGCCCGGCCAGCCCCAGGTCACCCAGCCTGCCCAGGGTCAGGCGACCCAGACCCAGGCCACCCAGCCCCAGACCACACAGACCACACAGCCACAGACGGACCCGAACCGCACCGAACGTCCCCTGTAAATCCTTCCTGCATCCCGGGCCGCTCCTGCTTTGTGTGGGGGCGGCCCCACCTGTGGGGGCCGGGCGCGGCCTATCCTGGGGCCCATGATTCAGGCACTGATCGGTCAGACCCCGCTGCTGCAACTGCAGCGCGTCACGGAGAGCGGCATGGCCGAGGTGTTCGTGAAACTGGAGGGCCAGAACCCCGGCGGCAGCATCAAGGACCGCACCGCCCTGGGGCTGGTGGAGGACGCCGAGCGCCGGGGCGTGCTGAAGCCCGGCGGCACCATTGTGGAACCCACCAGCGGCAACACTGGCATTGGGCTGGCGCAGGTGGCGGCAGCCAAGGGCTACAAGCTGATCCTGTGCATGCCCGCCAGCATGAGCGAGGAGCGCAAACGTACCCTGGTGGCCTACGGCGCCGAACTGGTCCTGACCGACCCAGCCCGCCGGATGCTGGCCGCCATTGAAGAGGCCGAGAAGATCGTGCATCGAAGCGGCGCCGTCATGATGAACCAGTTTGCCAATCCCGCCAACCCCGCCACCCACGAGCGCACCACCGGCCCCGAACTGTGGGCGCAGATGGACGGCCGCATTGACGCTTTCGTGTACGGCAGCGGCACCGGCGGCACCATCAGCGGGGTGGGGCGCTTTCTAAAAAGGCAGAACCCGGCCGTGCAGGTGATCGCCTGCGAGCCTGCGCGCAGCAACGTGCTCAGCGGCGGCGTGATGGGCAGCCACGGCTTTCAGGGCATGGGCCCCGGCTTTATCCCCGACAACCTGGACCGCTCGGTCATTGACGAGGTGATGGAGGTCTGGGAAGAGGACGCCTACCCCCTGGCCCGGCGGCTGGCACGCGAGGAAGGCGTGTTCGTGGGCATGAGCAGCGGCGCGATGGTCTGGGCCGCGCTGGAGGTGGCCCGGCGCCTGGGGCCCGGCAAGCGCGTGGCAACCATCGCCTGCGACACGGGTGCCCGCTACCTCACCACCAGCCTCTTTGCCGGCCAGGAAGATACGCCCCCGGGCTACCAGCCCCGGTCACGGGACTTGGTGGGCTAAGCGCAGAGAAGCTGCCTTGCCTCAAACCTTAAAGGCCTGGGCGATTCACTCAAGTTGATAAAATAAACCGGAAGGAATTATGGTGTGACACAGCAGAGGCGTCACGCAGGCGCCCACTTGTTTCTGGGGGGCACATCATGACCAAAGTCTTGTTTGTTCAGGGCAATCCCAAACCGCTGGCGGAATCGACCTCGCGCCAGCTGGGGCAGCACTTTGTCGAGGCCTACGTGGCCGCTCACCCGGGGGCGCAGGTGACGGCCCTGGACCTGTACTCGGCCGAGATTCCCTTCATTGACGCCGATGTGATGACCGGCTGGGGCAAGCTGGCGCGGCAGGAAGACCTGTTGCCCCACGAGGCGCAGAAGGTAGCTCGCCTGGGCGAACTGGTGGACCAGTTCCTGGACACCGACCTGCTGGTGTTCGCCGCCCCCATGTGGAACTTTGGCTACCCCCCCATGGTCAAGGCGTACATGGACGCCGTGGCGGTGGCGGGCAAGACCTTCCGTTACGGTCCGCAGGGCCCCATAGGCCTGGCGACCGGCAAGCAGGCCGTGATCTTGGAGACGCGCGGCGGCTTCTGGAGCGCCCCTGAGGCCAGCGCCATGGAACATTCAGCCAGCCACCTGCGCGCCTTCCTGGGCTTCCTGGGGGTGACCGACGTGGAAACGGTGTTCGCCGAGGGCCTGAACTTCGACCCCGGCCGCAGCGAAGAGATCATGGCCGAAGCCGCTGAGCGCGCCCGCGCTCTGGCCCAGCAACTGGCAGCCAAGGCCCTACAACCGGCCTGAGCCCCCCACAGCAAAGCCCTCCCGGACCAGTGGCGTCCGGGAGGGCTTCTTTGCGTGTTGGGGCGCGTTAAAGCGAACCGCGCCTGATCGTTTTAGCGCCGGCCGCCGCCGAACATCCCGATCAGGTCATCCAGGGCGCCGCCGTCGCCGTCACGGTCCAGGGCGCGGTTCAGGGTGCCAAACAGGTCACCGCCGCCCCTCTGGGCCTGACCCTGCGGCGAGGCCGGGCTGGGGTAGCCCGGAACCACGGGGCCACCGCCCAGCACGCTGCCGCCCTGGGTGTAGGGGTCAGGCTGGCGCGGCATGGGCTGGGCCGGGGCGCCCCCCAGCATCCCCCCCAGGATGTTGCCCAGGCCGCCGCCCGCGCCGCCCAGCAGCCCGCCCAGAATGCTGCCCAGATCGGCGCCGCCACCCTGGCCGGGGAAAGCCCCGCCCTGCCCGGGGAACGCGCCCCCCTGGCCAGGAAAGCCTCCGCCGCCCTGCCCCTGGCGCTGCCGGCTGAGGTAGCCCAGCACCAGCGGCGCGAGCATGGTCAGCAGCTGCATGGCGAGTTGCGGATCAATCCCTGCGCGGCGGCCCACCGCCTGCGCGGCCTGGGTCTGCTGGCCGCCAAACACGTGGCCCAGAATCTTCTGGCCGTCGGTCATGTCGGGCATCTGCCCCTGTCCAAAGGCGCTGAGGGCCGAGCCGTCGTGGCGGTCCAGCGCGCGGCCCAGGGTGTCCAGGCCGCCGGGCTGCGCGGCGTTGCGCGTCAGGGCGCCCAGCAGGAGGGGCAGGGCCGCTTCCATGGCCGCTTCGGTCTGCTGCGGGCTGGTGCCCAGCTGCCGGCCCAGGGTCTGTCCGGCGCCGCCCAGGCCGCCCAGTTGACTGAGAATGTCCATCATGGTGTGCCTCCTTATGGCCCAACGTGCGTTCCAGCCTAGGTTCTGCCGCTGAGCTTGGCGTGCAGCGCGCGTTGAGAAAACCCTGAGACGTACCTGGGGCTCACAGCGGTCACGACAGGACCTGAAGGTGAACCGTTCAGATCCTGTGAGGCGAGCAGCGCGAGTGACCGCGACAGAGGGCGGTTGGCGTGACGTTGAGGGGGGTCTCTTCCTCCCCTCAACGGAACGGAAGACGCGCCGCCCGCTTCAGGCCGTCGCCTCCGGCACCAGGGGCCGGTACTGCTGGGCCTGCAGGCGCCAGAGTTCGGCGTATTCACCGCCCCGGGCCAGCAGCTCGGCGTGCGGGCCGTCCTCAATCAGGCGGCCCCCCTTCAGCACCAGAATCCGGTCGGCCATCAGCACGCTGCCCAGGCGGTGCGTGACCAGCAGGGTGGTGCGCCCCTGGGCCAGCGACGCGAAGGTGGCAAACACCTCGGCCTCGCTGCGGGGGTCCAGGGCCGCCGTAGGTTCGTCCAGAATCAGCAGGCGGGCGTCGCGGTACAGGGCGCGGGCGGTGGCGAGTTTCTGCCACTGGCCCCCCGAGAGGTCCACGCCCCCGAACGCCTGGCCCAGCCGGGTCTCCAGCGGCCCCACCCGGTCCAGCACCGCCCCCAGCCCACTGCCCTGCACGGCGGCGCTCAGCTTGGCCTCGTTCAGCGGCTGGCCCAGAAGAATGTTGTCCTGCAGGCTCCACTCAAAGCGGGCAAAATCCTGAAACACGGCGGCGATGCCTGCGCGCCACCTGCTCAGGTCCAGCTCACGCAGGTCGGTGGCGCCTGGGCCCTCGCCCACCACGATCCGGCCCCCGGTGGGATCGTAGTAGCGCAGCAGCAGTTTGATCAGTGTGGTCTTGCCGGCGCCGTTCTCGCCCACAATAGCCACAATCTGGCCCTCAGGGATCACCAGATTCAGGCCGTGCAGCACGGGCGGCTGGCCCCGGTAGGCAAAAGACACGTTCTCCAGGCGCAGGGTGCCGCTGCGGGGCTGGGGCCGGGGCTGGGCCGGCGACTGCACGCCGCCCGGGGCCTGCAAGAAGGCGTGCAGCTTGGCAAACCAGCTCAGGTGTTGGCTGGTGGTAGACAGGGTTTCAGACAGGCCAGAGAGTTCGCTGCGCAGCGCCGCCAGCGCGGTGATGACCAGCACCACGCTGCCCGCGCCCACCTGCCCCTGCTGGGCCTGCGCCACCACGAAGATGAACAGGCCAGCGGTCACGGCCAGCGACAGCACTTCGTAAGGCAGCAGGGCCAGCAGGCCCCGGGTGCGCTGGGCCCGCAGCACCTGCAGGTAATCGCGGGTCAGGCGGTGGCTGCGCGCCTGCAACTCGGCGGCCAGCCCGTACAGGCGAACCTCCTTGGCGTACTCGTGGCGCAGGGCCACGCGTGCCAGATAGTTGATCTCACGGGCCTGCGGGGTGCCCTGAATGTAGAGGCTCCAGCCCAGCTGGTAAAACTTCATCTGTTGCGACAGCAGCGGCATCAGCCCCGCCACCACCACCAGCGGCACCCACCAGCCAATCACCAGCAGCGTGGCCGCCACGCTGGTCGCCGCTACCACCCCCCGCAGGCCGTACACGATGGACGACACCAGATTCAGGGGCCGGTGCGAGGCGCCGGCTTGCAGCACCTCTATGTCGTCGTGAAACTGCGGGTCCTCAAGCACATCCAGCCCTTCCAGGGTCTGCATGCGGGCCATCAGGCGCTGATTGACCTGCAGGGTGTAGTGATCGGCCGCCGCGCCCTGCAGCACCTGCGTGAGCACCGTGGTGATCTGGGTCAGCAGCGCGGCGCCGGCCCAGGCGGCGGCCAGCCCGGTCAGGTTGGCCGACCCGCCCGTGAGCAGGCGGCCCAGGCCGTCCACGGTCCACTGGCCGATCAGAATGGTCACGGCGGGCATCACGCCCTGCACCGCGCCCATCAGCAGCAGGCCGCCGCTCAGCCACGGCTGGCTGCGCAGCAGGTCCGGCAGGGTCAGGAGAAACGTGCGCCAGAGCGTGGGGTGGGGCGGAGAGGCAGCGGCGCTCATGACTGCCCGTAGTGTAGGGAGCGCGCCCCGGCCCCGCGCGCAAGGTTGCGTGTGGGGTGCGGGCCAAGTGCCTCGAGGCTGGCGAGTTTACTGGGTTGAAAAACCGGCCCCTGGCGCAGAAAAAGCTGGGGCCCTCGACAACCGGACAGGCCCCCTCTCCCGCCCACCCTCCGCCAAGCGGCCTATGTTCGGCCCTGGCCCGCGCCCGCTACCCTGAGCGCTTCCGGTTCGGCATGCTGGAAAGAGGGGGAAAAAGCTATGACCAATGCACCGGCGCCTGCGCGCGTCAGGGGCGGCGCCCTGCTGTCGCCGCTCGCCCTGCCCTGGGCGGTGGCCCGGCTGGGGTTTCGGCGGCAGTTCGCCTACCCGCAGGCGGCGCTGTGGGGCCTGATCACGAATACTTTTTTTGGGGTGCTGCGCGTGGCGGTGCTGCTGGCGCTGTTCGGCACGCGCCCCCAGGTGGCGGGCTACACCGCGCAGGACGCGATCACCTACACCGGCCTGACCCAGGCGTTCATCATGGCCCTGAGCCTCTTTGGCTGGACCGATTTCATGCGCACGGTGCACCGGGGCGAGGTGGCGGCCGATCTGCTGCGGCCCCTGAACCTGCTGGGCTTCTGGGCCGCGCAGGACGCTGGGCGCGCCGCCGGGCAGTTTGTGCTGCGCGGCCTGCCCATGCTGCTGCTCTTTGAGGCGCTGTGGGGCATGGTGTGGCCGGACGGCGCCCTGGGCTGGCTGCAGACGACCCTGAGCGTGCTGCTGGCCTGGGCCTGCGGCTTTCTATTCCGCTTTCTGGTGAACTGCGCGGCCTTCTGGTCGCCGGACGCGGCGGGCTTTGGCCGTTTTGGCTGGGCGGTGCTGGGGCTGGGCTGCGGCTTTCTGATGCCGCTGGCCTTTTTCCCCGACTGGGTTCAGGCGTGGCTCTCGTGGACCCCGTTTCCCGCCATGCTGAACACCGTCGTGGAGGTCTGGGTGGGCGTGCAGCGCGGCGCCGCCGCCTGGGAGGCGCTGGGGGTGCAGGCCGCCTGGGCGCTGGGGATGCTGGCCGTTACGGCTTTTACCCTACACCGGGGGCTGCGGCGCCTGGAGGTGGCCGGTGGCTAGGGCGCTGCGCAGCGCTGCGCACTATCTGCAGCTGTATGGGCGGCTGCTGGGCGCGCAGGTGCGCTCGCAGGCCACGTACCGGGGGGCCCTGGTGCTGGACGCCCTGGGCACCCTGCTGATCACCGCCGCCGAGTTTGGCGCGCTGGCACTAGTCCTGCCCCGCTTCGGGGGCCTGGGCGGCTGGACCCTGGGCGAAGTCTGCCTGCTGTACGGGCTGGCCGAACTGTCCTTTGTGCTGATGGACCTGCTGTTCGGCGGCTTTGACGCCCCCAACCTGTCGGCCCATGTGCGGGCCGGGACCTTTTCCACTTTTCTGCTGCGCCCGGTGCCGCTGGTGGTGCAGGTGTTCGGGTCCGACTTCGCGCTGCGGCGCGTGGCGCGTATTGGGCTGGCCGCCGCCATCTTTGCCTACGGGGTGACGCACACCGCCCACGCCTGGACCCTGGGCGACGCCGCACTCCTGGCGGGCTGCGTGCTGGGCCTGATCTGCTTTTTCGGCGGCCTGTTCGTGGTGGGAGGCACCCTCACCTTCTGGACGGTGGACAGCGTGGAAGCCATGAACGTGCTGACCTACGGCGGGCGCACCCTGATCAGCTACCCCATGGGCATCTACGGCGAGTGGCTGCGCAAGACCTTTACCTACCTCATTCCGGCGGCCTTTCTGTCGTACTTCCCGGTGCTGCACCTGCTGGGCCGCCCCCTACCCGACGGCCTGCCCCCGGCCGCCGCCTTTCTCTCGCCGTTGGTGGGCCCGGCGGTGCTGGCCCTGGCCTTCGCCTTCTGGCGCGTGGGCCTGCGGCGCTATCAGGGCACTGGAACGTGAGGGGAGTGGAAAGTGGTGAGTGAAACAGCACTCGCGCCTTCTCCACTGCCCACTTCCTCCCCACCATTCGCCAAGGAGGTTCCATGATTCACGTTGAACACCTGCACAAGACCTTTACCAGCCGGGGTGGCTCGCCCCTGCGCCCAGTGCGGCGAGTCCATGAGGCCGTGCGCGATATCTCGTTTCAGGTGGCGCCCGGCGAGGTCGTGGGCTACCTGGGACCCAATGGCGCAGGCAAAAGCACCACCGTCAAGATTCTGACTGGCCTGCTGGTGCCAGACCGGGGCGAGGTGCGCGTGGGCGGGCTGGTGCCCTGGAAGGCGCGGCGCCAGCATGTGGCGCGGCTGGGGGCCGTGTTCGGGCAGCGGACCACCCTGTGGTGGGACCTGCCGGTGCGCGACAGCCTGGAGTTGCTGCGTCACGTGTACCGGGTACCGCCGGCCCGCTGGCAGGACAACCTGACCACCTTTACTGACCTGCTGGACCTGGGGCCCTTTCTGCACACCCCGGCGCGGGCCCTTAGCCTGGGCCAGCGCATGCGCGCCGATCTGGCCGCCGCGCTGCTGCATGACCCGGAACTGCTGTTTCTGGACGAACCCACCGTGGGCCTGGACGTGGTGGCCAAGGAGCGCATCCGCGACTTTGTGGCCCATGTCAGCCGCGAGCGCGGCGTGACGGTGCTGCTGACCACGCACGACCTGGGCGACGTGGAACGGCTGGCCCGGCGTGTGCTGATCATTGATCACGGCCAGCTGCTCTACGATGGCGACCTGAGCCAGCTCCAGACCCGCTACGGCAGCGCCCGTGAACTGCATGTGGACTACGACGCGTCTCCCGCCGATGCCCAGGTGCCCGGCCTGACCCTGCTGGGCACCGAGGGGCCCCGCGCCCGCTACGCCTTTACCGGCCCCGCCGCTGGCCCCATTGCCCGCGTGACCGCCCACGCCCCCGTGCGCGACCTGACCGTGAAAGAGCCCGACATCGAGGCCACCATTCGCCGCATCTACGAGGGCGGGCTGCTGCGGGGGGCGGTACACTCGGGGACATGACGCGCCGCACTGCTCCCCAACACGCGCCGCGTGGCGGGGAAAAGCTGCTGCTCTGGGGCCTGGTGGTGCTGGCGCTGCTGGGCACCGGGGTTCAGCTGGCCCTGTGGCTGCCGCCCGCCGATCACCACGCCCTGTCCTGGACTGTGGCGGCGGTGCAGGCTGGGCTGGCTGGCTGGCTGCTTCGGCGGCTGGTGCGCGGCCCAGGGGAGGCCACAGCGCAGGACCACGGCCAGCGCCTCGTGATGACCATGATGGTGCTCCTGACCGCTCAGCTGCTGGGCCGGCGGGTGATGCGGGCGCTGGACGCCGGCGTCCCCGTCCTTGATGGCGCCCTGCTGGCTGGGCTGGTGGCGCTGCTGGGCCTGTTCGTGGTGGCGGCGTGTCACCCCAGTGACGCGTCATGACTGGGCCACAGCCAGAGCAGGAAACCTACCGGGGCCCGCCGCCCAGCGTGGGGGCAGGGTGGTTGATGCTGGTCATCGTGACCGCGTACGCCGGCGCTTCTGCCATGGGTCTGCTGGTGCTGCCCGATCACCGGGCGCTGCGTGTGGTGCTGGCTCTGGTGCCCTTCGCCTTCATCATCTGGGCGGGCGCTGAGCTGTGGCGGGCGCGGGGACGGCCGGTTGTTCAGGGCCCGCCCTGGCCGCTCATGGTGGCGCTGGCATGGCCCCCTCTGGCGCGTCCCATCCTCAAGCTGGCGCGCCAGGAGACATTGACGGGTTTGGACATCGGATTTGCCCTGCTGGTTGGCGTGGGCCTCATTTGGGTGATCGTTGCCAGCCGCCGCCCAGCCCGGTGAACCTGCCTCCCAGCCACTTTGCGGGCGACCCGGTGCCCATTGCCCGCGCGCTGCTGGGGGCCACGCTGGTGCGCGTGCTGGACACAGGCGAGCGCCTCAGTGGCCGCATTGTCGAAACCGAAGCCTACGATTGCCCGCGCGACCCCGCCTGCACCGCCGGGCGCTTTCACGCTGCCCGCAGCGCTGAAATGGCGATTGCCGCCGGCCACTGGCTGTTCTGGGCGGCGCACGGTCACCCCCTGCTGCAGGTCTCCTGCCGGCCCAAAGGCGTGTCGGCCAGTGTGTTGATCCGCGCCATAGAGCCGCTCGAAGGCCTGGGCCAGATGCTCACCTTCCGCCCGGTGACCCGCGAGCGCGACCTGAGCAACGGCCCGGCCAAGCTGGTCTATGCCCTGGGCCTGAACCCCGCCCAGATTGCGGGCACGCGGGTGGACAGCCCCGCCCTTCATCTGCTGCCCGCAGAAACCCCCCTGGACGATGACGCCGTGCGCGTGACCGCCCGCGTGGGCATCAAGGAAGGGCGCCACCTGCCCTGGCGCTTTACCATTCGCGGCAATCTCTGGGTGTCACCGGCCCTGCCCAGCATGGAGGTGGTGGGAGACAGTTGATGGTTGATCGTTGATGGACGATCAAGGTGGCCCCAGGGGCCTGGGCCGCCCAGTTTCGTAAGCTCAGCCATGCTGTTTGCGCCGGCCTTTCCGCAGGAGCAGGCCCTGCCCCCCGAGTTCTTCGCGGGTGATCCGGTAGCCGTAGCCCGCGCGCTGCTGGGGGCCGTGATGGTGCGGGTGCTGCCGGACGGCGTGACCCTGGCCGCCCGCATCGTGGAAACCGAAGCCTACGACTGCCCGCGTGACCCCAGCTGCCACGTCATCGCCCGTCTGCCCGGCGCCGCCGCCATGATGGCCGGGCCACCCGGGCGCGTGTACTACCACCTCGCCTACGACCAGCCGCTGCTGAACGTGATCTGCCGCCCCCAGGGTGTGCAGGCGTCCATTCTGGTGCGCGCCGCCGAGCCGCTGCTGGGCGAGGAGCGCATGCGCGAGCGCCGCCCCGTGAAGCGCCGCGTGGACCTGACCAACGGCCCCGCCAAGCTGGTGCAGGCCCTGCACCTGGACCCAGAGCTGCGCGGTCAACCGATCAATGGGCCGGCATTTTACTTGGTGCCCGGCGAGCCTGTGCCAGACGAGCAGGTGACCACCACCGCCCGCGTGGGCCTGCGCCAGGGGGCCGAGTTGCCCTGGCGCTTTCTGATCACGGGCAACGCGTGGGTGTCGCCGGGTAAGCCCAGTGCTGGGGGCGGAGGGGCTCAGACGGGACTCAGGTGAGCCGAAGGCGAGGGGTGAGCGGACTTGCACCGCTGTATCGCAAAGCGAACACCAGAACTTGCGGGACGACGGCGATGGAAAAGCATCGCTTCTTTTTTCCCAAGAGGCTTTGGAATCAGAGTCGGCCCGTCTCAGTTGGCAGACAGGCCCAGCAGCGTCGCCACGCCCTGAACAGCGGTCAGGCGCCCGGCTTCCACCTCGGCGCGCAGCTGGCGCAGCTGCTCCGGGTCCACCCCGGCCTGGAATGCGCGCCACGCGGCCTCGCGCAGCAGCTCGTCAAACCACACGGCGGTCTGGGCGCGGCGCTTGGCCCTCAGGTCCACGGCCTCGCGGTAGCGCTCCACAGCGGCCCACACCTCATCCAGTCCTTCGCCGGTCAGCGCAGAGGCGCGCAGGGCCAGGGGGCGCCACGGGGCGTCATGGGGCGTCAGCAGGGTCAGGGCCGCGCGCAGTTCTGTCTGGGCACGCACCGCCGCCTGCGGGTTGGTGTCGGCCTTGTTCACCACACACAGGTCCGCCAGTTCCATGATCCCGCGCTTGATGCCCTGCAGTTCATCCCCGGCGTTGGGCAGGGTCAGCAGCAGAAAGAGGTCGGTCATGGCGGCCACCTGGGTTTCGCTCTGGCCCACGCCCACGGTTTCCACCAGCACGACGTCGTACCCGGCGGCCTCGCACAGCGTGATGGCCTCGCGGGTGCGCCGCGCCACCCCGCCCAGGGTGCCGCCGGACGGACTGGGGCGAATAAAGGCCTGGGGGTGCACCGTCAGCCGGGGCATCCGCGTCTTGTCGCCCATGATGGACCCGCCTGTGCGGGCGCTGCTGGGGTCCACTGCCAGCACGGCCACGCGGTGCCCGGCATCCGCCAGACGCAGGCCCAGCGCCTCAATGAACGTGCTTTTGCCCACGCCCGGCACGCCGGTCAGGCCCAGGCGAATGGCGCGGCCCGCGTGTGGCAGTACCTCCGCCAGCAGAGCCTGGGCGCTCTCTTCATGCTCGGGGCGCGTGGATTCCGTCAGCGTGATCGCCTTGGCCAGCGCCCGGCGGTGACCCGACAGCAGGGGAGAGGTCAGCGGGTGGGTGGACAGGTCAGCTCCTTGACAAGGTCGGCGGGCCGGAGGTTCTGAAGAATCTGCGGCCACAGCACGCGGTCCTGCTCGGTGATCGGCCCCTGTTCCAGCCGCTGCACCACGCGGCCTGAAGGGTCAATGAAGAGTTCGGTGCGGGTGGTGCCCCCTGGGCTGGGCTGCGGCCCGGCGGTGGGCCCGGCCCGGAGCAACTGGCTTTGGGACAGATACCGGGGGTGGCCGCTGGCGTCCCAGTACACCAGATACTCGGTGCGGCCCCCCTCCAGCAGGTTGGTGGCCGAAAAGAACAGGCGGCGCACCACGCCCCGCCGGTCCGTCCAGGTGTCCACCTGGAACGCCGCGTCCACGATGCACGGCACAGAGCTTCCCGAGAACACCACGAACTGCCCCCGGGCGGCGTCGGTCTGCGCCACCAGCGTCCGCACCGCCTGGGTCTGGGCCGCCGCAGGCAGCGGGGCGTGGCCCCCACCTGCCCCCGCCGAGACGCTCAGGGTCAGGAGGCCCAGCGCGGCCCAGCGTCTCAGCACGTAGGGCCTCAGCACTTCAGCCCCCGGGGCACAGGGCGCAGGTACGAGCGCAGCGGTGTGGTGACGCCCGCCCGGCGAAAGCCCGTTTCCTTGACCAGCCGCCCCCGCGCGTCGAAGGCCCCGCGCACGTCCAGCAGGCGGCCCGCAAAGCCGGTCCACTGCACCTGCATGCCGGTCAGGCGCCCGGCGCGGTCATAGCTCTGGCGCACGCGCAGGGTGTTGTCGGGAATCAGGCGGGCGTAGTCCAGACTGCGCACCCGGCCCGCGCGGTCCAGCAGGTAGCGGGTTTCGCCCACCTGACAGACCTTCAGGCCGCCCACCGTGGTCACGGCCGGGGTGTTCTGGTACGGGACAGGGGGGAGGCCCTGGGCCCCCGCCAGGGTCAGCAGGGTGCAGACGGAGAGCAGCATGGCTTTCATGGCTGCCGGTACGATGTGGCGGCGGGCCGGGTTGCTCACGGCGGCCCCTGTCTGCGGTCCAGCCACGACGAGGCTGCTGGGCAGACCACCGCCGCCACCGTCGGCCCGAACGCGGTAGTCAGCTGCACCAGCCGCACCAGGGCCGGGCCGACCCCGGCCAGCCGTCACGGTCGCCGGGGCGCCGGTCACGCCTCCCCGCGCAGCAGGCGCAGCACCTCGCGCGCGCTGTGCAGGATCGGGGTGCCGGGGCCAAAGATGCCCGCCGCGCCAGCCTCGCGTAGCGCCGGGTAATCCTGCTGCGGAATCACACCGCCCACCACCACCCGGATGTCCCCCGCGCCTTCGGCACGCAGCGCCTGAATCAGCTGCGGCACCAGTGTCTTGTGCCCCGCCGCCTGAGAACTGACGCCCACCACATGCACGTCGTTTTCAATGGCCTGGCGCGCGGCTTCTTCCGGGGTCTGGAACAGCGGGCCCACGTCCACGTCAAAGCCCAGGTCGGCAAAGCCGGTGGCAATGACCTTGGCGCCCCGGTCGTGGCCGTCCTGGCCCATCTTCACGACCAGTAGGCGCGGGCGGCGGCCCTCGGCCTCGGCAAAGGCCTCAATTTCGCCTTTCAGGGCGCTGAAGCCCTCGTCGCCCTCGTAGCCAGCGGCGTACACCCCGCTCAGGGTGCGCACCTCGGCGGCGTGGCGGCCCCATACGCGCTCCAGGGCGTCGCTGACCTCGCCCACGGTGCAGCGGGCTTGCATGGCGGTTACGCTCAGGGCCAGCAGGTTGCCCTCGCCCGTGCGGGCGGCGTGTTCCAGGGCGTCCAGGGCGGCCTGTGCGGCCTGGGAGTCGCGGGCCGCCTTCACGTGCGCCAGGCGGGCCAGCTGCGCTTCTCGCACCGCCGCATTGTCAATGTCCAGCACGTCCACAGGGGTTTCCGTGGCGGGGCGGTACTTGTTCACACCCACGATCACGTCCTCACCCCGGTCAATGCGGGCCTGCTTGCGCGCCGCACTTTCCTCGATCCTCAGCTTGGGAATGCCGCTTTCAATGGCCTTGGCCATGCCGCCCAGGGCCTCGACCTCGCGCATCAGCTCTCGCGCCTTGTCGGCCAGGTCGTGGGTCAGGCGCTCCATCAGGTAGCTGCCGCCCCAAGGGTCCACCACCTGCGGAATGCCGGTTTCTTCCTGCAACACCAGCTGCGTGTTGCGCGCAATGCGGGCCGAAAAGTCGGTGGGCAGGCCAATGGCCTCGTCAAAGGAATTGGTGTGCAGGCTCTGGGTGCCGCCGAACACCGCCGCCATCGCCTCAATGGTCGTGCGGATGATGTTGTTGTAGGGGTCCTGCTCGGTCAGCGACCAGCCCGAGGTCTGGCAGTGGGTGCGCAGGGCGCGGCTCATGGGCTTTTTGGGCTCAAACTGGGCGATCAGTTCGCTCCACAGCAGCCGCGCGGCGCGCAGTTTGGCGACCTCGGTGTAAAAGTTCATGCCAATGCCGAAGAAAAAACTCAGGCGCCCGGCAAAGTCGTCAATGTTCAGACCCTTGCCCAGCGCGGCCTTGACGTATTCCAGGCCGTCGGCCAGCGTGTAGGCCAGTTCCAGCGCGGCGTTCGCCCCGGCTTCCTGCAGGTGGTACCCGGAAATCGAGATGGAATTGAAGCGCGGCATCTCCTGCGCCGTGAATTCGATGATGTCCGCAATGATCCGCATGCTGGGCGCAGGCGGGTAGATGTAGGTGTTGCGCACCATGAACTCTTTGAGGATGTCGTTCTGGATGGTCCCCGAGAGTTCGTCCAGCCGCGCGCCCTGCTCCAGCCCCGCCACGATGTACGCCGCCAGGATGGGCAGCACCGCGCCGTTCATGGTCATGGACACCGACATCTCGTTCAAGGGAATGCCGTCGAAGAGGATTTTCATGTCCTCTACGGAATCAATCGCCACGCCCGCCTTGCCAACGTCGCCCACCACGCGCGGGTGGTCGCTGTCGTAGCCCCGGTGGGTGGCGAGGTCAAACGCCACCGACAGGCCCTTCTGCCCGGCCGCGAGGTTGCGGCGGTAAAAGGCGTTGGATTCCTCGGCGGTGGAAAAGCCCGCGTACTGCCGGATGGTCCAGGGCCGCGCGGCATACATGGTGGCGCGCGGGCCCCGGGTAAAGGGCGGCAGGCCGGGCAGCGTATCGGCGTTCACGCCTTCCAGGTCGGCGGCGGTGTACAGCGGCTTCAGGGTCAGCCCTTCGGGGGTCTGGGCGTTCAGGCGCGCGGGGTCGGCGCCCTTCAGGTCCTTGCTGGCCAGGGCCTTCCAGGCGGCCAGATCGGCGGTGGGGTGGGTCATGGGTGGGTGCCTCCGTCTGGGCCCATGATGCCACGCGCCGCCTAACGGGCGTTTGGGTGGGAAGGCCAGGACAACAGGCCTTCCCACCCAGCCCCGTCCCTCCCGCCTACCAGTGCGGCGCGCGGCGGTGCAGCAGCGCCCACAGGACCAGCAGCAGCAGGGCGTGGGCCAGCAGCCGGGGCAGCAGATGTGCCGTGTCCCCGAACTGGGTCAGGCCCAGGGCGGGCAGCATGGCCCCCAGCGTGCCCCGCACGCCCTCGGGCAGCAGGGTCAGCAGCGCAGGGGCCAGTTGCAGCCACACCACGCTGATCACCAGCGTGGCGGCGAAGTGGCGCGTCAGCAGGCTCAGGACCGTCAGGGTGAGGGTGCTAGAGAGCACGCCCAGCAGCCCGGTCAGCGCCTGGGCCGGGCTGGGGAGCGGGCTGCCCAGCGCCAGGGCCAGCGCCGCGCCCAGCAGGGCCACGGCCAGCACCAGCACCACCTTGGCCGCCACCACGCGGCTGGGGTGGGTGGGCGTGGTCTCCAGCCAGCGCGGCGTGCCCAGGCCGTCTTCCAGGGTCAGCAGGTAGGGCAGCAGCAGGGCCACCGCCGCGTGCGCCGGCAGCAGCCACCCCGGCGCCGAAGTGCTCAGGGCCACCGGGCCCAGGTGCTGCGCCCCCCACAGCAGGGCCGGCAGCCCCAGCGCCGAGGCCGTCAGGGCCAGCGCCAGCGGCTGGCGCTTGAATTTCAGAAGTTCCGGGTGCAGGGGCAGGGGCTCAGGACGCATCTTTGATTCTCCAGTACAGCTCTTCCAGGTCTTCGGGGCGGCTGCCGTACACGGGCAGGTTCAGGGTGCTCAGCAGGCCCAGCACCTGCGCCGCCTGGGCGGGCGCGGCCTGCACCACCACTTCGCCGGCGCCGCGCCCGCTCTCTGTGGCGTGGCCGTGGCTCTCTAGGGCGAGCGCCGTCTGGGCCGGGTCGGGCACCTGCAGCACCAGCCGCCGCTGCGCCTGCAGGGCGCTCAGCGGGCCATCAAAAACGCTGCGGCCCCCGTGCAGCACGCTCAGGTGGTCGGCAGAGCGCTCGGCTTCCAGCACCTGATGGGTGGACACCAGCAGGCTCACCCCGTCGGCCCGCAGGCGGGTCAGCACCGCCCAGAGGGCCTCGCGGCCTTCCACGTCCAGGCCGTTGGTGGGTTCGTCCAACAGCAGCCGCCGCAGGTCCGGGGTGAGGGTGCTGGCCAGATACAGGCGCTGGCGCATGCCCAGCGAGCAGCGCCCGAAGGCCCGGTGCGCGCTGGCCTGCAGTCCCACCCGCTCCAGCGCCCCCGCTGCCCAGACCCCTGCGCGGCGCAGGCCCCGGTAGCCGGCCACCACCCGCAGGTTGTCCAGCAGGCTCAGGTGCGGGTAAAAGCGCGGTTCTTCCAGGGTAAAGGCCACCTCGCGGCGCAGCGCCGGGTGGGGCGCGCGGCCCAGCAGGGTGAAGGTGCCGCTGTCGGGGGCCTCCAGGCCGGCCAGCAGCCGCAGCGTGGTGGTCTTGCCCGCGCCGTTGGGCCCCAGGAACAGCCCCAGGGCGCCCGCCGGCAGGCTCAGGTTCAGGCCCTGCAGGACCGGGTGGGCGCCGTAGCGCTTGGTCAGCCCCTGGACGGTCAGGGCGTCAGACATGGCGCACCCCGTTCAGGGGCTGGGCCAGCACCCGCCGGGCAGCCGCCAGGCGCCGCGCGTGGGCCGGATGATCGTGAAACAGCACCTCGGCGGCGCGCGGGGGGTTGGGGTCCTGCAGATTCTGGTCCGACAGGCGTTCCAGCACGCGCGCCATGCCGTCCAGATCGCCGGTCAGGCGCAGGGCGTAGGTGTCGGCGCGGTATTCCATCTGCCGTTTCAGGGCGTGTCCCACGAGGTCCAGCCCACGCTGCGCCAGCGTAAAGGCCAGGGCCAGGACCGGCACGGCGCCAATATCTCCCGCCCCCTGCAGGCCCCCCTGGGTGCCCAGCGTGCCCAGCAGGATCGCCGCCGCGCCCACCATGCCCAGCAGCGACAGCCACTGCCACGCCAGCAGCCGCCACAGATCGCGCCGCGCGTGGTGTCCCAGTTCGTGGGCGATGACAAACCGCAACTCCTCGTCGCTGGCCTGGGCCAGCAGGGTGTCACTGACGATCAGCTGTGCGCCGCGCAGGCTGGGCTGCACAAAGGCGTTCGCCACCCGCGCGTTGCGGCTGACCTCGGCCACCTGCAGCCCGGTCAGGCGCACCCCCGCCTGGGCAAAGAGGGTCTGCGCCAGCGCGCTCACCCGTTCGTCGGTCAGGGGGCGCAGGCGCACGGCCCGCCGCGTCAGCCAGGGCTGCAGCGCCACCAGCGCCCCCAGAAAAACGGTGATGGCGGCGGCGGCCCCGGGCAGCCACGCGTCCGGCGCCGCGCGGAACACGCCGCTGACCGCCAGATAGAGGCTGCCCTGCACCACTGTGGACACGGCGCTGGCCGCTCCCCACTGACGCAGCCACGCCGCCGTGCCCAGGCGCAGCAGGCCGGCGCGGCGCTCCTGACGGTAGCCCAGCAGGTACTCCAGCGGCAGCTGAGCGGCGCTGGTCACGGCCCCGTACGCCGCCACGAACAGGGCGCGCTGGGCCAGGGTGTCGTCGCCGGTCAGGTCGCGCAGGCCGGCGGCGGCCCCGCTGAGCACCAGTCCCAGGTTCAGGGCGGTGCCGGTCAGCAGAAACAGCCCCAGGCGCTTCAGGCGAAAGCGGTCCTGCGCCTGCCGCTGGGCCAGGGTGGAGGGCTCGGCACTCATGCGCCGGCCTCGGGGGCAGCTTCGAACAGGGCGCCGGGAAAGGTGATGGCCACAGCGGTGCAGGGGCGGCGCTCGCCCGCAGCGGTGGCGCGGGCGGCGTAGCGTTCCAGCAGTTCGCCCAGTTCGGCCTGCAGCGCGGCGTAGTCCTCGGCGTTCAGGTCAAAGGTGCGCACGTTGGCGTTCAGGGCGTAGCGAATCAGGGCGGCGGGGGGCGGGTCCATGTGCAGCGGCTGGTGGTGGCCCAGGCGCAGGGTGATCGCGCCTTCCAGCCTCTCCTCGCTGAGTTCCTGGGCGCGGTCCCGCGCGGCCTGGGCAAAGCGCCCCGAGACCTCGCGGAACAGCGGCGTGAACATCTCGCTCACGTCGGCGGCGGCGGTCAGGCGGTAGGGCACCACGAAGGTCACGGCCACCACCTGGTAGCGCGCGCGTTTGCCCACCGTCTGCGCGGTTTCCAGCAGGCCCAGGCTCAGCAGGCGGCGCACGTGGTAGGTCACGCGGTTGGCGGGCTGGCCCAGGCTGCGCGCGGCCTCGCTGGGGGTCATGGGCTCGGCAAAGGCACCCAGCAGGCTCAGGGTCTGCGGGTCCAGCAGGGCCAGGGCCTGCTCGGGGGTCTGCACGGTCAGGGGCGGTGTGTCGCTCATGGGGCCACTATGCCCCGGGTCATTTTCAGTCGGAACGCCAAAAACTGAAAATTGGAGAGGGGCCTGTTCGGACAGGGCCGCGCTTCTCCACGGTTCTGCAGAGGCAAGACTGGGTCAGGGTTTTATGACCTGCGCGAAGTCACGGCCCGCTTCAGGGTAGACTGCGGGGCGTGACCACGCCCGACCCTGTTGCCCGCCGCGTCAAACTCGCGCCGAGCATCCTCGCCTGTGACTTCGCCCGCCTGGGCGAGGAACTGCGCGCCATCGAAAGTGCCGACTGGACACACGTGGACGTGATGGACGGGGCCTTTGTGCCCAACATCTCGTTCGGGCTCCCCATTCTGGCGGCGGCCCGCGCGGCCAGCCCGCTGTTCATGGACGTGCACCTGATGATTGACCGCCCCGAGCGCTACCTGAAGGACTTTGCGGCGGCCGGGGCCGACGGCCTGACGGTGCATGTGGAGGCCACGGCGCACATTCACCGCGCCGTGCAGCAGATCAAGGAACTGGGCAAAAAGGCCGGCGTGACCCTGAACCCGGGCACGCCGCTGGAAACCCTGCGCCCCGTACTGGCCGACGTGGACCTCGTGCTCATCATGAGCGTGAATCCGGGTTTTGGCGGGCAGAAATTCATTCCGCAGAGCCTGGAGCGCATCCGCACCGTGCGCCGCTGGCTGGACGACCTGGGCAGCGCCGCCGAGTTGCAGGTGGACGGCGGCGTGAGTGCCGCCAACGCCCGCGCGGTGGTGCATGCTGGGGCCAGCAATCTGGTGGCGGGCAGCGCGGTCTACGGCAAGGACGGCGCGGCGGCCGGCCTGGAGCGCCTGCGCGAGGCGCTGAAGTAAGCCATGCGCCTGCGCGTTGACCTGCTGCCGCACGGCACCTACCCCGACGTGGTGGTGGTGATAGACGTGCTGCGCGCCACGACCACCGCCGTGACCTATCTGGAACGCGGCGCCGACGCCCTGCTGCTGACCGCCACCCCAGAGGTGGCCCTGGCCCTGCGCGACGGCGCCCCTGAAGGCAGCCCCTACCTGCTGGGCGGCGAGCGCGGCGGCCTGCCCATTCCCGGCTTTGACTTTGGCAACAGCCCCGCCGAGGCAGCGGGCCAGAACTTCACCGGGAAAACGGTGGTCATGAACACCACCAACGGCACTGGCGCGGCCCACACGGCGGCCCGGACCGGCAAGCACATCTTTCTGGCCGCCCTGACCAACGCCCACGCGGCGGCCCGCCGCGCCCGCGCCACCGCCACCGAAGAAATTGCCATTGTCTGCGCGGGCACCGACAGCCATGTGGGCCTGGAAGACGTGTACGCGGCCGGTGTGCTGGCCGAATACCTGCTGGCGATGGGCGAATTTACCGTGGACGACGGCGCCCGCATTGCCCTGACGGTGCGCCGCAACGGCGGGAACCCCTTAGAAGCCCTGAGCAGCAGCGGCCACGGCCAGCACCTCAGCCGCCTGGGGCTGGGCGAGGACGTACGCTTTGCCGCCGGCCTGAGCACCAGCACCCTGGTGCCCACCCTGGTTCCCGGTGAAGGCGCCCCCGAAGGCACCCTGAGATTCACGGCCGGTTAAGACCTGGGGCCGCGCTCCAGACCTGCGCGCCCTGCCCGGCCCCGTACGCTGCGGCCATGACCCTGTTCCGCCCGCTGCTGGCCCTGATCCTGCTCTCGGGGGTGGCCCACGCCGCCACCTACAAGGACCCTTCCGGCACCTTCTCGGCCACGGTGCCGGCGGGCTGGCAGCAGGGGTCGTACCCCGGCACGGCGGTGGTGTTCGCTGGCAAGCGCGAGGGCGACTTTACCTCCAACATCAACGTGATAGTGCAGCCCGTTCCCGCCGGCATGACCCAGGCGCAGTACCACGCCCTGAACGTCAAGCAGATTGGGCAGCTGATCACCGACGGCAAGATTCTGAAAAACCAGGCGGCCACCCTGGGCGGCGTGAAGGGCAACCGGCTGGTGTACACCGGGCGCCAGGGGCAGTACAAGCTGTATTTCATCGCCACCTACGCGGTTAAGGGCAACCGCGTCTACATGGTGACCGCCACCAGCCGCCAGGGCCAGGAAGCCAAGCTGGCCCCGGTGAACGACGCCTTTATCAAGAGCTTCAAAGTGCTCAAGTAGAGCCACACAGCTGCGCAGGTACGGCTGGCGGCGGGGCGCTACCATGAAGACTCGATGAACGCCGCCCCCGACTTTCTGCGCCTGCTGCGCGACGAGCAGTACGGCACCCTTCAAGAGCATCTGGGCGGGCTGCAGCGCCAGTTTGAGGCCGGGCAGCTGGCCGAGCGCGACCTGCTGAACGCTTTTCAGGCTTTCCAGCAGCCGGACCCCGCCCTGGGGGAGCGCTTCAGCGCGTGGATGGACGCGCATATGGGCTCTTACGAGGCGCATGTGGCGCTGGCAGAGTGGCTGCTGTCGCGGGCCTGGGCCGCGCGGGGAGAGGCGAAGTCCAGCCATGTGAGCGATCAGGGGTGGCGTGGGCTGGAGCACTTTACCGAACAGGCCACCGCCTGCGCCGGGCACGCCGTGACACTCACGGCCAATCCCCTGGCAGCGTGGGCCGTGAGTGGCTGGGCCGCCAACAGTCTGGGCTGCCGAGTTTCGGCCGCCGAGGTGGACGCCCAGCAGTATCCCGACTGGTTTACCCAGGGGCTGGCGGCCAATCCGCAAAGCCTGACCTTAAGGCGCATCATGCTCTACCACCTGCGCGAGGAATGGGGCGGCAGCGAGGCGCAGATGCTGGCGTTCGTGCGCCAGCAGCAGGCCAGCGGTCTGCTCTCCGAGACAGACATGCAGCGCCTCTGGGCCGAATTTCACGTCTGTGTGTCGCACCACGCGATGGCGTTTACCCGCGACTTTGTGGTGGCGGTTGAGCGTGCCCAGCTGGCGGCCAACCTGCGCGACCTCCATGCCAACCAGCTGTTTGTCGCCCTGACCATTGCCGGGCGTTCCCTGGCCGAGCGCCGCGCGGCTCTGGAGCGCTATCTGGCTGCAGCCGAGCAGGATGAGGACGCTGCGCTGGACGGCAATGGCCTCATTGCTTTCGTGCACGGCTGGCAGGGGCTTGAAGACTTGGCCCCCCGCGTGGCGGGCCTCCTCAGGCGCGCGGCGGAGCGGGGTGACACCGACGCCATGATCGGCTTGGGCAAGCTGCAACTGGCGGGGCCTGCGTGGCGTCTGCCCGACGCCCTACCCTGGCTGCTGCGGGCCCGCGATGAAGGCAACCGCGAGGCCGCTGAACTGCTCGTGGTCCTGCGTGCGGACCAGGAGCCCGAAGAGGTCAACCGGGATGCCCTGCGGGCCGCTGACCTGGGAAGTCCCGACCTGAGCTGGCACGTCTATGGGCACTTTGGTGCCTTTCGCCAGCAATTTGGTCTGGATGAGCGAGACCGTTACCGCTATCTGCTGCGCGCCGCAGACGCGGGAAACAATGACGCCCGCGTCGCGCTGGCCCAGCAGCTGCGGGCCGGGCGCGTCGAAGTGGGCGGAGACGGGGTGCTGCGCCCGGTCAAGACGCGCCCCATCCAGGACAGCCTGAATTACGCGCGCCACCTGCTGGAGCGGGCTGGGGGGAGCGGTCATGCAGGTGCCCAGCGCCTGCTGGCCCGCAGCAAGGCGCGTGACTGGGAAGCGGGGACGGCCCGGCGTGCACTGCTGTGGCCGGCGCTGCCCTTCACACTCTCGGCCCTGCCCTCCACGCTTTCAGCTCTGCCACTGCCCACCGCTGGTCAGGCCCTGCGGCCCCTGCTGGCGCTGGGCATCATGTCCGTGGTGCTGTTCCGGGCGTGTCATCAGGCAGAGCCCTCTGAGCCGTGGCGCCAGGTTCTTACGCCGGAGCAGCGTGCGCTGGTGGAACGCATCGAAAGCGGCGACGCGCGGCCAGTGTTTGAAGGGGACCGTCTGCGCCTTGATGATGTGAAGCCAGCTGTGCCCTGAACCGCAGACCCAGACCCACCCCAACCCGCTACCCTGTGCCTCATGACGGCTTCTGACCTGTCCCTCCCGGCGGTGACCCCGGTGGCCTCCGTGGATTTCACGGCCATTCCCAGTCCGGCCTTTGTGCTCGACGAATCACGCCTGCGCCGCAACCTCGCCCTGATCTCGCAGGTGCAGCGCGAGAGCGGCGCGCAGATTATCGTGGCCTTCAAGGGCTTTTCGATGTGGTCGGCTTTTCCCCTGCTGCGCGAGTACGGCATCACGGGCGCCACCGCCAGCAGCCTGAACGAGGCCCTCCTGGCGCGCGAAGAGATGCAGGGCGAGGTCCACGTGTACGCGCCCGCCTACAGCGACGAGGAGTTTCCGCGCATCCTGGAACTGGCCGATCACCTCGTGTTCAACTCGTTCTCGCAGTGGCAGCGCTTCAAGCCGCAGGTCGAAGCGGCGCGGGCCGCCGGGCGCACCCTGCATGTGGGCATCCGCGTGAACCCCGAATACGCCGAGGTGGAAACGGACCTGTACAACCCCGCCGGGCCCTTTTCCCGCCTGGGCGTCACCCGCCGCGAATTCCGCCCGGAGCTGATGGACGGCGTGGACGGCCTGCACTTCCACACCCTGTGCGAGAAAGACAGTGACACCCTGGAGCGCACCCTGGAGGTGCTGGAGCGCAACTTCGGGGACGTGCTGGGGCAGGTGAAGTGGGTCAACTTTGGCGGTGGCCACCTGATGACCCGCGAGGGCTACGACATCCCGCGCCTGATCCGCGTGGTGCGCGCCTTCCGCGAGAAATGGGGCGTGCACGTGATTCTGGAACCCGGCAGCGCCTTTGGCTGGCAGACCGGCTGGCTGGTCAGTTCGGTGCTGGACGTGGTGCACAACGTCAAGGACGCCGCGCTGCTGGACATCTCGGTGTCGGCCCACATGCCCGACGTGCTGGAAATGCCCTACCGCCCCCGCATCCTGGGCGCGGGTGACCCCCCCGAACACGACCACCGCGAGGCCGTGGACGCCCCTCCCGGCCACCCGTACCTGATCGGCGGCACCACCTGCCTGGCAGGCGATGTGGTGGGCGAATATGTGTTTCCCGGGCAGCTGGCCATTGGCGACCGGGTGGTCTTTGACGACATGATTCACTACACGATGGTCAAGACCACCTTCTTCAACGGGGTTAAGCACCCGGACATCGGCATTCTGCGCCTGGACGGCACCTACGAGCGCGTGAAAACCTTTGGCTACGAGGAATTCAAGGCCAAGCTGAGCTAGGGTTGCTAGGCAACGCACGCTAAAGGAGAGGCAGACGCGGAACCCCATGCAGAGTGGGGTTCCGCGTCCTGCGTATTTCGTTCCCGAGTGTTGCTCCGTTTGGCGCGGTGGGAGGGCTGGCCCCGTTCCATCTATGGGGCCCTGTTCCCCTTTGCCCCCGGGTCACGCGCCCTGTCTGCCCGCCGCTTTGTGCCTGCCCATCTCCTTACCCTGAAACTGGTCGCGCCGGTGGCTCTGGCTTGGGTCCTGCGGGGCCACTGGCGCGCGGGTCATGGGTGCGGGGCAGAGCAAGGAGGTGAGGTTCCGTCAGGCTGGTGCGGCTGACCAGGGCGGGTCTGCTTAGCTGCCGCAGCCGCCGCCACCACAGCTGCTGCCGCAACTGCTTCCGCTGTCACTGCTGCTGTCGCCGCCGTGGTGGCTGGCCGCGTCTGCCCCCGACACGTCCCCGCCGCCCAGCAGGACCACGCCCCCGTCTCCCCAGCCGTCCTTCTCGCGGCGGCGCGAGCGGGGTCCGGGGCGCGCTGTGCGGCTGAGCAAGAGCACGAGGGCAAAGGCCCCCAGGGCGATCCACAGCGCGGCCGGGCTCCAGGCAAAGGTCAGGCCGGCCACCAGGGCCGCCAGCGTGGCGAGGCCCAGCCCGGACAGGCGGGCACTGCCCCGCGTACGTTGTGGGGGTGAAGCGGCCGTGGTCACCTCGGCCGGCCGGGGGCGTGGCCACACGTCAGCGGGGGCCGGGTGACCGAACGCGGCGGCGTAGGCTTCCAGCGTCTGCGCGTACTGCGCTTCAAAGCGCGCGGCGTCTTCCGGGTGGCCCTCGCCGGGCTCGTGGTGCAGGGGCCGGGGCAGCAGCGGCGTCAGGCGCTCCCAGTAGTCGCGGGTAAAGGTGAGGTGCAGGTGCCAGACCTCGTCCACCGCGCGCGACGGCGTGACCGGGTGCGGGCAGGTGGCCGCCAGATACACGAAGCGCCGGTATTCCCGCGCGGCCACCTGGGTCTGGGCCGGTGTCCAGCCCTGGGCCTGCGAGAGGCGGCGCAGCAGGGCCGGGGGCAGGTCGTGGTGCTGCAGGGCGGTCCACAGGGGGTCCGCCGGGGGGGCGCAGAGAACAGGGTTGACCGTGGACTGACAGAACAGGTCGTGGTGGCTCATGGCCAGTGCTCCCTTGACGGCAGGGCGCTCAGGGCCGACCAGGACGGTCGGCGCGTGTCCTCTTCCGTCGCCTTCAGGGTGCGCCTGCTGTGTCAGTCGCTCGTCAGGCTGCCCCCGGCCGTGGGGGGAGTACGCGGCTCACCTTCAGGAGGGCCTGACATAGGGGCTGGCAGCGCCGCCTTGGGATTGCAGGTCTGGGCGTAGGCGTCCTGCACCGCCTGCACCAGCTCTTCGCTGCTGAGCACCCCGCGCAGGTCCAGCAGGGTCACGATTTCATGGGGGTTCAGGGCCGGGTTCATGCAGGCGCGCAGCAGCGCGTAGTGCACCACGCTGGTGCCGGGGCGCGCGCCGCCCGCCGGGGTCCAGGCCACCCGCAGCGCCGGCATCAGCACCGAGGCGAGGCACACCACCTCGCGCTGGTGGCGCCGCAATTCCTTGTGCAGCGCCCCCACCGAATGCACGCCCACGTAGTGCAGCAACTTGGCCAGTCGCTGCGGGCGCTCGGGGTCGTTCCAGCCGGTCAGCAGCGGCACGTTCAGTTCCCGCGCCACCTCGGCGTCCAGGTCACGCACGGGGGGTGTGGCCAGCAGGTGGGACATGCTGGCGGCGTCAATGAGCACGCTGTCGGGGGCCTCCTGCACGCGCTGGGGCAGCGTCTCGGCATAATCGCGCGACAGGCGGTGCAGTGCCATGAATTCCTCGTCGGCCATTTCCAGCAGGCCCGCCAGCCGGTAAAAGCGCCGCTGCACCTCGCGCGGAATGGCCTCGCGGTTCTTGTACCCCAGGTCGTGCTCAATTTCGGCCCAGGCGTGCTGCAGGATGGAGCGGATCTGCACCTCGAACTTGTAGCCCGCGTACGCCGACAGGTCCGGCGTCTGCGGCGTGACCTCCACCACGTAATGCACGCCCATATAGCCGAAGCGGTCCGGGTCGTGCATCTTGCTCTTGTCAATGGAGTTTTCCCAGTCCAGGGTGTGGTGTTCTTCCAGCAGGCGCGACACCAGCCCCACATCGGACTCGAAATAGGTGATCACGCGCACGGCCACAAGGTCCGTGACGTCCGAGAGGCTGGCGTAGCGCCCAGGCTTGCGCCGCAGCTTGTCTTCCAGGCTGGGGCGTTTTTTCACGCGGGCCGTGATGTGGTGAATGTTGAGCCCGGCCTCGGCAATCAACCGGGTGGTGTGCGCCACTGCTGCCTCCCGCAGGCCCTCGAAGGCAGGCAACTGGGCTTCATATGCGGCCAGCAGCCCTTCACTCATCGCCCCGCAGCATACGCCGTGCTATCCCGGGGGGCATGCGCGTTTCTCTGCCCTGCCTTGTTCTGGGTGCCGCGCTGGCCCTGTCCAGCGCGCAGGCCGCGCCCAGCGTGTACGTGGCCTACCCCCCGGACGGCCACCGGGTGGCCTTCGACCATGTGATCTTGGAAGGCAGCGTGAGCCCCGGCGCGGCCCTGACCGTCAGCGGCGTGGCGGTGCCCACCGGCCCGGACGGCCTGTTCATCACCTGGTGGCCGCTGAAGGCCGGGGCCAACGCCCTGCGGCTGGTGGCGCGCCAGGGCGGCCAGAGTGTGTCGCGGGTGCTGACCGTCACCCGCACGGTGCCCGCCAGCCTGCCGGCTGTGCCCACCGCCATCGCGCGCGCCAGCGTGCAGCCCGCGCAGCCCACCGAATTCTGGGACCCGGCCGGCGACACCCCCGCCGAGCGCCGCGTGCCGGTGCGCTTTCAGGGCTCGCCGGGCGGGCAGGCCACCTTCCGGGTGGCGGGCGGCCCCGCGCAGCCCCTGACCGAGGGCCCGGCCGGCGTGTACAGCGGCGCCTACACCCTGCCCACCGGCGCGGTGCTGAGGGCCGCCCCCGTGACTGTCAGCCTGCGCGGGCGCGACGGCCGCACGGTGAGCGCGACGGCCCCTGGCCGGCTGAGTAGCGCGCCGGGCACCGCCCGCACGGTGGTGCAGCCCCCCGGCAGCGTGCCAGGCCTGGGCGTGAACGCGGCGGGCACCCGCCTGACCACCTTGAACGGCCAGCCGCTGCTGTACCCGCGCGAGGACATGACCTTCCGCGCCGTGGGCCGCGTGGGCCCGGACCTGCGCGTGCGGCTGGCCCCCGGCGTGGGCGCGCTGGTGACGGCCGCCCAGGTGACGCCGCTGGACGGCACGCCCCCTGCCCCCACAGGGGGGCCGATGGCGGTGGACACGGAACCGGCAGCGGGGCCCCTGGCGCCAGCCCAGGGCCCTGCAGCCCTGCCCGCCCCCGAAGTCGTGCTGCGCCTGCCCATCGGGGCCGCGCGGCCACCTTTCACCGTGGAACAGCCCTCGGCGCGGCGGGTTACGCTGACTGTGTATGGCCAGACAGCCGCGCCTTTCACGCCTCCGGCGGGGCCGCTGCCCTGGCCGCTGGAGCGGCTGGAAGTGCAATCGCTGGCCGGTGGGCTGATCACCCAGGTCAGCGCCGTGCTGGCCGCGCCACTGTGGGGTTTTACCGCCAACCCAGAGGGGGAAGACCTGCGCCTGACCCTGCGCCCGCCGCCCACTGTGGACCCGGCGCGGCCCCTGGCCGGGCGCGTGATCACCCTGGACCCGGGGCACGGCGGCAGCCAGAACGGCGGAGCGGGCAGCCTGCGCGTGCCCGAAAAGGGGTTGGTGCTGCCCATCGCCCTGCGCGCCGCCGAATTGCTGCGCGCCCAGGGGGCCACCGTGAACCTCACCCGCACGGGGGACGTGACCCTGGGGCTGGTGGAACGGGGCCTGAGTGCTGAGGCGGCGGGCAGCGACCTGCTGATCTCGATTCACGCCAACGCCCTGCCCGATGGCCGCGACCCGCGCGGGATCCGGGGCCCGGAGGTGTACTTTTCACACCCGCAGGCGCAGCCTCTGGCGGCGGCCTTGCTGGCGGCCCTGCGCGCCCGGTTGCCGGACCTGGGCCCGGGGGCGGGCCTGAAACCCGGCGCCGACCTTGCCCTGACGCGCCCCACCACCCAGCCCAGTGTGCTGGTGGAACTGGGCTACCTGACCGATCCCGGTAACCTGCGCCTGCTGCACAGCCCCGACGGCCAGGAGCGCATGGCCCAGGCCATCGCCCAGGGGGTGGCCGACCTGTTTCAGGCTGAGGCGGCGAGATGAGAGGCGATCAGCCCATGACCGGGGCGCCGCTGGACCCCGCTGCTCTGCTGCAGGTCCCGGCCAGCGCGCAGGCGGCCGAGGCGCTGCAGCGCCGCTGGGCGGGACAGGTCGTGGCCAGCGATGCCCTGGGCCCGGTCACGACCGTGGCCGGCGTGGACGTGGCTTACCACGAGTCCAGCGGTGAGCTGGTGGCCGCCGCCGTGCTGCTGGACGCCACCTCGTTGACGGTGCTGGAGGAGGTCACCGTCCGGGACCACGCGCGCTTTCCGTATGTGCCGGGCCTCTTTTCCTTCCGGGAATGCTCGCCGGTAGCGCGGGCGGTGCAGGCCCTGAGCCGCCGACCGGACCTGATCGTCTGCGACGGGCATGGTGTTGCCCACCCGCGCCGGTTCGGGCTGGCCTGTCATCTGGGGCTGGCGCTGAACATCCCCACCATCGGCTGCGGCAAAACGCGCCTGACGGGTGAGGACACAGCGCCGGGCCTCCCCCGGGGTGAGTGGACCCCGCTGCTGGACGGCCCCGAGGTGCTCGGCGCGGCGCTGCGCACCCAGAGCGGCGTGCGGCCCGTCTACGTGTCGGTGGGGCACCGGGTGTCGTTGCCCACCGCCCTGGCCTGGGTGCTGCGCCTGAGCCCCCGGTACCGCCTGCCCGAGACCACCCGCGCGGCGGACGGTCTGGTGCGGCGCGCCCTGGCTGAGGTCCCCCATGCGTGATCTGCGCGCCTATCTGGGCCAGCGGGTGCGGGTGGTGGTGGACCGCCCGCTGGGCTCGGTGCACCCACGCCACCCGGACCTGCGCTACCCGGTGAATTACGGCGAACTGCCCGGCACCTGTAGCGGCGACGGCCAGCCGGTGGACGCCTACCTGCTGGGCTGGGACGCGGCCGTGCCCGAGGCCGAGGGCGAGGTGATCGCGGTGATTGAGCGCCTGAACGACGCCGAGGACAAGCTGGTGGTGGCGCGCGACGGCACCCACTGGAGTGACGACGCGATTGCCACCATCATCCGGTTTCAGGAACAGTATTTCCACACGCGGCTGGTGCGGCCTGAAGCCAGCCCGGCGCCCTCTGGCCCTTGACCGCACTGGCCCAGGCCCCCGGTGGGCCCCCTGCGCCCGGAGCCCGGCCAGTCCCCGCTCGTTTCACCTGGACTCGACCGTAAACGGTTTTGCCGAAGGTGAGATAAGGTCAGCCCCATGACCACACACCGGCCCGTCACGCTCATCACTGGCGCTTCCGGGGGCATCGGGTCGGCGCTGGCCCACGCTCTGGCCCCCACCCACGACCTGATCCTGAGTGGCCGGGGCGGGGCCGCGCTGGAGCGCCTGTGTGCCGAACTGGGTGCCCAGCCGCTGCCCCTGGACCTGACCCGCCCCGAGACCTTTGAAGGTGCGCTGGGCGGGCTGGGTCGGGTCACGAACCTCGTGCACAACGCCGGGGTGGTGGACCTGGGGGCTGTGGCCGACCAACCCCACGATCTCTGGACCCGGACGCTGGCCGTCAACACCGTGGCCCCGGCCGAACTGACCCGGGTGCTGCTGCCCCGCGTGCGCGCCGAACAGGGCGTGGTGGTGTTCGTGAACAGCGGCGCGGGCCTGCGGGCCAATGCGGGCTGGGGCAGCTACGCCGCCAGCAAGTTCGCCCTGCGCGCCCTGGCCGACGCTCTGCGTGAAGAAGAGGCGCCGCACGGCGTGCGCGTGACCTCGGTATACCCGGGGCGCACCGCCACACCCATGCAGGAGAAGGTCCGCACGCAGGAGGGGGCCCCCTACACCCCAGAGGCGTTTATCCAGCCTGAAACCGTGGCGGCCACCATCGCCTTTGCCCTGAACGCCCCGCGTGACGCTACCCTGCCGGACCTCAGCGTGCGCCCCGGGCCTCAGGTCAGCCGCCCCCACGAGGCCGGCGCATGAGTGCCGCCGCCCTGTACGACGCGGTGGTGGTGGGCGCCGGGCCCGCCGGCCTGAACGCCGCGCTGGTGCTGGGAGGCGCCGGGCGCCGGGTGCTGCTGCTGGACGGCGGCCCGCCGCGCAACGTCCGCGCCCAGGCCGCCCACGGGGTCTTTACCCGCGACGGCGCCACGCCCGTGACCCTCAAGACGCTGGGGCTGGGGGACCTGTCTCCCTACGCGGTCACGGTGCAGCCCGAACTGGCCCGCGAAGTGGCCCCCGCCCCGGACGGCTTTGCCCTGCGCTTGGAAGGCCGCTGGGTGCGTGCGCGCCGGGTGCTGTTTGCCACCGGCGTGCGCGATGTGCTGCCCACCGTGCCGGGCCTGCGTGAACGCTGGGGCGCCACCGTGCACCACTGCCCCTACTGCGACGGCTGGCCCAACAAGGACGCCCGGCTGGGCGTGCTGGGCTCGGGGCAGGAGGGCCACCACCTCGCCCTGAGCGTGCGCTCGTGGTCGCAGCGCGTGACCCTGCTGACCGACGGCCCCGACGAACTGACCGACGAGCAGCGCGAGGATCTGCGCCGCGTGGGCATCCCGGTACATACGGCGCCGATTCTGCGGCTGGGTGGGCGGCAGGACGTGCGCGTGCGCTTCCGGGCGTCGCTGGCGGACCCGGCGGAAGGGGAGGCCACCCCCGCTGATTCGCTGTGCCTGGACGCCCTGTTCCTGAACCCCACCCAGCAGCAGCGCAGCACCCTGCCCGCCGCCCTGGGCTGCGAACTGAACGACAAGGGCCGCGTGGTGGTCAACGAACACGGCATGACCAGCGTGCGCGGCGTGTGGGCAGCGGGCGACATGACCGGCGCCCCGCAGTACGTCATGAGCGCGGCGGCCAGCGGCATGATCGCCGCCGTGTCGCTGAACACCACCCTGATTCACGAGGAGGTGCGGCACATGGGCGCGGCCTTCCACAAATCGCCCGATGAACCGGAAGGGGAGGGCGAAGCCTCCTGAGCCTCGGCTGAGCATCGTGTGTAAGATGCTGCCTATGTCTCCACGCGCCATTCTCTTTGATCTGGACGGCACCTTGCATGACCGCGCCGCCACCCTGCGCGCGTGGCTGGCCGAGCACACCGCGCGCTTTGCCCTGCCAGACGGCTACGCCGAGCGGTTCGTGGAGCTGGACGATTTCGGCTACCGGTCCAAAACCGAGGTGGTGCCCCAGCTGGTGAACGAATTTGGGCTGACCCACGATCCCCAGGCCCTGCTGGACCATTACTCGGGCCACATGGCCCACGCCGTGCCCATGCCGCACGCCCACGAGGTTCTGCGTGAACTGCGCTCGCGGGGGGTGCGGCTGGGGGTGGTCACCAACGGCTGGGCAGCGGTGCAGCTGGCCTGCCTGGACCGCTGCGGCCTGACCGGGCTGGTGGACGACGTGGTGATCAGCAAGGCGGTGGGGCTGAGCAAGCCGGACCCGCGTATCTACGAGCTGGCGCTGGCGCGGCTGGGGGTGGCGGGGGCAGAGACGTGGTTTGTGGGGGATTCGCCGCGCAACGATGTGTGGGGGCCGCAGCAGGTGGGGGTGCGGGCGGCGTATTTGCCGACGGGGCATGGGTTGGGGGGGGAGGTGCCGGAGGTGGTGTTGAAGGATTTGTGGGGGGTGGTGGGGTTGGGGTGAGGGGGGGTTTTTGGGCGGGGTCGTTTGCTTGTTTGCCCCACCCCCCCAGCCCCCCATCCCCAGAGGGGACGGGGGGAGCGGCGCTGCGCTGGCAAACGTTGACTGACGATGTGGGGCGGCCCGGCTTCGCCCCGCTGTGTACGCCGTGGCATTCCTTCGCCTATCGTCGTACGCCCGCGCGCTTCGCGCACGACGGCTTCCGTTGCTGGCCCCGTAGGGGTGAAGGGTGGGGACGCTGAGGGCACGAGGTTCTACTTTTGAAAAGCAGTAAGAACCAGAGCTGCTTTTGCCTTTCAAAGTAGAACCTGCTGGGCCGCACCAAGACACTTTGCCCCCTTACCGCCCAGGTCCAGACGAGGCCGTCGTGCCCGAAGGGCGCGGGCCATTGCGCGAACGCGGAGGATGGCGTCGAAGCCGGACACGTCAACGAATGGAGCAACCCCAGCCGACGTCAGTAAAAACTCTTGCCCAGTGCTAACGTCGCTCCCCCCTGCCCCTCCGGGGTAGGGGGGCTGGGGGGTGGGGCAAACAAGCAGCGCAGTGCAAGCCACCACGAACCCTCCCCATCCCCCGTACCATGCCCCCCGTGACCCCCGCCACCCTCCCCATCCACACCGTCATTCCCGCCGTCCAAACCGCCCTCCACACCCACCCCCTCGTCGTTCTCCAGGCCCCCCCCGGCGCCGGCAAGAGCACCGCCCTGCCCCTGGCCCTGCTGAACGAACCGTGGCTGGCCGGGCAAAAGATCATCATGCTGCAGCCCCGGCGGGTGGCGGCGCGGGCGGTGGCGGCGCGGCTGGCGGAAGGGTTGGGCGAGCGGGTGGGGGAGACGGTGGGCTACCGGGTGCGCTTCGAGGCGCAGGTGTCGGCCGGCACCCGGCTGGAAGTGGTCACCGAGGGCATCCTGACGCGGCGGCTGCAGCGCGATCCAGAGTTGGCGGGGGTGGGGCTGGTCATTCTGGACGAGTTTCACGAACGTTCCCTGAACGCCGACCTCGCCCTGGCCCTGCTGCGCGACCTGCTGGGGGCCCTGCGCGACGATCTGCGCGTGCTGGTCATGAGCGCCACGCTGGACCCCGCACTGCCCGGGCGCCTGGGGGCGCCGCTGGTCGAGAGTGCGGGCCGGGCCTACCCCGTGGAGGTGCGCTATCTGGCCGCCGACCCCACCGGGCGCGTGGAAGACGCCGTGGCCCGGCAGGTGCGCGCGGCCCTGGCCGAGCACGAGGGCGACGTGCTGGCCTTTCTGCCCGGCGTGCGTGAGATTCGCGGGGCGATGGGCCTGCTGTCCGGGGTGGACGCCGCCGTGTTGCCGCTGTACGGCGACCTGCCGGTGCGCGAGCAGGGACGCGCCCTGCGCCCGGACCCAGAGGGGCGGCGCAAGGTGGTGCTGGCGACCAGCATCGCGGAGACCTCGCTGACCATTGAGGGCGTGCGGGTGGTGGTGGACGGCGGCCAGAGCCGCTGGGCGCAGTTCGATCCGGCCACTGGGCTCTCGCGCATGGTCACGGGCAGGGTCACGCAGGACGCGGCGGCGCAGCGGGCGGGCCGCGCCGGGCGCACGGCCCCGGGGGTGGCCTACCGCCTCTGGAGCGAGCGCACCCAGGCGCTGCTGCCCGCCGCCCGCCCGCCCGAACTGCTGGAAGCCGACCTCGCGCCGCTGACCCTGGAACTGGCGCAGTGGGGCGTAACGGACCCGGCCGCCCTGCAGTGGCTGGACCTGCCGCCCGAGCGCCGGGTGGCCTCGGCCCGCGAGCTGCTGCGGGGCCTGGGCGCCCTGGACGACCGTGGCCGCATCACCCCGGAGGGCAAGCGCCTGCTGGACTTTCCCACCCACCCGCGCCTCGCCCACCTGCTGACAGGCCAGGAGGCCCCCGCCCTGGCCGCCGATGTGGCCGCGCTGCTGGAAGAACGCGACCCCCTCCCCCCGGGCAGCGGCGCGGACCTGACCGACCGGGTGGCGGCCCTGCGCGCGTGGCGCCGCCGGGAGGGCCATGGGGGCGACGTGGCTGTGCTGGAACGTATCGAGCGCCTCTCCAGGCAGTGGCGCACCCTGCTGGGCGTGCGCCCGGACGACGCGGCGCCGGACCCCTTCGCCGTGGGCGCCCTCGTGGCGCGTGCCTACCCCGAGCGGGCCGCCCTGGCGCGCGAAGCCCATTCGGGCCTGCGGCGGGGGCGCTTTCTGCTGGCTGGAGGACAGGGCGCGGCCCTGCCCGAAGGCGACGCCCTGGCAGGCACCCGCGCGCTGGCGGTGGCCCACCTGGACGCCGCGCAGGCCGAGGGGCGGATCTTCCTGGCCGCGCCGCTGGACCCGGCGGTGCTGAGCGCCGGGGCGCCGTGGGTGGACGCCGTGCGCTGGGACAGCCGCGCGGGCACGCTGGTGGCGCAGCAGGAGCGGCGTTTTGGCGCCCTGGTGCTAGAGACGCGGCCCCTGCGGGACCTGCCCCAGGAGGCCCGCAGGGCCGCGCTGCTGGGCGCGGTGCGGGAGGAGGGCCTGGGCGTGCTGACCTTTGGCCCCGAGGCCCAGGCCCTGCGTGACCGGGTGGGGTCACTGCGCCACTGGCGCCCGGACGACAGCTGGCCGGATCTGACCGACGCGGGCCTGCTGGCGACGCTGGACGTGTGGCTCGCGCCGCACCTGGGCAGCGCCCGTTCCCGTGAGGATCTGGGTCGCCTGAACCTGCTGCCCGCCCTGCAGGCCCTGTTGCCGTGGCCCCGGCCCGCGCAGCTCGACGAGCTCGCCCCCACCCACCTCACCGTGCCCACCGGCAGCCGCATTCGCCTGACCTACCGCCCCGGCGAGGCGCCCATCCTGGCCGTGAAGTTGCAGGAACTCTTTGGGCTGGCCGAGACGCCGGCCGTCAACGGGGGCCGCACGCCCGTGCTGCTGCACCTGCTGTCGCCGGCCGGGCGCCCGGTGCAGGTCACGCAGGATCTGCGCTCGTTCTGGAACTCGTCGTATTTCGAGGTGCGCAAGGACCTGCGCGGCCGGTATCCCAAGCACCCCTGGCCCGACGATCCCTGGAACCACGCGCCCATGCGGGGCACCAAAAAGCGCGGCGTTTAGGCCGGGCAGCACTGGGGGCATGCCCCCCCCAGCGGGCCGCACCTGCGGCCCCATGCCCGGCCGGGGGCTGCCATGCTGGGAGGCGATGAACACGCTCGCCCGCTTTTCCCGTACCACTCTCGCCGCCACTGCCCTGGGCGCCGCCGGGCTGGCCCAGGCCGCTGACTACTCGAAAACCATGTGGTCGTACGCCACCGGGCAGGCCAAGACCAAGCCTGTAATTGACAGCCGCATGGGCACGGAGCTGATCATGCAGATGTGGGCCCAGCCTGCGGGCGTGCCCACCGAGGCCCTGATGTTCATGTATATGCCCAAGCGCAGCCCGGAGCACTGGGCCATTCTGCTGGTGAACCCCAAGGGCAAGGCGGGCGAGTTCGTGGGCGCGCGGCAGCTGATCTTTCTGAAGGCCGCCAAAAAGGACGGCGAGGTGATGAACATGTACCGCCTGGGCGACGGCATGTTCAAGAATCTGTACCTCATGGAAGGCAACGTGAAAGACCGCTCGGGCCAGATGTCGCGCCTCGTGATGCTGCTGACCCCGCAACTGGTGGAGCAGAACCTGGACCCCAAGGACCTGCTGGACTGAGGCGGGCGCGGGTGCCCATTGCAAGGGGACTGCTTTGACCTGCAGGGATAACCTCCGGCTGTGGGCTCATTGAGAGGAGCAGCATGTTCCAGCCTTGGGTCGGGCAAGCGCGCCTCAGTTTTGCCTGCGCCGGTTCCTTGTCACCCACCCCGTTCGCTCGGAAGGCGTGCTGGGTCCTGCTGTGAGCTCTTCAGCTGTCACCAGTGCGCCCGGCCTTACTCCGCCGGTTTGCTGGCCACGAACAGTACGCGGGTAAAGGCGTAATACAGCCGCTCGCCGGGATAGGCGGCCTGCAACCTCGCCCGGTAAGCGGCCAGGAAGCGCGCCCCGGTGGCGTCGTCCAGCCGCGACAGGTAGGGCACCAGCGCTGTGCCGCGTGTCCAGGCAATCAGGCCTTCAGCGCCGTCCAGCACCACCGGGTACACCTTGCTCAGGGCCGTGATGTCCTGGGCCCCCAGGGCGTCCAGATGCTCGGCATAGGCGGCCGGGCTCAGGACCGGCGAGGCGCCGTGCGCGGTGCCAAAGCGGGTATAGCCGCCCAGCGCCGCTGCAAAATCGGCGGCGGTCTCGCTCAGCAGGCGGTGGCTGGGGTGGTCGTGGTTGGCGGGCACCTGCACGGCCAGCACGCCGCCCGGATTCAGGTGGCTCCACAGCCTGGGGAGCAGCGCTGGGTGGTCGGGCAGCCACTGGAGCGAAGCATTGGCGTGAATCAGGTCAAAGCTGCCTGAAAGCGCCGCGATGTTCCCCGGCACAAAGCGCACGTTGGGGGCGTCGTGCGCGGCGGCGCGCGCCAGCATCTCGGGGCTGCTGTCCAGACCGGTCACTTCGGCGTCGGGGAAGCGGCGGGCCAGGGCCTGCGTGTGCTCGCCGGTACCGCAGCCCAGGTCCACCACCCAGCGGTAGGGCCTGTCTGGAATCAGCGCGTGCAGGTCCTGCACCGGGGCGCTGCGGGCGGCCTTGAACTGGTCATACAGGTCGGGGTTCCAGGGCATGCGGCCAGCGTAAGGGGTGGCTGTCCTCCGTTGTCCGTACTTCAGTGGTAACACGGCAAGGGCAAAAAAAATCCCGCCTGGGGCGGGACTCAGAGCAGGCGGGCCAGAGTGCCGCCCAGCAGCATCAGCAGAAACAGCGAGAGGGTAAAGGCCAGCAGTTGTCGGGTGCCGGGGCGGTCGCCTTCGCGGCCACGCCAGATCATGCCGCGCGCCCGGTCTGGGGCGAGCCAGGGTGCAGGCTGCCCAGGGCGGCCTTCAGGTGCTTGTAGACCTCGCGCTGCAGTTCCAGGTCCTCGGGCAGTTCGTAACGCAGCTGCTCCATGGCCTGCATCAGGTGGGCGCCGCCAGGGGTGCGCTCGTGGTCGGGGCGGGCCCAGTCGGGCAGTTCGGGGGTGGTTGTGGGGGCGCGCTTGGCGTCGTCCCAGTCGGCCCAGGTCTTGGGCAGGTCATACAGGTAGCGGCCAATGCCGAAGTGCACGGCGCAGCGCTTCAGGGCGTCACTGCTCGCAGCCTTCAGGGTCCCCAGGTCGCCTTCCTGGGCCTCGCCGATGTCCTCGCGGGTCACGCCCAGCACGGTCAGGCGGCCCTTCACGGTGGGCAGGCGGGTACCGGGCACAACCTCCACCTCGAAGCTCCAGCCATCGGGGCAGATGGAATCCAGGCGGTCTTGCACCGCGCGGGCGTCAATGTGGGCCAGCATCAGGGCGCGTTTCCGGTCTTTGCTGATGACACCGGGCTTCCACGCCACCATATGAGCGGGAAACGGGGCCTGGAGTCGTTTCTGAACATCGCTCAGTTTCATGGATTTAGTTTATAACAGAATAGAATTACGGTCAAGGCAGAATGGGCGGGCGGGTGTTCTGCCCAGGCGCCGCCTGCCGCCCCCTCGACAAGCCACGGTCTGGAGGCGCCTTCACGCTCTAGCATGCTCGCCATGAGCCGCTCGGCCACCGTGACCCGCCAGACCAGCGAAACGACCATCACTGTTCGCCTGGACCTTGAGACTGCCGCCTATGACCCGCCCCGGACCGGGCACGGGTTTTTTGACCATATGCTCGACGCCCTGGCCCGCCACGCCCGCCTGGGCCTGAGCGTGCAGGCCGAAGGCGACCTGCACATTGAGCCCCACCACCTGATTGAAGACACCGGCATCACGCTGGGGCAGGCGCTGACCCAGGCGCTGGGCGACCGCAAGGGCATTGAGCGCTACGGCAGCGCCTTCGTGCCCATGGACGAAACCCTAACGCATGTGGTGGTGGACCTGTCCGGGCGCGCGCACCTGGCCTTTGAGCCCGAAACGCTGGACGTGTGGGGCACGGCGGGCGGCATGACCCACTACCACCTGCGCGAATTTCTGCGTGGCCTGTGCAACCACGGCGGAATCACGCTGCACGTGCGCCTGCTGGCCGGGCGCGAGGCCCACCACGTGATTGAAGCGGTGATGAAAGCGCTGGCCCGCGCCCTGCGCGACGCGCTTGAGCTGACGTCTGACGCCATGCCCAGCACCAAGGGGAGCCTGTGAGAGCGCCGGAGGTGTTGCTGCTGGACTACGGCGCAGGCAACGTGCGCAGCGCGGCCAAGGCGCTGGAGCGGGCCGGGATGACGGTGAAGGTCAGCGCCGACCCCGCCGACGTGCCCGGTGCGCGGGCGGTGGTGGTGCCGGGCCAGGGCCACTTCCGGCAGGTCATGGAAGCGTTCGACGAGAGCGGTTTTCGCCAGCCGGTGTTGGACGCCGCGAACGCCGGCACGCCGCTGCTGGGCATCTGCGTGGGGATGCAGATGTTACTGGACGGCTCCGAGGAAGCGCCCGGGGTGCAGGGGCTGGGGCTGGTGCCCGGCACGGTGCGCCGCTTCGAGCACCTGCCGGGCCTGAAGGTGCCGCAGATGGGCTGGAACTCGCTGGACAAGGTGGGCGACAGTCCCCTGCTGCGCGACCTCGCCTGCCCGGCTTACGCGTACTTTGTGCACTCCTACTATGTACCCATTGAGACGGAAGTGGACGCCGGGGCGCTGACCGAATACGGCGTGCCGTTCTGGGCGGCCCTCAGCCAGGGCAACGTTCACGCCACGCAGTTTCACCCGGAAAAGAGCGGGGCCGTGGGGCTGGCGATTCTGGAGCGGTTCCGGCGCTATGTGGTGGAGAGGGAAGGCGGCGCGTAGAGGGGGGAGAGTGAACTGGGGCCAGGGGAGGCGAACTCCCATGGGCGCCTGCTCGCGCGGCCAGCCACGCGCCCCCCTTCTGCTGTCCGCTCCTGGTGGACCGGTTCCGGCGCCGTGGTCCACAATCGGGGCATGACGACCCAGACCCGCCCGCCTGTGAACCTCGACTGGTCGACCTTGGGCTTCAGCTACATCCGCACCGACGAACGCTACCTGTCGCACTGGCGCGGTGGGCAGTGGGACAGCGGCCAGCTGACCCTGGACAACGTGCTGCACATCAGCGAGGGTTCTACGGCCCTGCACTACGGGCAGCAGTGCTTTGAGGGCCTGAAGGCCTACCGCGCCGCCGACGGCAGCGTGAACCTCTTCCGCCCCGACCAGAACGCCGCCCGCATGCAGGCCAGCTGCCGCCGCGTACTGATGCCTGAAGTCAGCACCGAGCAGTTCATTGAGGCCTGCCGGCAGGTCGTGAAGGCCAACGAGCACTGGATTCCCCCCTACGGCACGGGCGGCGCGCTGTACCTGCGCCCCTACGTGATCGGGGTGGGCGACAACATCGGCGTGCGCTCGGCATCGGAATTTCTGTTCGGCGTGTTCGCCATTCCGGTGGGTGCCTATTTCAAGGGCGGGCTGACGCCGCACAACTTCATCACGTCCAGTTATGACCGCGCCGCGCCGCACGGCACCGGGGCGGCCAAGGTGGGGGGCAACTACGCCGCCAGCCTGCTGGCCGGTCATGAAGCCAAGGAGCGTCACTTTGCCGACGCCATTTACCTGGACCCCGCCACCCACACCAAGATTGAGGAGGTGGGGGCCGCCAACTTCTTCGCCATCACCAAGGACGGCGGCACCTTCGTCACCCCCAAGTCGCCCAGCATCCTGCCCAGCATCACCAAGTACAGCCTGCTGCACCTGGCCGAGCACCGCCTGGGCCTGAAGGTGGTAGAGGGCGACGTATACATTGACCAGCTTGATGGCTACAGCGAGGCCGGCGCGTGCGGCACGGCGGCCGTGATCACGCCTATTGGCGGGATTCAGCATGGCGAGACGTTCCACGTGTTCTACAGCGAGACGGAAGTCGGCCCGGTGACTCGGCGCCTGTATGACGAGCTGACGGGAATTCAGTACGGTGACCGCCCGGCGCCGGAAGGCTGGTTGGTGAGGGTGTAAGGGCAGCGGGAGGCAGGAGGCGGGGCGCGGTGGGGGAGAGACCCTGGCCGCGCCCCTCACCTTTCTCGTTGCTGTGGTGGCCAAAGCTTGAATGACAGAGAGGACTTGATTAAAGAGAAAAGTAAGAAGATTAAATCTATTCTCATGAAATGACCACTTTGCCTGTGGCCGCTGCGCCTGTCCCCGCTCGCCGCCCAAACTACTGGTTGGGCCTGCTCTTGACCTTCATTGCGCCTGGGGCGGGGTTTACTTACCTCAACCGCATTCCCCTGCATGTGGCGTGGCTGGTGGCGGGCAGCGCGGTTTCCCTGTTCACCGAGTCGTGGGGGACGGCGGGCACTGTCGTTGCCCTGGTCGTCACCGCCTTTCTGCTGATGCACTACCGCGACACGTTTGCCAAAGAGGCCGCTCAGGACTGGGCCAGACCCGCCCTGGCTCAGCCCCTGAAGTGGGGCATCATCGGCGTTCATCTGGTGCTTTCGGTGGGCCTGCAAGCCGTGTTCCTCTTCACTTCTCTGATTCCAGGCATGTTGGAAGCCCGTGGCGAGGCGCAGGAGGCCGCCACTCGCTCGTACGTGATGAACACCTACCTCAGCGTCTACGCCGACAGCGTGGCGGGCAAGGCGAAAGGGGGCGACTGCCTGAGGCAGGGCGGCGCCGTGCCCGCCCCCAAAAGCATCGTGAGCTGCCGTGTGGATGTTTCTGATCCACAGCGGCCCACGCTGACGGTGACCACCAGTGCAGGCGAGACCTTGACTTTCCCGTGAGTGGGCGCCTGAACCCCGTAGGCGTCACTAGATCTTGACTGCACTGCGGCGCCCGCAACGTTTTCCCGTGGCGTTTCCTCCGTCCACTGTGTCCTGTCGTTACCGGGTGGCATAGATGGGGCTGTAAGTTCTGACGCTTAGCCCCAGGGCCAGATCGTCGGCCCGTTCTTCGGGCGTGTCGCCCCAGGTGTCCACAATCAGGGTGGTGGTGCCTGCTGGCCGCGCGGCCTGGCATACCGCCAGCAGCAGGGCGCGGCGCAGTGGGCCAGCGCGCCAGTCTGGGTGAACGCCGGGGCTGCCCACGGCAAGCTCATGCCCGTCCAGCCACGCGCGACAGATGCCCAGGGGTTGGCCGGATGGGGCCAGGGCCACGCGGCTCAGGTCTTCATTCACACCCCCTGCGCCGGGCTGCACGTCCGCTTCTGTGGCGAATGTGTGGCCGATGCGGTCGGCATACGTGCGCTGTGCGGCCAGCCGCTGGGCGAGGTCAGGCAGGTCGGCCAGGGGCAGCAGGGTGACGCCGTCGAGGGTCAATGGCACTTCCTTCGGCAGCGGTCCACTGAGCTGGGCGTAGGCGCCGACCTCGCGCCAGCCCAGGGCCTGCAGGGCAGAGGCTGGCAGTAGGGCCTCGTCGGCGTAGGCATATAGCGGCCCTGTCGCCTGCGCTGCTGTGAGCAGCAACCGCGCGGCCTCCTGCTGCTCAGTCCCCACCAGCGTGCCGCCCAGCACCTCCTGCCCGTGGGCCGGCGAGGGGCGCAGGGCAAGGGCCCCCAGCAGCGCGCCGCCGGGCGCCCAGACCGCCCAGGCGCCGGTCAGCTGCGGCCCCAGCGCGCTCAGGTCAGCCGCCAGCACCTGCTCCACCAGCGGCAACGCGGCGTCGGTGGGCAGGGCGTCCAGTCGCAGGGGCACGCGCCAGTCTAGGACGCAGAGACAACCCGCGCTGCCGCAGTTGCGCCCCTCCTCGCCCCCTCAACCCCTAGACTCCTCGACCTCCGCCTATTCCTCACCGCCTCCTGCTCCCCGCACCCCACCTTTATCTTCCCGTCAGATTGTGCCGGCCCTGAACGGGGCGCCGCTAGACTTTGCCCCATGAGTGAACCGCTTCCGCTGGATCATGGGCACCTGCAACAACTGGTCACGGCGGACCTCGTGCGCCCTGATCACCTGCTGGGCGCGCACCCCACCACGGAAAACGGGGTAGAGGGCGTGCGGTTTGGCGTGTGGGCCCCCAATGCCCACCATGTGAGTGTGGTGGGCGACTTTAACGGCTTCAACGGCTTTGACCACCCCATGCAGCGCCTGGATTTTGGCTTCTGGGGGGCCTTTGTACCGGCGGCGCGCCACGGCCAGCGCTACAAGTATCGTATTACCGCCCAGGACGGCCGTACCGAGGACAAGATGGACCCTTACGGCACCTTTTTCGAGGTGCGCCCGGCCACCGCCAGCATCATCTGGAACCAGCCGTTCACCTGGACCGATGACCGCTGGATGGGGGCCCGCGAGCCGGGACTGGAGCGCCCGGTCAGCATCTACGAGGTGCACCTGCCCTCGTGGGCGCGGCGCGACGACGGCTGGTTCATGAATTACCGTGACCTCGCCCACCGCCTGGGCGACTACGTGCAGTACATGGGCTACACCCACGTGGAACTGCTGGGGGTCATGGAGCATCCCTTCGACGGCTCGTGGGGCTATCAGGTCACCGGGTACTACGCGCCCACCAGCCGCATGGGCAGCCCCGAGGACTTCAAGTATTTCGTCAACCACCTGCATGGCCTGGGAATTGGCGTCCTGCTGGATTGGGTGCCGGGCCATTTTCCCACCGACAACGCGGGCCTGGCGCACTTTGACGGCGGCCCACTGTACGAATACGCCGACCCCCGCAAGGGCTTTCACCAGGACTGGAACACCTACATTTTCGACTATGGCCGCAACGAGGTCGTGATGTTCCTGATCGGTTCGGCCCTGAAGTGGCTGCAGGACTTTCACCTGGACGGCCTGCGGGTGGACGCCGTGGCCAGCATGCTGTACCTGGATTTCTCGCGCACCGAGTGGGTGCCCAACATTCACGGCGGGCGCGAGAACCTCGAAGCCATTGCCTTTCTCAAGCGCCTGAACGAGGTCGCGCACCACATGGCCCCGGGCTGCATGATCATTGCCGAGGAAAGCACCTCGTTCCCGGGCGTGACCACCCCGGCGCCGTTTGGCCTGGGCTTTGACTACAAGTGGGCGATGGGTTGGATGAACGACAGCCTGCGCTACTTCGAGCAGGACCCGCTGTGGCGCAAGCACCACCACCACGCCCTGACGTTTTTCAACGTGTACCGCACCAGCGAGCACTTTGTGCTGGCGATCAGCCACGACGAGGTGGTGCACCTGAAAAAGAGCATGGTGGCCAAGATGCCGGGCGACTGGTACGCCCAGCGCGCCGGCTACCGCGCCTTTCTGGCCCTGATGTGGACCACGCCGGGCAAGAAGCTGCTGTTCATGGGTCAGGAGTTCGCCCAGCCCACCGAATGGAACCACGACGCGCCGCTGCCCTGGCACCTGGCCGATGTGCCCGACCACCGGGGCGTGATGAATCTGGTGAGGCGCCTGAACGGCCTGTACCGCACCCGTCCCGACTGGCATGTGGGCGACACCAAGGAAGAAGGCATGCTCTGGCTGAGCGCCGACGACACCGAGAGCAGCGTGTATGCCTTTGTGCGGCGTGATCCGCAGGGGGGGGGCTGGAGCGTGGTGGTGGCCAACCTGACCCCGGTGTACCGCGAGGCGTACCCGGTAGGTGTGCCGCAGGGTGGCACCTACCGCCTGCTGCTCTCCACCGATGACGGCGACTATGGCGGCTTTGGCACCCAGCAGCCCGACCTGCTGGCCAAGGAAGAAGGGTGGCATGGCCAGACCCACCACCTGCGCCTGAACCTGCCCCCCAACAGCGTGCTGGTGCTGAGCCCGGCCCACGGGCTGGCTGATGGGGAAGACGCGGAAGCTGAAGCGGCAGAGGTGGCCTCGGACCTCCAGTAACGCCGGGCCTGGGGCCGCATTCTCTGAAGCCGCCGTGACCAGCGGGAGTGGGCCAGCAAGAACCAGCTGCGCGTGTACAGGCGCCCGTCGTCTCTGCCAGCTCCACCCTGGGGCCAGAAGGCGAGCCCGGCCCGCGCCGCTGTCTTTGCCAAACAGGCACTGGGTTTGCCCCAGAGGTATGGAGGCCAGACCTCAGGTGCCGTTGGCGTCGCTGCGGTGTGGCGCCGGGCCACGCACCTGCTCTAATAACCCCCATGAGTGCCCCCGACCCCACCCCGCGCCCGGGGCCCGACGCCCTGACCCTGCTGAGTTTTGCCCTGCTGGGGGTGCTGGCGCTGCTGCTGCTGTGGCCACTGCTGACAGGCGGCGCCATGCCCAGTCCGGCGCTGGTGGGCGGGCTCCTGCTGCTGCGGCTGGGCCTGCAGGTGCTGCGTGCCCGGCGCGACGAACGCCTGCGCCGCCCCGCCAGCTGGGCGCTGGACCTGCTGCTGATCGCCCTGATTTTCGGGCAGCTCAGCCGCCAGCCGGGCGGGTAAGTGCCGGCGCGACAACAATGGTCAGGCGCATCTGCCGCGTTCTGTTGCCTGTAGGGGCGGCTCCCCGGCGCGTGGTATCGCCCTCAGGTTCTGGACAGGTTCAGCCTCACCACTCGCGCAGAGCCGCCTCCGGGGCGCACAATGAGGGGCGTGACCTTTATCGGGCTGCTGGGGGCGGCGCGGCGACTGGGCACGCGGCCGCCTTACCGGCTGCGGGGCCAGTACACGCGTCTGCTGGACACGGCCCTGGAGGTGCAGATCGTGGCGGCCACCCGCGCCCAGGCCGAGCAGGCCGAACACGACGCCCTAAGCGAACTGGAGCGTCTGGGGCGCGTGCTGGGCGACACCGATCCGCAGAGCGAGTGGCGGCGCTGGCAGGTGCACCCTGAAGGGACGTCCCTGCCCCTCAGCCTGGACCTGACGGCGGTGTTGCGCCTCGCGGACCACTGGCGCGTGCGCAGTGGGGGCGCCCTGCACCCGGGCGCCGGGGTGCTGAGTGACCTGTGGCGCCACGCGGCCCACGCCGGCCGGGAACCCCCGCTGCAGGAGGTGCAGCGGCTGACCAGCGCCCTGCAGGGGCCGCCGTGGACCCTGCACGCCGATGGCCGCGCCACCCTGCACGCCCGGGCGCCGCTGGTGCTGGGCGCGCTGGCCCGGGGGTACATGGTGGACCGGGCCGCCGCCGTGGCCTCGCGGGCGGCGGGGGTGCGCCGCGTGGCCATTCGTGCGGGCGAGGCCCTGCGGGTGCTGGGCCCTGGGCCCGTCACCGTGGCGGTGGCCGATCCCTTTACCGCCATGGACAACGCCCCGTGTCTGGCGCGCGTGCGGCTGCAGGGCGGGGCGCTGGCCGTGCGCGGCGCCGCGCGCCCCGCGTATGCAGTGGCTGAGGCCCCATTCCGGCCGCCGGTGGACCCCCGCACTGGCTGTCCCGCGCCCCAGGTGCCCGGCCTGACCGTCATCGCCCCCGACGGCGCCACCGCCGAGGCCCTGGCCACGGTGCTGGGCGTGGTGGGCGCGCGCAGCGGCCTGGCCCTGGTGGACCAGACCCCCGGCTGCGCGGCCCTGCTGGTCACCCCGGACGGCCAGCGCCACCGCAGCCGCGCGTGGCCCCGCCGAAGCTCCCGTCCCCGTGATGACCAGGGGTACTGGTAGGGGATTGAGCTTGGGCCGACGCACGAGTACGGTCGTCGGTTGAACACTGGGATGGGTTCCCCTCTAGCATGGTGGAGAAGGGCCCCTAGATGGGCCTGGAGGCGGAGGGGCCGGATGATTTGCGCCGAACTCCTGATTGAAGCATCGGGCGGCTTGACGGGTGGTAGGGGGCGAGTGAGCTGCGGGTCCAAAGTTAGCCCGGACGGCTGAGGTCCTGTGCGTCCCATCGCCCGTCCACGTCAGTGGGGCTATCCTGCGCCGCATGAGTGCGCCCCACCCCCTGACCCCAGAACAGGTCACCGCCTTTTACGATGCCCACCGCACCGTGCGGCAGTACGAAACGCACCCAGACGGCTCGCCGCTGCCCTTGCCCGCCGCGCATCTGGAAGCCATCCTGCACGCCGCGCAGCGCGCCCCCACCGACGCTACCGCGCAGCTGTATTCCCTGATTCGCCTGACCCGCCCAGAGGTGCGCGCCCGTATGGCCGAACTGACCACGAACGCGCACATGGCCACCGCCTCCGAAGCCTTTGTGGTCTGCGCCGATGTGCGGCGCACCGGGCGGGTGCTGGAAACGGGGGGGCGTACCCCGGGGCACTGGCCGGCCATTGCCGTGCATTTCGGCATTGGCGACGCCGTGATGGCCGGCACCAACCTGCTGACCGCCGCTGAACTGCTAGGCTACCAGGGCTGCTGGATTGGCGGGGTGCTGAACGGCCTGGACGGCATTCTGGACCTGCTCAAGCTGCCCCCCGGCGTGCTGCCGTTTGCGGGCCTCACGGTGGGCCGCCCGGCCGAAACGCCGCCCCAGCGCCCCCGGGTGCCGCGCCCGCTGGTCATTCACACCGATGAATACCGCGACGGCACCGAAGCCGAGCTGCAGGAGGCCGTGGCGATCATGAATCCCATTGCCGCGCGCGGAGGCAAACCCGGTGACTGGGTGCGGCTGCTGAACGCCTATTTTGGCGCGGGGGGCAGCATGGAAGCGCGCGAGGTGCATCTGGTGGCCGCCCTGAAGCGGCAGGGACTGTGGGCCGGGGAGGACGAGGCTCATCCGCCGTCAGGTGACGCCTGATACGGGTGGTCCATGAAACGCCGATGGCTGGGGCTGGGAATCTTGTGGGCGGCTGGGCAGGCGGCGGGGACGTCCTGCGCCTTTCAGGCCTTTGATCAGGCGGTCAAAGCGGCCGAGGTGGTTGCGCTGGTGGAAGTGGAGCGCCATCTGCCCCGGACCGGCACCGGGTTTTCCTCGGTGCTGGACATGCAGGTGCGGGTGCTGGGCACATACGTGGGCCAGCCGGGGGCCACGCGGCTGACTGTGCGGGGTGATGACGGCATGTCGCCTTTTCCGTATGTCACCCAGTATCCGGTCGGCACACGCTGGGTGCTGGCACTGACCCGTAAGGACTGGCGAACCGGAACCCCCATGCCTGCTGGTCGTTATTCTCCTGTGGCCTGCACCGGCCTGGGCCTGCTGGTCAGTGGCCCGGTGGCCTACGGCGTTCTGACCCGGTACGGCCAGACGGGGCCCGCTGACGTGCTGCCCCTCAAGCAGCTTCCGGCCTGGATAAAAGCCATGAGGGCCCGGCGCTGAAGCGCCCCTAGAATGCTCGCGTGAGCGCCCCCAAGCCTGCCCCTGACCTGACCACCCTGGCCGCCCGCGCGGGCGAGGAGGCCCGCCCGAACCGCTCGGCGCCCCTGGTGGAACCGATCTACCAGAGCACCGTCTACGCCTTCGCGGATCTGGACGACCTGGACCGCGCCATGAGTGGCGAAGAGCCGGCCAGCTTCTACTACCGCAACGGCACCCCCAACGCCGCCACACTGGAGCGCGCCCTGGCCGCCCTGGAAGGCACTGAGGCCGCCCTGGTGGCGGGCAGCGGGATGGCGGCGATCAGCGCGGCGCTGCTGGGGGTGCTGCAAGCGGGCGACCATGTGATCACTGACGCCCGCGTGTACGGCGTGACCTACGCCCTACTGCAAGAGGAGTTTCCCCGCCTGGGCATTGAGGTGTCCTTTGTGGACGCGTGCAACCACGAGGAAGTGGCCGCCGCCTTCCGGGCGAACACCCGCGTTTTGCACGTGGAAAGCCTGACCAATCCGCTGATGACGGTGCCGGACCTGCCGGCCCTGGCCGCCCTGGCCCATGAACGCGGCGCCCTGCTGAGCGTGGACAACACCTTCGCCAGCCCCGCCATGCTGCGCCCCGCCGAACACGGCGCCGATCTGGTGACCCATTCGGTCAGCAAGTACCTCAGTGGGCACAGCACCGCCTTTGGGGGCGTGGCGTGTGGCCGCGCGGATCTGATTGCCCAGGCCCGCACCCGATTGCTGCGCCTGGGCGGCACCATGAGCGCCTTTGACGCCTGGATGACCCTGCAGGGCCTCAAAACACTGGGCCTGCGCATGCGCGCCCACAGCGGCAACGCGCAGGCGGTGGCCGACGTGCTGGTCAACCACCCGCGCGTGAAGGCGGTGTACCACCCGGGCTTATCCGACCACCCGCAGTTTCACCTAGCGATGGATCTGTTTCCGCAGGGGTTTGGCGGCATGCTCAGCGCCGACATTGAGGACGCGCCCGGCTTTGTGAAGGCCCTGGCGGGCCGGATTCCCCTGGCCCCCAGCCTCGCGGACGTGGTGACCACGCTGTCGTGGCCCTGGGGCACCTCGCACCGCCCGCTGCCCGAAGCCGAGCGCCGCCGCCTGGGCATCACACCGAACCTGCTGCGCCTGAGCATTGGCATTGAGGATATTGGCGATCTGCTGGGCGAGTTTGAGGCGGCGCTAGAGGCATAGGCGGCGCCCGCACAAAGGAGGAAGCGGGGCGCGACCATAGGGCTTCTGGCCCGGTCGCGCCCCACTTGCCCGCCTTACAGGCGAATGGGCTGCGGGTCGGGGTCAGTTTTCCAGTCGTGCCATGAGGCCCAGGTCAGGTACGCCACCAGCACCAGCACGCCGCCTACCATTCCCACTGGCATCACCCAGGGCATCAGCCACGCGGCGGGCACCAGCAGGCCCGAGAGCACCAGCAGCCCGCCAAAAGCGGCAAACCATACCCCACTGCGGCGCTGCGAGGCGTGCCATGCTCGGCGGCTCAGGTACACCCAGGGGGTGCGCAGGCCCACGAAGGCGCTGGGCGCCGTGCGGCCCATGACGTTCCCGATGAGCAAGAACAGCACTCCCACCCCCACCAGCACTGTGCGCAGGGCGTCCCAGCCCAGGGCGTAGTGGGCCGTTTGCAGCAGGGCCAGCAGCCCCAGGCCCAGCCGCAGATTGCCCAGCACGCCCGCGTTGCTGCGGCCCTCGGCGGCTTTTTCGGTCAGGAAGGTCAGCAGGGCGGCGCCCAGCAGCAGGGCTGGCAGCAGAAACAGACCCTCGGCCGGACTGCCCCAGCGGTCCGGCTGGCCATTCACCCCCCAGTGCACGGGCACGCGCTCCGGTTGCTGAGGCAGGGCCCAGGCGGCAAGGGCGAAACTCAGGGCAAATGGAAGTAGGGAGAGCAGGGGGCGCATCAGGGGGTCTCCTTGGTGGGGGCGGGGGTCGGCCCAAACAGGCCAAACAGGTGGCTCAGCACATCCTGAAAAACGGTGGTGTTCAGGCGGTAGATGATGGTGGTGCCGCGTTTTTCACTGACCACCAGATCGGCGGCCTTAAGCACGCTGAAGTGCCCGCTGAGGGTGCTTTTGCTGAGGGGAAAGCGTTCGGCCAGCTGGCCGGCTGTCTGCTCGCCTTCGCGCAGCACCGCCAGAATTTCGCGGCGGGTGGGGTCGGCCAGGGCTTTAAAGACGTCGTTCATGGGCGGTTGGGCTGGGCAACATGGAATCCTCCTGCCTTATTTGGCTAATTAGGCAACTACCGAAATAGTAGCAGGCAGAGCGGAGAAGGGCAAGGGCTCGCCAGCTCGGCGCGTGGCAAACTCGCTCCATGTCGCTTTCCCGCCAGGAAGCCAATCTTGAGATTCTGGAGCGTCTGTTGGAGGCTGTGGAAGCTGGGCCTGACCAGCGATTCGGCCAGCTTCTGTGGAGCGTCGGGGTGCTGGAAGCCGGAGAGGGAGAAGGCGTCAGAGACCCCTACCAAGACGAGTCCACAGCCATCCTCAAGCGCATGAAGCGGCGTGTGCAGTGGCTTCAGCAGCAAGAAACCTGAAGCCCGCGCACACGGCCACCCCAGCCAACGTCAACAGAGGCAAGCCTCCAGTGCCTCGAAAAGACGAGACCCGTCTCTTGGCAGATTCACCGGAGACTTGGCACGGTCAGCCCTTGTCATACCCCTCGGCCGGGCAGGGTTTCAGAGCTGTTGCGACATGAAAAGGGCCCGGACAGCGAATGTCCGGGCCCTTCCCTTTTGACTTTACGCCAGCGCTTTGATCACCGCGTTCGTAAACTCTTCAGTGCCAGCCGTGCCGCCCAGGTCGCGGGTGCGGGGGCCTTCCACCAGCACCTTGTTCACGGCCGTGTCAATGCGGCGGGCGGTGTCGTGGTCGCCAATGTGGTCCAGCATCAGCACGGCGGCCAGAATGGTGGCGGTGGGGTTGCTGATGCCCTGCCCGGCAATGTCTGGTGCGCTGCCGTGCACGCTCTCGAAGATCCCGAACTGGTCGCCCACGTTGCCGCTGGCGGCGATGCCCAGGCCGCCCACCAGACCGGCGGCGAGGTCGGACAGAATGTCCCCGAACATGTTGGTCATCACCATCACGTCGAACTGCTGAGGGTGACGCACCAGCTGCATGGCGGCGTTGTCCACGATCATGGTGTTCGTGTTCAGGCCGTCCACGCCCGCCGCGTGGTCCAGAATCGTGTTCAGAAACAGGCCCTGGGTCACGGGCAGCACGTTGGCCTTGTGCACCACCGTCAGGCGCTTGCCGCGCTTCATGGCCAGATCTGCGGCGAACTTGCCGATGCGCAGGCTGGCGTCCTTGGTGATCACGGTGTCGGCAATGGCGGTGTCGCCGTAGCGGCGTTCCTGCTCCACGTACAGGCCCTGGGTGTTCTCGCGGACAATCACCAGATCCACGTTTTCGTAGGCGCCGGGCACCGGACGGGTCTTGGTGGGGCGCACGTTGGCGTACAGACCGTACTTCTGGCGCAGGTGGCGGATGGCACCAAAGAAACCAGCGGGTTTCTCGCCACTGGGGCTGGTGGCCGCGCCGAACAGGGTGGCGTGGGTGTTTTCCACCGCGTCGTAGGTGGCCTGGGGCACGCTGGTGCCGTGGTCCAGGTAGTACTCGTAGCCGGCTTCGGCGTGCACGTATTCGGCGCTAAAGCCAGCGGCGTCGAGCACGCGGCGGGCGGCGGGAATGACCTCGTGGCCAATGCCGTCGCCTTCAATCAAGCAGATGCGGTAGGTCGCCATAACCTGAGCAGTGTAAGCCAGGGGTGGGAAACGCTTCATCCGTCCCCCACGCAGTGGCGCGTTACCCGCCGCGTGACGCCAGCAGCCCCCCAGCCAGACCATGCGCCAGCAGCGGCCCCAGCAAGAAGCCCTTGCTGCCCAGTCCACCCAGGCGCCAGGTCCCGTCCGGCTGAGGGCCTGCCTTCAGCCCCGAGAGCCGCGAGCCGGTCCAGCGGCCGATGACCTGAGCCCCGCGCAGGTCACTCAGCGCCAGTCCCTTGCCCAGCAGCCAGCCCAGCGAGGGAAGGGGGAAGGTTTCGGGCTGCCACTGCGGCGAAGGGGCCTCGAAGGTGGCGCCCAGCACGCCGCCGGTTTGTGCCGGCGCCAGGTACGCCCCAAAGCTGACGGGCTGCCGCGTGACCGCGCGGTCCAGGGTCAGCAGCGTGCCCATGCGGTGGGTGGCCGCCTCGCCAGCCCAGTGGGCGCCCACCGACCCGCCGCAGACCACCACGGCGTCGGCGTGGAGGGGGTCAGCACCCAAAAGCTGGACCTCGTGCGCCGTCCAGGCCACCGCCCGTCCCTGCACCACCCGCGCCCCCGAAGCGTGCAGCAGCGCCCCGGTGAACGCCTGCCCGTCCACCCAGCCGCCCTGCGGCAGCGACAGCACATGCGCCCAGCCAGGGGCCAGCGGCTCGGGTGACTCCTCGGGCTTCAGCCACCTGTGCGCAAGGTCAGGGGGCAGGTTGCGTTCAAAGCGGGCGCGTGCCCTCTCGTCCGGCACCGGGCGGAGCACCCCTGCCTGCCCGTGGGGAACAGGCCGCCCCTGGCTGTTCAGGTCGCGCACCAGCGCCCAGGTGAACGCCATGCCCGCCAGCGCCCGCGCGTCCACCCCGCCCGACTGCCCCCGCACCGGGTTAATCAGCGCGCTGGGCACGTGACTGGCGGTGTGCGCCCCAGCGTCCACCACCGTTACAGCCGCCCCACCCCGCGCCAGGAAATAGGCCGCCGAGGCCCCCGCAATACCCGCCCCCACCACGACAACGTTCAAAGCGGCCCTTCCTCCATTTCCCGCACCGCCCGCAAACATTCCCTTTTCCCCGGTGCCCCAGGCCGCCGCTCCACCCGCAGTCCTGCCGCCGCCAGCGCCCGGCGCACATGCCCCGCCGCGCTGTAGGTGCCCAGCACGCCACCCGGCGCCAGGGTCTGTGCGAGGCGGGCGGTGAATTCGGGGGTCCAGACCTCGGGGTTGCGCGACGGAGAGAAGCCGTCCAGATACAGGGCGGTGGCCCACGCGGCGGGCAGCTCCGCCGTCAGCACATCGGCAAAGGTCACCGTCACCAGCACGCCGCCGGCCTCCACCTCCACCTCACCCCGCGCGCTGCCCCTCTCCGGCCACGCGGCCAGCAGCGCGGTCCAGGCCGGGTGGTCAGCGGCCTGGGCACCTTCCGCCACAACCCGCAGCACCTCGCGCGGCGCGGGGTCGAATTCGTAGGCGCGGTAGCGCAGGGGTGCGCCCCTCGCCGCCGCGCTGGCGACCGTGGCTCGGAAATTCACGCCCACCCCGAAGCCCACTTCCAGCACCCGGGGGGCCGGGTGCGCGTGCGTGCCCGTGCCTTCGACAAACACATGCTGCGCCTGCGCCGCCGCGCCGTGGCGCGACCCGTAGGCCTCACCAAAGCGGGCGTTGAACGCGGTGCGCGACCCGTCCGGCGTTGGCAGCAGGGCGTAGGCGGGCGGGTCGTCGCGGGTCATGGGGCCAGGATAGAGGAGGGGGGGCCAGCGTTGCGGGACGGAGAGGGCTGCGGTCTCGTCCTTGGCCTGGCAGGGAGAGGCGCCCCACCCCCCCTCGGGCCTGCCCCAGCCGGTCCCGCCGCCACCGGCCTCACAGCGGTATGCCGGTCCGTTGAAGGGAGGAACGCATCCCCCTCAACGCCACGCCAACTGCGCTCTGGTGCAATCACTCGCGCCGCTCAACTCACATGCCCTGGAGGGTTCCCCTTCAGAGCATGTGGGTCCCGCGATCAGAGCAGGCGCCGGCTCCGCATATAGGTGAGCAGCTCGTCGTAGGTGCCGTCGTCGTTGGCAAACTGCGCCACATTGCGCGCGGTGTCGAACCAGGGCCCGGTGCTGGGCTTGACCTCGCGCAGCACCTTTTTCAGGTCCTGCGGGCCGATGGGCCGGGGCTGCCCCAGGCGGATCGAATCTTCCAGGGCCAGTTCGGCGGCGGAGTCCACCAGATGGGCTAAGTCGGCGCCGGAGTACCCCTCGGTCTGGGCGGCCAGGGCAGCGCAGTCGACGCCCTGCGCCGGCCGCCGGCTCAGGTGCTGCTCCAGCAGGGCGCGCCGCGCCTCCAGATCAGGGGGCAGCACCAGCACGGTCCGGTCCAGGCGCCCGGGCCGGCGCAGGGCCGGGTCCACATCCCAGGGGCTGTTGGTGGCCGTCAGAACAAACACCCCCTCGTTGGACTCGGTCGCGCCGTCCAGCTCGGCCAGCAGCTGGTTGACGACATTGGACAGTGAGCTCCGCATCTGGCTGCGCTTGCGGCCAATGGCGTCCACCTCGTCCAGAAACAACACGCAGGGCGTGCGGCGGCGCGCTTCTCTGAACACCGCGTGCAGGTTCCGTTCGCTTTGCCCGATATACATATCGAGCACGTCGGCCAGCCCCACGGCGAGGAAGTTGGCCCCCAGTTCTCCGGCGACAGCGCGCGCCATGAAGGTCTTGCCGCAGCCGGGCGGGCCGTACATAAGCAGGCCGCCCCGCAGCGATTTGCCGTACATCTGCGCCAGCTCCGGATGCCGCATGGGACCCAGCAGGGCGCGGTCCAGGCGCTGCTTGACCTCGTGCATGCCGGCCACGTCTGCGAACGTCACGCGCGGCAGGTGGGACTCCAGCAGACTGCTGGCTTCGTCCGGGGTTCCAGGCTCGTGGGCGCGCAGCGGTTCGGCCCGGTTGGGGGGCTGCGCGGGAGGCTGGGCCGTGCTGGGCGCCCCGGGGGTCAAATCCCGGCTGCGGTACGGGTACCGGCCATCGGGATCAAGCGCGGGGTGCTCGCCCGGCCGGGCCACCTGCACGCCGGTCAGCGCATTGAGTAGTTGCTGATAACCGGCGGCCTTTGCGCGGTCGCCCGTTTCATCGGCCGACCAGCAGGCCAGTTTCAGCGCCTCGATATCGGCCGGGTGCCGGGCGAGCACGTGCTGGGCCAGCGGCAGGGCTTCGTGGGCCCGGCCCAGCTGCAGCAGCACGGCGCCCAGGTGAAGCCGCAGGGCGTCGTTGTCTGGATCGTTGTTCAGGCTCTCCGCCAGGCTGTGCACCACTGCTTCATTGGTCATGTTTCTCTCCTCGGGGGTGCTGTGTCTCAGGGGTGCCGGGGTCGTCTGAGCCGTTTCCAGACCTGCCAGCCCAGCCAGTACAGCGTGACGCCACACAGCAGGGTGCTGGCCAAGCCCAGCAGGACGCCTGCTGTGTCCCGGTCCGGTGTGCCGGCCGCCACAACCAGCAGCAAGGCGCTCAGCGTCATAGCCAGCAGGGCCCCCTGTTCGCGCCGCAGGGGCCGGATGCGTGCCACGGCGCCGCGCAGGTCCGGGGGCAGGCGCCGGTAACGCCAGACATTGCGCGCGCCAAGCCCAGCGGCCAGCAGCGGCAGGAGGACCACCCCGACCTGCGGCACCACCGCCACGCGCCAGACCCAGCTGCCCCGTGCCATGGGCCGGGGCAGGTAGGCGTGCGTCAGGGCCGTGAAATACGCCTGCGCCCCGGGGTCGGCCGGCGACATCCTGAGACCGTTCAGCGCCGTGCGCAGCGCCGCATGCGGCTCGTTCTGCCGCAACTGGGCCCAGGCCAGGATGCCCAGCGCCGCCACCGAGTCCGGCTCCTGGGCCAGTACCCGCTGCGCCAGGGCCAGGGCCTCGGCGGCGTTTTTCCGCTGCAGGGCGAGTTCGGCCAGGGTCAGCAGCGCCGCTGTGTGGGCCGGGTCAAGCGCCAGGGCCTGCCGCAGGTGCGCCTCGGCCGGCGCCAGATCCCTGGTCTGCAGCAGCAGGCTGGCCAGCGTGACGTGGTACCCCACATGAAAAGGTTCCAGGCGCAGCGCCTCGCGCAAACTTGCCTGGGCCGCCTGCGCCTGCCCCCGGACCGCCCGGCGGCGCAGGTTCTGGCCCCGGACCCTGGCATTCCACAGCCCCAGCGCCCGGTAATACAGGGCCTGGCTGCTCTGGGGATCGGCACGCAGGCCCCGCTCTGCCGCGTTCAGGGCCTCTGGGTAGCGGTGGGCGTCATGGTGCGCCTTGCTGAGCAGAATCCACAGCGCGGCATTGTCAGGCTCAGCAGCCAGGAGGAGTGACAGCAGCCGCGCCGCCTCGTCCGGGCGTCCAAGTTCCAGCGCGGCGTGCACCCGTGCCCACGCGCCGCTCTGCTGCCCTGTACCTGCCGTCATCTCTGGCCCCCACTGTACCTGCGGCCCATGAGGAAGGCAGGGGCACCTGCAGTCCCCCCCTCGCTGCGGGTGGTGGTCCCAGACCCGGTGGGCGGGTGCCGCTGCTGGTCTGGGGGCCGCGCCCCAGCTCAGAAGCCCCGGGAAGGTGTGGAGGGCCTCCAGCCCCCGCACCTCTCCCTGGCGCAGGGACAACGGGATGGGGGGCCAGAGAGGGGCTGAAGCCAAAGGGCCTCCGGTCAGGGGAAACGCGGCTTCCGTGACGTCATCGAGTGTCAGGCGGACCAGGTTCCCGGCGCTCTGTACGTTTTTCAGCATGGCGTCCTGGGCGGTGGGGCCGCCGGGGCGGGGGACAGCGTCAGGCAGGTGGCCAGCACAAGGCCGAGCCGCCGGAACAGGGGCATCCTCCTTGGGGGGCAGGCGGCACCCCCGCGCGCGCCATGAAGCGCGCGGCCAGGACGGGGCTGGGCTGGCCTTCCGTTGCCTTCCGGGTGGTGTGTGGGGCCACACCTCGGCCGCTTCGCCGTGGCCCGTGCCCCGCTTCGCCTGCAAAAAGGCTTACACTCCACGCACAACACCCCCCTTCTGCCGTTGGCGTGCGTTCGCAGGCTTTCTCCTCCTTTGCCCCCGGGGCCAGGACCCGGGAAAGGTCTGGTGATGTCCATGCCCGTTCGCGTTGTCAGTCTTGCTGGGCACAGCAGCGCTGGAAAGACGACCCTGTCTGAGGCCCTGCTTTTTCATTGCGGAGCCATTGCCCGCGCCGGTCGCGTGGAAGACGGCACCGCCCACAGCGACCACACCGACGCCGAAAAGGCGCACGGCTTTTCCATTCAGACCGGGGTGCTGCGCCTGTCGTGTGACGGCACCGATATCACGCTGCTGGATACGCCGGGCTACGCGGACTTCGTGCGGGAGATTCGCGGCGGAATCCGCGCCGCCGACAGCGTCATGGTGGTGCTCAGCGCCCTGGGCGGCGTGGAGGTGGGCACCGAGCGGGTGTGGGCCACCGCCGACCGCTTCGAGATGCCCCGGCTGGTCGTGGTGAACAAGATGGACCGGGAGCGCGCGGACTTCTTTGCCGTTCTGGCCGATCTGAAAGCCAGTCTGGGGGGACCGGTGGCCGCCGCGTGGCTGCCCCTGGGCCAGGGGGCAGGCTTTGCCGGCGTGGTAGACGTGCTGACTGGCGAGGCCAGCCCCCCGCAGGACATTCCCCCCGCGCTGCACCCGGCCCTGCGCGAGGCCCGTGAAGCCCTGACCGACGCCATTGTGGAAAGCGACGACGACCTCATGGCCCGTTACCTGGACGGCGAGGCCATTGGCACCGAGGAACTTCAGGCGGCCTTTGTGCGCGCGGTGCATGCGGGTGCCCTCTACCCGGTCGTGCCCGTCAGTGCCCACAGTGGCGTGGGCGTGGACATCCTGGCGCGGCTGATGGTCCAGGGCCTGCGCTCGGCCCGCGAGCGGGGCCCGCTGACCGGCGTGGACGGCCAGACCCGCGAGCCCCTGCCCGACGCCCCGTTCAGCGCGCGGGTGTGGCGGGTGTCTGTGGACCCCTTTGTGGGCAAGCTGGCCTACGTGCGGGTCTGGAGCGGCACCCTGCGCCCCGGCGACACCGTGCGCAACACGTCCCAGGACCGGGAGCTGCGCATTCTGCACCTGTACGTGCCCAGCGGCAAGGACCTGACCGAGGTGGGCGAACTGCCCGCTGGCAGCATTGGCGTGCTGACCAAGCTGGCCGACCTGCACGCGGGCGACACCCTGGCCGACCCGGCCCAGCCCATCACCTACGACCCGCTGTGGCTGCCGGACCCCGCCCACACGCTGGCCATCTCCCCAGTTACCCGCGCCGACGAGGACAAGCTGGGCGCGGCCCTGGCCCGCCTGCGCGAGGAAGACCCCACCCTGCATTTTGTCCGGGAGCCCCAGACCGGCGAGCAGCTGCTCTCGGGTATGGGCGACATGCACCTGGGCATCGCCGTGGAGAAACTGGCGGCCCTGGGCGTGAACGTGAAGACCAGCACGCCCCGCATTCCGTACCGGGAAACCATTCACGCCCCGTGCGAGGCGCAGGGCAAACACCGGAAGCAAAGTGGCGGCCACGGGCAGTACGGCGACTGCCGTATCCGGATTGAACCCGGCGAGGGCTTTGCCTTTCGCAGCGCCGTGGTCGGTGGGGCCATTCCCGGCAAGTACCTGCCCAGCATCGAAAAGGGGATTCAGGACGCCATGCTCCGGGGCTCGCTGGCGGGCTACCCTCTTCAGGACGTGCATGTGACGGTGCTCGACGGCAGTTACCACGATGTGGACAGCAGCGACATCGCCTTTCGCACGGCCGGCAGCCTGGCCCTGAAAAATGCTCTGGAGGGCGCGCGGCCCGGCCTGCTGGAACCGGTCTGGCAGCTCAGGGTGCGGGCGCCCGCCACCTTCACCGGCGACCTGATCAGTGACCTGCAAACCCGCCGCGCCCGCGTGCAGGGCATGGACACCAGCGGCACCGTGATCACCGTGACCGCCATCGTGCCGCAGGCAGAGCTGCAGACGTACAGCGCAGACCTGCGCTCGATGACCGGCGACCGGGGGGCCTTCAGCGTGAAGGCGCACGGGTATCAGCCGGTGCCCGACCACCTGGCGAAAAAGATCATCGAGGAGCGCAAAGGCGAACTGGCCGGCGCATAGCGGTGGTGGGTCAACTGTGGCTGCCACGCGGGGGCGTCAGCCCCCTGGGACGGAACGGACCGCTTTCATTGGCCTACGGCTGTGAACCCTTGACCAGCCTTCTCTGCGGGGGCCCAACCTTGTCCGGGTCATACGTGTAGGAGCGGTCAGTGGATTCCTCCCGGGGGTTGGGGCAGGTCCTCTGGGCCTGATAGAGCGCCTCGGGGTCTTCCTGGCCGTGATCGTGGGCGTGCAGGAGGGCGCGACCGACCCTGGAGACGGCAAAGTCCGGGACCAACAGGCGGGGGCCGTCCCACAGCGCCCCTACCACGGCCACATCGGTCACGTGCACCCGGCCGTCACGGGTCAGCGGGCCGCCCGGCGACCGCGTGGGTTCTTCCAATTGCTCATACAGGCGAATGAGCCACGTGCTCGGCGCCCCACCAGAGGGCGCCGGGGTGCCCGCCATGGCGGCGCGCAGGACAGTCGAGACCGGGAGGTCCTGTTCAACGAGCAGCAATGTCCAGGGAAACACGTCCCAGTCGCCACGGGTCACGGGGTCACGGCTGAAGGCGGCCTGAATGAGGCCGGGGCGCATGACCTCGCGAACATGCGCGTCGCGGCGCTGTCGCTGCCGCCGCGCCTCGGCTTTCTGTTCCCGGGTGGGGCGCGGCCTTCCGGTCCCGCTGCGGGCCGCGCGAACGCCGAACAGGAGCAGTGCGGCAAGAACACCCGCGCCCAGTGCCTGCAAGAACCCCTCGGAAGGCGCCATGCCCGACAGCGTACAGGAGGGGCAGCGGCCATCGGCAGCGTCAGGGCCTGGGATGTGCCCACCGCGAAGGCAACAGGGGAGGGGCCACCCGGCGCACGTTCCCCGGCAGCTCGGTGCGCCAGGGGTGCGGTGATGGGCGGTCGCCAGCCCCTCACCGGTGTCCTGCCACGTGATTAAGTGGGGCCATGGCGCACCCGTACCACCACGCGGTCAGTTCGGCCCGCCGTTTTGGCGGGCAGCCGGAGGAGTATCTGCCCATTCACAACTGGTTCGACCAGACCAAGGCCCACCTGCCGGACGCCCGCCACCGCGCGCTGCTGCACTCCAGTTTTGGCATCTTTCTGTGCGAGCAGGTCTTTGGCGTCACCCTGACCCTGGGCAATGGCCGCCAGGTGCCCGTGCGGCTGATTGGCGAGCAGCATGTGCGTGAAGACATGGGCGGCGAGATTCCCACCGTGCAGGACTGGCTGGGCGATCTGCCCCTGCGCCCCTGGATGACCCGGGGCGCCGCGCGCCTGAGCGAGGAGGACGGGCTGTGACCATTCCAGCGGGTTTTGCCCACAAGCTGGCGCGCCTGGGCGTGGCCCGCGTGCGGCTGGCGTACCTGTGGCACGAGGACGAAACGCGCTATGAGGTGCAGGCCCTGGACGGACAGGGGCGCGCCGTGCCGCTGGACCATGACCTCCGGCGGGAGGTAGAGGAGGCCGTGGAGCACGCCGACCTGCCCGGCCAGAGCGCCTACCTGTGGGACCTGGGCACGGGCCTCATTGCTCCATTCGGCGAGGTGACGTATCTGGCGGGCGATTCGCTGAACGGCACGTATGCCGTGCGTTTTGAGGGCAACGAAGAGCTGGTGCTGGAGGTGGCGGCGGCCACGGCGCCTTCCCAGGCGCAGGTGCAGGCCTGGGTGGCCCATCCCGACCCCAGCGTGCGCCGCGCGGCGGCACTGAACCCGGCGATTCCCGACGAGTGGCTGCTGCCCCTGCACGGAGATCTGGTGTTTGAAGTGATGTCCTCCATGGGTTCACGCCGGGGCCACGCAGCCTTTGAGGCAGAGCAGCAGCAGGCCCAGAACCCCCGGACCCTGCCGCGCACCCTGGATGCGTTGTCGCGCAGCTCCTGGACCAGCGTACGGCTGGCCGTCGCCCGCAACCCCAGCACCCCGGGCGCGGCGCTGCGTGAACTGGCCCGCGCGCCGCAGTGGCCTTTTCCGCTGGCCGTGCTGAACAACCCCGCCTGCCCGCCAGAAGTGCGCGAACCCCTGCTGGACGCCCTGGGTGGGGTGGAGGGGCCCGAAACCCGCCGGGCCATCGCCCAGGCCCAGGATGCCCCGTGGGCGCTGCTGTCCCGGTGGCTGGCTGACCCCGATCCCTACCTGCGCGCGCGCATTGCCCGGCACGCCGCCACGCCCGCACAGGCCCTGGCCGTGCTGGCCGCTGACCCCGACGAGGACGTGCAGATGGCGGTGCGGGAACGTATGGAAGAGAAGGAAGAGCCCTACAACCCGGCCTGGCCCCTGGCCGAGCAGTGGCGGGTGGCCCACAGCCCGCACCAGAGAAATGCCCTGTGGGCGCTGGGGCATGCGCCCAATCTGCACCCCGACGTGCTGGCCTTCCTGCTGAATCAGCCGCAGCAGGCCTATGTGGTCGTGCACCGTCCAGAAGTCACCGACGACGACCTGCTGCGCCTGATCGAGACGGGGCCCATCGCCACCTACCGGCTTTCGGAGCGGGGTGGCCTTTCAGCGGAGGTGCTGCGGCGGCTGGCACAACGTCCAGAAGAGGACCTGCGGGCCAGCGTGCCTTCTCTGGCCAAGCCTACCGGCTTACCCGAGGACGTGACCGCAGCCCTGGTGGCCGACCCCAGCGAGCAGGTCCGGGCCCAGGCGGCGCTGCATCTGCCGCCTGGTCCTGCGCAGGCCCAGAGGCTGGCCGACGACCCGGCCGCCTGGGTGGCCGAAACGTTGCTGCGCAACCCTGCTTTGCCGCCAGCGGTGGCCCGCACGGTCCTGCGGCGGCTGGGCCACGGCGTGCTCAACCCCTACCTGCACACCAAAGACCCCATTCCAGCGCCGCTGCTGGGCGTGTACAGCGAGTTCGCCACGGGGGAAACCCTGCTGGCCCTGGCGCAGAATCCACAGACGCCCTCTTCACCGCTGGTGGAGCAGGTGCGGGCCCTGGGCGGCGCGGCCATCGAAACCCTGATCGCCGACCCCCACACCCCGCCCGAGGTCCTGGCCCGGCTGGTGGTGTCGCCCCACGACGGCGCCCTGCTGCGGCACCCCCACTTCACAGGGGCCATGCTGCGCGACCTGATCATGCAGCGCCTGAAACGCTTTTCGTTCTGGAACAGCCTGTGGGGCGAGGACGGGCTGGTGATGCACGTCCTGGATTCGCCGCACATGACGCTGGACCTGTGGGAGAAACTGGTCACGCCCCGCCACCTGCGCCCCGAAACCCGCGCGCAGGTGGCAGCCCGCCCAGACCTGCCGCCCCTCATCGCCGCCCGGCTGGCCGAGGACCCGGTGGGCGCGGTGGTGGCGGCCCTGCGTCAGAACCCAGCGGTGCCGCCGGCGGTGCTGAACCGGCTGGACGCCCCCTGACCCACGGCCCCCTGCCCGGCGTAGCATCCTGCCCATGACCCTGCCCGTGATTGCTGATCTGCGCTCGGATACCGTCACCACGCCCACGCCGGCCATGCGTGAAGCGATGGCCCAGGCCCCCGTGGGCGACGACGTGTACGGCGAAGACCCCACTGTGAACGCCCTGCAGGCCGAGGTGGCCCGCCTCACCGGCCACGAGGCGGGGCTGTTCATGCCGTCCGGCACCATGACCAATCAGGTGGCCATTGCCCTGCACACGCGCCGGGGCGAGGAAGTCATCTGCGCCGAGGGCTCGCACATCTACGAGTGGGAACTGGGCATGATGGCCACCTTCAGCGGCGTGGTGCCGCGCTTTGTGCCCGCGCCGCTGGGCGTGCCTGCCCCCGAGGACGTGCGCGCCGCCATCCGGCGCAGCATTCACCAGTCGCCCACCGGGATGATCAGCCTGGAAAACACGCACAATAAAGCAGGTGGCACGGTGATCGCCCCCGAAGTCCTGCACCAGATCCGCGCGGTGGCCACCGAAGAAGGCCTGCCCTTTCACCTAGACGGCGCCCGCGTGTACAACGCGGCGGTGGCGCTGGGCGTGGAACTCCGCGAAGTGACGGGCATGTTCGACACCGTCAGCGTGTGCCTCAGCAAGGGGCTGGGCGCGCCGGTGGGGAGTGTCCTGACCGGCTCGGCGGCGGCCATGAAACAGGCGCACCGCTACCGCAAGATGATGGGCGGCGGGATGCGGCAGGCGGGCGTGCTGGCCGCCGCCGCGCTGGTGGCCTTGCGGGAAGGCCCCGCCCGGCTGGCCGAAGACCACCGCCGCGCCCGCGTGCTGGCCGAGGCCCTGGTGAACGCCGGTTTCAGCGTGAATCTGGCTGCCGTGCAGACCAACATCGTGTACGCCGCTGTGCCGAACGCCGCCCAGCGGGCCGCCACCTGGGCTGAGCAGGGCGTCCTGGCCAATGCCCTGGGCCCGGATTCGGTGCGGTTTGTGCTGCACCACCAGATTGATGATGAAACCCTGGAACGGGCCATCGCTGTGCTAACCGCCTGATACGACTTCCGGAAAATTCCGTCACGTGTTACGGAATTTATTTGACCGGACTGAATCAGCTGCGCAGCAGAGGGAGAGGGAGAAAACACGGATTTCCGGGAATTGGGCTGGCACAGCGCCAAAGGCGGGGAACATCCAGTTCTTTTCTGGATGTGACGGAAATGGACGGCAGTCCGTATGAAACCATCTGCCCCCCGAGCTCGCCTGCAGGGGGAAAGGCCACACCCTGACGGAAGGGTGTGGCCTTTGGCCTGTCGTCACGTACCGCCGCAGGTTTTTGTGGTTCTCAGCCCACGCCGTCCGACCAGATAAGCACCCAGGCTTCGGTTCCCCCAAGTTGTTCCAGCGCCCCCAGGCGGTGGTTGCCGTCGCGCACGGAGAGCACGTCTCCCCGGCGCTGCACGATCAGCGGGGCAAAGCGGGCTCCCCGCTGGTGGGCCTGCATCAGCGCGTCAAGCCGGGCGGTCCACCGCACGGTGGGTTCCGGGTATTCCATCTCGGGTTCGGGCCCACAGGCCCGCCGCAGGGCGGCAATAGCCACCGGCAGCGGGCCTTCCCACTGACGAGGGGCTAGCCGCAGCCCATCGGCCAGCCCCAGATTGCCGCCCGGTTGGCGCAGCCAGGTGTCCACCCACGCGCCAACCTCTGCGGGCTGAAGGCGGGGAACGGTAAAGAGCGCATCGGCGGTCATGATGAGCAGGAGTGTGAGCCCTGAACAGCAAAACGTCCATCCCAGGGCAGTCCCGGGATGGACGTGGTAGCGGCTGGCTTCAGCCCAGGTCGTTCAGGACCTCGGCCAGGTCTTTCTTCACGCAGGTGAACATGGGCGTGTCCTGCAGGGTGTACATGCTGGCTTCGGTGTAGCGCAGGCGGTGCACCAGATCCACAAATTCCTGCGGGTGGTCGGAGTCGAAGCTCACCACGAATTCCTGGTCGTCAATGCCGTAGGAGTAGCTGGTGTTGATGCGCACGCCCTTGAAGGGGCCGCTGGCGTAGATGTGCTCGTCCATCATGCCCTGGCGGCTGTGGGGGGTCAGGTCGTACCACGCCCGCGTTTTCACGAAGGGGTAGATGAACAGGAATTTGCCCTGCCCCGGCAGAATTTCCAGACCGTGCCCGCTGCCCTCCACGCGGTTGACATACTGGCTGCGCTTGTTCATGGACACGAAGTTGTACGGCTGCGACAGGTAGCCCATCAGACGGGTGCGGTTCAGCCGGGCCTGGGCATCCTGAAACTCGCGCACGTCAAAAGCGATGCGCCACAGCATGAAATCCACGTCGCCGCGCACGCCCACCAGCGAGTAGGGCCGCTGAATCAGGCCCTGCTCGGCCTGTGCCTCGTCCACCCAGTCCTGGGCAGCGGCCAGGAACTCGGCCTTCAACTCCTCGCGCTCGGCGTGGGGCAGGCGGCGAAAGGCGGGGTCCAGCTTGAAAAAGGCGTAGTTCAGAAACTGGCGCTGGGCGCGGTCGGGTTCTCTCTGCGTCACCTGCCCGCTGGGGTCCAGGTCCACCATCATCTTCGGGCGGCCACCGGGGGCGCCGCCGGGGCGCCCGCCAGCGGCAGCGGGCAGCGCGCCTTCTGGCCGCTGACCCTCGGGGCGCTGGCCTTCTGTCCGCTCGCCGCTCACTGGGCCACCACCTGACCGCGCAGGTCATGGGTCATGCCGAAGTTGGCGCGGTAGAGCGTCTGAATGCCTTCGAACTCCTCGTCGGTCAGGGGCGCGGCGTCGAAGGTGGCGGCGTACTCGCGCAGCCCGTCTTCAGAATAGATGTTGGGCAGCACGCTCGCCATTGCCGGAGAGCGCAGGGCGAACTGAATGGCCAGCTGGCCAATGGTGCGGCCCCGGCCCTCCACGAAGGCGCCCTGCAACTGCTCCACCTTTTTCAGGCCGTCTTCCATCCAGGCCTTGCGGCGGGCGTTGGTGGTCATGCGCCAGTTGCGGTGGTCGCCGGGTTCAAATTCGGTGTCCAGGCTCATGTAGCCCTCCAGCAGCCCCGAGGCGTGCGGCACGCGGGCCATCACACCCACGCCCACCTCCTCGGCCACGGGCAGAATCTGCTCGCCCAGCGCCTGTTCCAGCAGGTTGTAGATGATCTGGGTGGGCGCGCGGCGGTCACGCACGCTGGCTATGCCCTCTTCAATCTGGCGCTCGTGCTGGGCCGGGCCCAGGGCGGTGCCGTAGGCCAGAATCAGGCCCTCGGCCCTGGCCCGGTCCAGTTCGGCCCACAGGTCGTCGCGCAGGATGGCGTCCATGCGGGGGTTGTGCAGCTGGTAGTAGTCAATGCGGTCGGTGCCCAGCCGCTTCAGGCTGCCTTCCAGCGCGCGGCGCAGGTGGGCCGGCGACCAGTCGTGGGGGCGCTCCTGCTGCCCGGGGCGGTCGGGGTGGTTGTAGATGTCGTAGCCGAACTTCGTGCCAATCACGATCTGGTCGCGCAGCTCCCCCAGGGCCTCGCGCTGCAGCTCCTCGGCGCGGCCCGAGGCGTAGGTGTCGGCGTTGTCAAAGAAAGTGATGCCCAGGTCAAAGGCCCGCCTCAGCAGCGCCTTGCCCATCGCCTCGTCCTTGACGCCCCACCACGTGGTCCCCACGGTCCACACGCCAAAGCCCACCGCGCTCACGGTCAGGTCGGTGCCCAGCAACTTGCGGTATTCCATATCCGGCACTATTCCACCGCGCCCCGGGGATGGTTGACCCCGAACGACCGGTCAGGCAGGCGTGGGGACCGGAAAGTGCAGGTGGCCCGACGGCACCGCCACCGTCACCAGGGGCCGCACGCGGTCCAGCCCCAGGCGCAGGGCCCCCGCGTCCACCACGCTCAGGCGGGCGGGTTGCACGCGGCCGGTCAGGCCCACCCGGGTCAGCCACCAGCCGTTTTCGCCGTCCAGCCGGGGCTGGGCCAGGGTGCGCCAGGGGGCCGGAACGGGCACCGCAGACACCGGCAGCGCCGGGCCAAAGCCCTGAAACGCGAGGTGGGCCAGCGGGCGGCCTTCCTCCTGAATGCGCACCTGCCCGCGCTCTGGCGTGCCCAGCCACTCGAAGCGGGCCAGCGTTTTGGGAATGCCCCAGTTCGCCCGGCCCCAGGTCACGCTCTGCGGCGTGCTCACCGCAATGCGCGTCACCTGTGGGCGTGGCCCGGCCGGGCTGGGGGCGCCCAGGGCCACCCACATCACCTCGTCGTAGGGGCCCACGGGCGAGTGGCTGTAGCGCACCAGCAGCACTGCGCCGGGCTGGGGCCGGGCATAGACGGCCATCCAGGCGCGGCCACGCAGGTGCCAGGGTGGGGGAGCCATGCCCCGAGCGTACCCTCCCGGGCGTATACCCTGGGGCCCATGCTGAAACACGTCTCCTTCCTGACCCGCGATCTGGCCGCCACCCTGGCCTTTTACACCCGCCTGGGCGGCGTGGTCGAAAAGCAGCTCACCACCCCTGAAGGCTATGGCCGCGCGGTGGTGCGCCTGGGCGAGGGCCGCCTGCAATTCTTCGAGGTGAGTGGGGAAGTGCCCGCGCCCCATCCCCACTGGGCCGAGCACATTGCCCTGCATGTTCAGGGCCTGCGCGCCCTGTTGCCGGACCTGCGGGCGGCCGGCGTGACCGTAACCCGCGACCTGCAGCCCAGCCCAAGTGGGCGCGACATGGCCTTCGTGCAGGACCCAGATGGGCGGCAGGTGGAGCTGCTGGAAGGCGGTGAGGGTTGACGCAAGGCGCCCCTAGCCACTGAGTGGCTGGGCGCGGCGTTCCTGGGGCAGCAGGCAGCGCCACGCGAAGTCGTACACCGGCGTGGGCACCCCGGCTTCGCGGCCCAGGCGCACGATGGCGCCCAGTTGGGCGTCCAGTTCGGAGGGCCGCCCGGCCTCTATATCCCGCTGCAGGGACGTGGTGCCAGCGGCGGGCAAGGCATCAACAAAGGCCAGCGCCGCCGCCACGGCGTTCCCGGGGAGCGGCACGCCACGCGCGTGGGCCACGGTCGCCACCTCCTGCATGGCCCGTTCGATCAGTGCCCGGGTTTCGGGAAGGGCGCGCAGTTCGCCAATCGTGGCGCGGGCCACGGCCGCCACGGCGCCCAGTGAGGACACGAACAGCGCCTTTTCCCAGATCGCCACGCGGATGTCTGTGGGGAGGTCCACGGTGACGCCCGCCGCTTCAAAGGCCTGCTGCAGGCGCTGCACCCGGTCGCTGCGCTGGCCACTGAATTCTCCAAACGTCACGCTGGGGTGCCCGCCCGAATGCCGGATCACCCCGGGCGCCTCAATGGCGCTGATGATGCGGCACAGCCCGCCCAGCACGAACGCTTCGCCCAGGGCCGCAGCCAGCTGATCTGCCGCTTCCACGCCGTTTTGCATGGGGAGCACAGCGGTGCCCGGGCCCAGCAGAGGGTTCAGGGTGTGGGCCACGTGTGGGATCTGCCCCGCTTTGACAGCCACCAGGACGGCGTCCACCTCGCCCACATGGCCGGGGTCGTCGGTGGCGCGCGCCGGCTGCACGGTGAAGTCGCCCAGGGCACTGAACACCCGCAGCCCCTGTGTCTGCAGGGCCGCCAGGGTCGCGCCGCGCGCCACAAAGGTGACCTCGTGGCCTGCCTGGGCCAAGCGGCCCCCAAAGTACCCGCCAACGCCCCCCACACCCACGACCGCCACCCGCAGCCGAGAAGGTAAAGCCTCAGAGATCATGCCGGCAGTATGGCGCTGCGGCGGTGCCGGTGAAGGGCTGCGTGGTTTGGGAAGGGTCGCCACGGCTGGAAGAGGGGAAACCGGCGACCTTCCCGCGCGTGGTGGTGGGGTGGTGAGTGGCCCCATTCGTCAGGGCGGACCCGGCTGCGCTCCTGGCAGCCTTAAGGACTTCCCGGCCCGCGAGTCTGGGTTCGCAGCGGTGGCCCAGTCCAACCTGGGGTCATAGGACGGTTCACACCGCTGTTTTGGCCGCCTCCACCCCACAGCCCTTCAGGAGGGACCGTCTTGGTCGGGCTGGGTGCCTATGTCCGCCCCCTGCACGGCGTTCTTGCCGCTGCGCTTCACGCGGTACATGGCTTCATCGGCGCGGCGGTGCAGGGCGGCGAAATCCTGGCCGTCGTGCGGCGCCACCGCCACCCCCACCGACGCGCTGATGCGCACGACTTCCCCCTGCACCGTGAAGGGCTCTGCGAGCCGCTGCAGCAGCTGGCGGGCCACCCGGTGGGCGTCGTCGGGGCGGCGCAGGCCGGGCAGCAGCACCGTGAATTCGTCGCCGCCGGGGCGGGCCACCAGATCCTCGCGGCGCACCCCGGCGCGCAGGCGCGCGCCCACCTGCCGCAACAGGTCGTCGCCCGCGTCGTGGCCCAGGGTGTCGTTCACGGCCTTGAAGCCGTCCAGGTCCAGAAACAGCAGGCCTACGGGAGCACTGGACGCGCGGCGCAGCGCCTGTTCAGCCGCCGCCTGGAAGTGGGCGCGGTTGGCCAGCCCGGTCAGCGGGTCGTGGGCGGCGCGGTGGGCCAGCAGGGCGTGGTCTTCCTGTAGCGCGGCGTGGTCCTGCTGCAGCTGCTGGGCACGCTGGCGCTCCTGCTCGGCTTCGCGGCGCAGGGCTTCGAGCTGAAACTGTGCGGTCAGAAACTTGGTCTTGCGGTCCACCGCTTCAGCGTGAATGCGGCGTTCCAGGGCGTGGTGGGCGCGCAGATCGGCCAGGGCGCCGCCCAGGTCGCCCAGGGCCTCACGCACCTCGCTCAGGGCTTCCAGGGCGTCCTGCTCCTGGCGCCCAATGCCGTGCTCGCGCGCCAGGGCCAGGGCGCGTTCCAGGGGCGCCAGGGCTTGCGCGGGTCGCCCCTGGCGCTGGAGAATCAGGCCCTGCATCAGCAGCAGCAGGCACGCGTGCGCCTGCTCGGCAATGGCCTGGGCCAGCGGCAGGGTGTCCTGGATCACGGCCTGGGCGGCTTCCAACTGGCCGGTGTGCAGCAGGCTGTGGGCCCGGTAGGCCTGGGTGACCACCATGTGCTGGCGCATCTCGCTCTCCAGCAGCCGGGGCAGCAGGGTGTCGGCCATCGCCAGGGCGTGCTCGTGCTCGCCCAGGGCGTTGTGGTCCACCATCACGTTCACGCTGGCGCTGCTGTGCAGGCTGCGGTCCTCCAGGCGCGCGGCCACGGCCACCACCTCCTGGTGGGCTTCCAGGGCGCTGGCGTGCTCGCCCAGTTCGGCCCACACGGCGGCAATGTTGTTCAGCACCCGCACCCGGCCCTGTTCGTCGCCGCTGGCCTGCGCCACCTGCGAACTGTTCAGGAAGTATTCCAGCGCCCCGGCGTAGTCCCCCTGGTGGCTGACCACATTGCCCAGGCCGTTCAGGGCCCGCGCTTCCAGCGGGGCGTCGCCGCACTGCCGCGCAGTCACCAGCGCCTGCCCAAAGGCCTGCAGGGCTTCGTCATACCGGGCCTGAAAAAACAGCGTGGCGCCCAGCAGCACCACGGCGCGGCCTGCCTGGAGCGGCAGATTCAGCCCCTGGGCCTGGGCCGCTGCCGCGCGGGCCAGCGCCTCGGCCCGGGCTGGGTCCACCACCACAAGGTCGTCGGCCTGGGCAATCTGCGCGTCCAGGGCCGCCAGGGTCGCCGGGCCCAGGGGGCTGTGATCGGTGGCGCGGCTCATGCGGTTCAGGATAGGAACGCCGTTCTCACAGGGGGCTTGCAGGCCATGAGGGTGAATAAAACCAGCGGGGGGTGGGGCGATGGGGCGGAGAAAAGTTGAGCTGGGCAAGAAGGCCATGAAAGAAATGTCGTCTGGGACGCTAGACACACTCACCTGACTGTCGTAGCGCCGCTTTCCAGGCCCCACCTTCTCCGGCGGGGATCCCCGAATCTCTTGTCATACGGAACCCAGGTGAGTCGCCGGAGAGGGGTGAGCGGGCGCGCCGCGCGAACACGCACATGCGGGACTCGGGCGGCGGAAAAGCACCCCTGCGCTTCTGAAATCAGAGGAGTCCGGTATAAGGGGAAAACGTGTACCCGTCCGCCTGTTCTCCGCAGAGCGCTCAAAGGGGCTGAACCGTTGGTGGGCAGCTGGGGCCCAGAAAACGCCGCCCCGGGGTGGCCTGGGGCGGCGTGGTTGCAGCGGTGCGGGGCTGCGGGGGGCTGGGGCTTAGCGGTTCAGGGCGTTCTGCAACTCGCTGAAGGCAGCCGGGCGGCCCAGCACCCGCCAGTTCAGCACGCTGTCGCCGCTGTATTCGGGCTTGTTGCCGCCCTCGCAGTCGTACTTGACGTTCACCTTGCGCATGATGGGCCACACCACGGCTGCCGCGCGCCCCGCCACGTCGCGCCGGGGCACCGGCCCGATGATGCGCGAGTCCTCCGAACCGGTGGCGGTGCGGTTGTCGCCAATCACGTAGTAGTGGCCGGCCGGCACGGTGAAGGTCTCCTGGTCTTCCACCACGCCCGTGGTGTACCCCCCAATGCCCGAAGACTGCGCCAGATTCGCCACTGGGCTCTCCGTGTCCCAGCAGCCCTGGGCCTTCCAGAAGTCGGTGGTCCAGCCCGAGTCCAGCGGCACGCCGTTGACCGTGACCTCGCCGCCCTGAATGCGGATGGTGTCGCCGGGCAGGCCAATCAGGCGCTTGATCAGAAAGGGCCGGTAGGTCCACAGGTTCAGGGGCGCGGCCTTGTTCAGGTTGCCAATCTTGGCGCTGGCCTCGCGGGGCGGCTTGAAAATCAGGATGTCGCCACGCTTGAAGTCGCCAATGCCCGCCTTGTGCAGCCACGTTTCGTACTTGGGCACGAACACGCGCTCGCGGTCACGCAGGTTGGGCATCATGCTCACGCCGTCCACCCCCACCAGCGTGGCGACAAACTGCGTGATCACCACCGCAAACACGATGGGTTCCAGCACTTCCTTCCACAACTTCTGAAGGGGGCTCAGGGCGGGCTTCTCAGGTCTGGTCATGCACCGCGCAGCATAGCGGACGGGGCAGGCGCGCGGCGGGAGGGCCCCGGAGGCTTCAGGCGTCCGGCAGCGCGGGCGCGCTGTGCAGCGTCAGCAGGCGCGGCAGCTGGCCCAGCGCCGAGGTCCGCCCGGCGGCAATGGCCTGTTCGGCGCGGTGAAAGGTCATCAGGTCGATGTCGCCCAGCTGCGGGCGCAGCTGCACGTCCGGGCGGTAGAGGTTCACGCGGGCGTCCGTCAGCTGCGCCTGCATGATTTCCACGGCGCGGCGCAGGGCGCGCACCGGCCCCAGCGAGGCCCCCCGGCGCCAGGGCAGCGGCAGCACGCGCCGCCCCTCTAATTCCAGAGGATCGGGGGCCGTGACATTCACCGCCAGCACCCGCCGCGCGCCCAGAAACAGCGCGGCGTCCACTGGCAGCTGGTTCAGAATCCCGCCGTCGGACAGCAGCAGGTCCTCGTAGGGCACGGGTTCCAGGGCGCCGGGATAGGCCGTGGTGGCGCGCAGGGCGTCGTGCAGGTTGCCGCGCGTGAGGTACACCGCGCGCCCCGACAGCAGGTCGGTGGCGGTGATCGCCAGCGGCGTGGGCAGCTCCTCGAAGGTAGCGGGCAGGTGCTGCGCCAGCCACGCGCTGAAGGCCGACTGCCGGATCAGCCCCGGGGTGGGCCGCAGGTCCAGCAGGCGCCGCCACGACACGCCCCGGGCCAGCCGCTCCAGCTCGGCGGCGCTGTAGCCAGCCGCAATAAAGGCCCCCACCAGCCCGCCCATGCTGGTGCCCGCCACCACCGCCGGTTTCAGGCTGTGGGCTTCCAGCACCTCCCACACGCCAATGTGCGCCAGCCCACGCGCGCCGCCGCCGCCCAGCACCAGGCCGTAGCCCTTCATACGGACCCCCGCTGAGCCGGCAAGCCAGACGTGAAAAGACGGCACTGTGGCGATGGAGCAGCCGATGAAGGCCCTTCCCTGCCGCTTCTGAAAGCAAGGTGGGCCCAGCTCACGCGCATTCCTGGGGGCCCCGTGTCCACGCCTGGGTGGTGCAGTGCTCTGTGGTCATGGCCGAATTCTAGACACCGGCCCCCCGCCCCCTGCCCCCGGAGGGGAGAAGCGCACCCCCCCCGATGTGGTGTAGTTTGAAAGCCGATGCCTTTGGCGGGTCAGGTGGTGGGAGACGGTGTGCGACTGGTCCGGCCGGTGGGCCGGGGTTCGCACAGTCTGGTGTATTTCGCGGTGGACCGCACGGGGCAGCCCTGCGCCGTGAAGATCTTTCCGGCGCACCTCGCAGGCTACGCCGACCGCGAGTACCAGCATGGCCACCACCTTGACCACCCCCGGCTGGTCCGCGTGATCGCCCGCACCACTGTGGATGATCAGCCCGCCCTGATCAGCACCCTGGCGCGCGGCGAGGTGCTGTTTGGGCGCTACAGTCAGCGCCCCGCCGCTTCTACCGAGCGCCGCCCTTTCTTGCTGACCCTGGTGCACCTGCTGGACGCCCTGGGCTATCTGCACAGCCTGGGACTGGTGCACCGCGATATCAAGCCCGAAAACGTGATTGTGGAAGACGACGGCCGCGCCAAGCTGGTGGACTACGATCTGTCGGGCCCCGCCTTCGAATCGTTCAGCACCCCCACGCGCATGGGCACCGCCGCCTTCCAGAGCCCCGAGGCGGCGCGTGGCGAGCCCCTGGGCCCGGAAAGCGATCTGTACGGTGTGGGCGTGCTGCTGGGCTGGGGGCTGCACGGGTCGCTCCCCGACCCCGAAGAGCCCTACCCCCTGACCCCCGATCCCCTGGGCGCCCTGCACCTGACCCTGACCCACCCCGAGCGCCGCGAACGCCCCGCCGACGCCGCCGAGGTGCGCCAGGAACTGCTGCGCCTGGCGGGCCTGCCGTACTGAGAGCGGAGAGCAGGGAAAAATTTAGAGTTGCCCCGGGACGTACCGAGTTTGGCCCTGAGAAAGAGTAGGGCGTGGGTAGCTTGGAGGGGCGTTTCCAACACCCAGGCTGTCGCTATGCGCAAGGCTTCGGCCAGGGTTCAAGGTGGGGGAAGGCGCAGCAGCGGAAAGACTGTGTGGAACGCTGACCCCAACCCCTGCGGCACAGAGCCACGAGGCCACCTCAAGGGGGGAGGAGCAAAAACTGCCAGACCGCACCAGGCGAGTTGCTGAACCTGTCCGAACCCTTGATGAGATCAAGAAGGAAGAAACAGCCACCAGCGCGGTCTCTGGACGCTGGTTGAGGCCGGCGGCCGTCAAATTTAACGGCCAACCCCCTCTCCCCCTCCTTCCACCAGAAACGGGCGGCCTCCGCAGAAGCCGCCCGTCCCCGTCCTGCTTTCTTCAGCGCAGGATGCGGGCCTCGTGGGGGCGCAGGGGCGCGCCGCTGGCGGGCGCGTCACCTTGGCTGCTCAGCAGGGTCTGGCCCCCGGTCAGCTCGCCCAGGTCCTGGCTCTGGCCGCTGAAGTTCAGCAGGACCGTCAGGCGCTCGCCGCCACCCTCGCGCACAAAGGCGAAGACATCCTCGCCCGCGTCCACGCTGCGGTAGCTGCCGCCCACCAGCGCCGGGTGGGCGGCGCGCAGGCGGGTCAGGGCGCGGAAGTAGTGCAGGTCGCTGTGGGGGTCCGCTTCCTGGGCGGCCACATGACGCTGCGCGGCGTCGTCGCCCAGGGGCAGCCACGGGGTGGTGCCAGGCGCGCTGAAGCCGGCGTTCTCGCCCGCGTCCCAGGGCATCGGCGTGCGTTCGGGGTCGCGGCTGGCGCCGGGCACGTCTGGCTGCTGCAAACCGGCCGGGTCCACCATGCGCTCGGGGGGCACCGGCACGTTCTCCATGCCAATCTCGTCGCCGTAGTACACGGTGGGTGTGCCGCGCAGGGTCAGCAGCAGGGTCTGGGCCACCCGGTACTGCCCCGGCCCCAGGCGGGTCTTGAAGCGGTGCTGGTCGTGATTGCCCAGCACCCAGTTGGGCCACGTGCCCGCTGCCCGGCACGCGGCGTCGTAGCTGTCGGCAAAGGCGCGCACAGCTTCCGGGCGCCAGGGCATCAGGATCAGGTGGAAGTTGAAAGGCAGGTGCACCATCTGGGCGTCTGCGGTTCCCGCGTAGGGCAGCAGCTGTTCCACCGGCAGGTAAATCTCGCCCACCATCATGCGGTCCTCGAATTCATCGAGCACCGCGCGCATCTGGCGGATGTACTCGTGGGTTTCCGGCTGGTCCTGCGTGTAGGGGTGCAGCAGGCGCCAGTGCTCGGGCTGGCCTTCTTTCCACTCGGGGTTTTCCGGCTCGTCCAGAAAGCGCTCGTCCTCGGCCAGCAGCCAGATCACGTCCACCCGGAAGCCGTCCACGCCCCGGCGCATCCAGAAGCGCAGCACCTCGAACATGGCCTCCCGCACCAGGGGGTTGCGCCAGTTCAGGTCCGGCTGGGTGGGCAGAAACTGGTGCAGGTAGTACTGGCCGCTCGCCTCATCCAGCGTCCAGGCCGGGCCGCCGAAAAAGGACTTCCAGTTGTTGGGCACGCCGCCGTCCGGGGCCGGATCGCGCCACACGTACCAGTCGCGCTTGTCGCTGCCCTGGCCGCTCAGCGCCGCCTGAAACCACGCGTGGTCTGAGGACGTGTGGTTGGGCACATAGTCCAGCATCACCTTCAGGCCCAGGCGGTGGGCCTCGGCCACCAGCGCGTCAAAGTCGGCCAGGGTGCCGAACAGGGGATCAATGTCGCAGTAGTCGGCCACGTCGTAGCCGAAGTCGCGCATGGGGCTGCGGAAGATGGGGGAGAGCCACACCGCCTGCACCCCCAGGCTGGCCACATAGGGCAGGCGCCGCGTGATGCCGCGCAGGTCGCCCACGCCGTCGCCGCTGTCGTCCTGAAAGGAGCGCGGGTAGATCTGGTAAATGATGCCGCTCTGCCACCACTTCAGTTCGCCGCTCAGAGAGGGGGTCATGCGGGCAGGGTAACAGGTGGGGCCAGCTGGCTAAATCGTTTCAGAAACGGGTGTCTAGACAGAATGGATGGGTCCTCGCGGCTCCCTTTACTCGCCCGGGGTGTCGTTGCCCAGACGCACGGTCACGTCGGCGCCGGGGGCTCCGGCGGCCTGTGAGACGGCGCCGTGGCCCACGTCCTGCAGCACCCGCGCGGCGGCCTCGCCTGTGGCGGTGGTGGTGGCGGGGGCGCGCGCCTCGTTCACGATCCAGACGTTGGTGTAGCCCAGGGCTTCCAGGCGGGCTTTCAGGCGCCGGGCGCTGCCGTCTGGGGCGTCGGTGTTCACCACGGCCACGCCCAGGGTGCGCGGGTCGTTGGGGTCGCGGAAGTGCTTGGCAACAGTGGCCTGCAGCGCGGCGCGGTCCACCGCCCAGGTGCCGCCGGCACCGAAATCGCCGGGCACGCTGAAGGTTTGCAGCTTCACCCCCCCCAGGGCCGCGCCCAGCAGGGCCGCCACCTGCGCCCGGCTGAGGTTGGTTTTCATGTTGCGGTCCGCCGCACCCACCATGGCGGGCAGGCGCCACCAGTGCAGCGGGTTTTTCGACTGCGCGGCCAGGGCCCCCAGAAACTGCTGCTGGCGGGCAATGCGGCCAATATCGCCCAGGTTGTCCTTGCGAAAGCGCAGAAAGCCCACCGCCTGTTCGCCGTTCAGGCGCTGGCGGCCCGGTTTCAGATCAATGTGGAGGTTGCCGGCCTTGTCGTCGTACTTCATGGCCTGCTGCACGTCCACGGTCACGCCGCCGGCCGCGTCGGTCAGGGCGGGCAGGGCGTTCAGGCTCAGGAGGGCGTGGGCATCCACCCGCAAGCCAGTCAGGCTCTCGACGGCGCGCACCAGCATCCCGGGGCCGCCATGCGCGTTGGCGCCGTTGATCTTGCCCCAGCCGTAACCAGGGATATTCACCCAGGAGTCGCGTGGGATGCTCAGCAGGTTCACGCGGCCGTCCGGCCACGCCTGCGCCAGCATGATGGTATCGGTGCGGCCATTGTAATTTTCGGGCTTGGCGGGGTAGGGCCAGACTGGGGCCGTGTCGTCGTAGTTCACGTCCACGCCGGCCAGTAGGACATTAACGGGGCCATCCGCTTTTTTGGGCAGGGTGCCGTAGCGGCTCAGAAAGGGAACGGCAGGGGCCAGCAGGGCGCCCACACCCGCCAGGGCAACCAGAACAACGACAGCGGCGCGCACGCTGCCGAGGATAACGCCCACGCGCAGGGGCGGGGTCACTCCGAAGGAGGAGAGACAGGGCGCACGAGGTGCGTGTAGGTGCCCCCCGCCAGCCGCCGCGTGCCCACCGGGCGAAAGCCCGCGCGGGCGTACAGGCGCGCGGCCGGATTGTCGGCCTCCACCAGCAGCCCCACCCGGGGCAGGCCCAGCCCGGCAGCCCAGTGGGCGGTGTCCGCCAGCAGCCGGGCCCCCAGGCCCTGCCCGCGCGCATTGGGCACCACGGCCAGCGTGTCCAGGTACAGTTCGCCGGGTGTGCCCTCACTCTCTATGTCGTCCGGCTGGCCCAGAGCCCGCAGGCGGGCGCGCCAGGGTTCGTCCAGCGCCCAGGCGTCGGCCCCGGGGTAGGCCACGGCCAGCCCCAGCGGCTGCCCACGGCCTTCCAGCACCCGCGTTTGCGCAAAGCTCAGGCGGTGCCCAGGCTGCGCCCAGTGGGCCTGGATGACCTGGGCCGCCGCCTCATCGCTCTGTGTGCCCGTCAGCGCCCAGCTAATGCGGCCAATGGTCGCCTGAATGAGCGGCGCGGCAAAGGCGGCGTCGTCCGGGGTGGCCGGGCGAATGAGGACAGGCGGCGTCACGCGCTGAAGTATAGGGGCGAGAAAAAGGCCGGCAGGAGGGCGGGTGACCGGGGCTGGGAAGGATCGCCGGCGGTGCGGCTGCCCGCTCCACCCCGGGGCTCACTCCTTCATGCCGCCCACGCGGCTGTTGTGGACAGACACGTCCTTCGTTCGTCCTGGAGCCTCTGAAGGTAGATCTCCAGGGTTGCTCTGGGTTCTGCTGGCAGCGCCCTGCCCTTCAGGTCACCCATTGCCCCGCCTAGACTGCGTGCGTGTCTGCCCTGCGCCCTCCCGCCCCCCAGGCCGTGATTCTGGATCTGGACGACACCCTGTTCGACGACACCGCGTGTACCCGGGCGGGTTTGCAGGCGCTGGCCGCCGCCCACGGGCTGACCTGTACGCCCCAGGAGCTGTTTACCCGCCACGCCGCCCACATCCGCGCCATTGATCCGCTGCTGTTCCGGGGCGAGGTAGATGCCCACGGCGCCCGCGTGCTGCGCTTTTCCCGGCTGCTGGGCGACTTAGGCGTGCCGGCGCCAGACGGTGAGGCGGCCACCCGGCTCTACCGCGCCGCCTACCGGCAGGCGTGGGCTCCGCTGGAGGGCGCTGCCGACCTGCTGCGCGCGTTGCGGGCGGCCGGGCTGAAGGTGGCTGTCCTGACCAACTACGTGCGAGACGTGCAGGCCGAGAAACTGGCCCATGTTGACCTGCACCGGCTGGTGGACGCCCTGCTGTGTGTGGAGGATATGCCAGCCCCCAAACCAGACCCGCGCGCCTACCACGCCGCCTGCGCCGCGCTGGGGGTGGCCCCGGCGCAGGCGGTGATGGTGGGGGATTCCTGGGCGAACGATGTGGCCGGGGCCCTGGCCGCCGGGCTGCGCGCGGTGTGGGTGAACCGCCCGGGGCACCCGGCGCCCAACCCGGCGGTGCCGCAGGTGCAGACCCTGGCCGGATTGCCCGCCCTGCTGGGCCTGAACACGGCTTTGGCTTAAGTTGTGCCGAACAGCATGTCCCCCACGTCCTCCCAGGAGGTGGCCTGCGCCGCCCCCAGATCGGCCAGAATGGCGTTCCAGTCGTCGGGGTAGTAGAGCAGGGCCCGTGCGGTGGCTTCCCGCCGGTCCTCGGGCGTGGGGGCCAGCACCCCGGCCCACGCGCGGCGGGCCTGCGGCCAGCGCCGGAACTGGTTGACGGCTGGTGAGATCAGGTCGTGCGCGGCGGGGCCACTTCGGGCGTCACTCCAGTCCATCAGGGCGCTCAGCGTGATCTGGCCCCCGCGTTCCTCGACCAGCAGGTTCAGAAAGTTCAGGTCACCGTGCTGAAAGACGGGCGCGCGGCCAAACCCGGGGCCATTCCAGCTCACGTCCTGCAGAAAGGCCTCGGCGGCCTGGGCCAGCGCCGGGGGGGCCTGCAGGGCGGCGTGGAGCTCCAGGCCCTGCCGCAACAGCAACCCCGGCCAGTCGAAGTGCAGTTTCGGCGGGGGGGGCAGCGCCTGCACGGCGAGGAGCAGCTCGGCCTGTTGCCCGGCCAGCCGCGTCTGGCCAGGCACGTCCAGGTCGCGCCAGACCTCGGCCAGTGGGCGCCCAGGCAGCCGGGCCGTGACCAGATAGGCCCAGCGCCCCAGCCGCCCCGTCGCCAGCAGCTCGGGCGTGGGCAGGGGCAGGCGGCCCTGCACAGCCCGCAGCGCCGCTGCCTCGCGCGCCGCGTCCCCGGCCCAGATGGGCGGCACCAGCTTGACCACCACCTCGCCGCACCCGAAGACCGCGTTCTTGCCCAGGACAAAGCGGGTGAAGGGGCCGCCGGGCAGGCCGTGCCGCGCCCGGATGTCTTCCAGGGCCAGCTGCCACGGCGCCAGCGCCTGGGCGTGCAGGGCGCTGAAAGTGTCGTACCCGGCGTCGTCGGGCAGCCCCCAGGGATTCAGCAGGCTCATCTGCCGAGTGTAGGCAGCGCGCAGGGCATCCGGCATCCGCCAGTCGGCGCAGGCACGCCGAGGTCCGACCCCCCTGGCTACTCCCGCGTGATCACGTACACGTCCACCTTGCGGGTGTCGCGCAGCACGGTCTTGATGATGTCGCCGCGCCACCACTCTTCCCAGCGCGAGCGGCGGCTTTCGCCCAGCACCACCTGCGTGGCGTGGCAGCCCTGCACGTAGCGCACCAGTGTCTGCGCCACGCTGCCCTGAGGGTCAAGCACCTCAAAGTGGCCGCCCAGCGCCGCCGTGACGGCCCGGAAGGTGTCCAGTAGCCGCCCCTGTTCGGGGCTGAGACGCGCCGGGCGCACCGTGACCACATGCAGTTCGCCGCGCAGACGCTCGGCCAGCTGCCCGCCCCGGCGAATCAGGCGCGCGGCGGTGGGGGCCGCCGAGACCGCCACCACCACCCGCTCCTGCACGCCGGGTTCGCCGGCCGGGGCTTCCATTTCCACCGCGTTGGCCACCTGCCGCAGCGCGATCTCGCGCAGGGCCGTGAGGTTGGGCACGGTAAAGAAGTGGCTCAGCGCCTGCTCGATTTTCTCCGGGCCATACACCTTGCCCGCGCGCAGGCGGGCGCGCAGGTCGTCGGGGGGCAGGTCAATGAGCACCAGCTCGTTGGCGTCGCGCAGCACCTGATCGGGCAGGCGCTCGCGCACCCGCACGCCGGTCAGGCGGGCCACGGTGTCGTTCAGCGATTCCAGGTGCTGCACATTCACCGTGGACAGCACGTTAATCCCTGCCGCCAGCAGCGCCTCGACATCCTGCCAGCGTTTTTCACGCGCGCTGCCGGGGGCGTTGGTGTGGGCCAGCTCGTCTACCAGCACCGTTTCGGGGCGGCGGCGCAGCAGGCCGTCCACGTCCAGTTCGCCCAGGGTCACCTCGCCCCGGCGCAGCTCCAGGCGCCCAAACAGCGGCAGGCCCTGCGCCGCGCGGATGGTGTCGGCCCGGCCGTGGGTTTCCAGCACGCCGATCAGGGCGTCCTCGCCGCCCTGCAGGCGCTCGCGCAGTTCGTGCAGGGCGCGGGTGGTCTTGCCCACCCCGGCGGCCATGCCCACGTACACCTTATGCCGCCCCCGCGCCGTCTCCGGGGCGGGGCGGCGCGGGGGCAGCCGGATGGGGTCGGGAGCGTCGGTCACGGGCGCGGCCGGGTGGGGGTCAGGGGGCCTGCCCAGGCTGGGCGCGCTGAAGGGCCAGCTGGTCCAGGGCGAGATTCAGCTGCAGCACGTTGACCCCGCTCTGGCCCAGTCCCAGCGGGCCGCGCTCGGTGAACCGGGCCACCAGGGCGCGCACCTGGGCTTCGTCCAGGCCGCGCACGCGCGCCACCCGGGCCACCTGCAGCTCGGCCCCGGCGGGCGAGATATGCGGGTCCAGGCCGCTGCCGCTGGCCGTGACCAGATCGGCAGGAATCTGACTGACAGAGACGCCCTCACGCGCGGCGATGGCCTGGGCATCGGCCTGCACCCGCCCGCGCAGCGCCGGGTTGCTGACCGCCAGATTGCTGCCCGAGGCGTTCACCGGGTCGTAGCCGCGCCCCGCCGCACTGGGGCGGCCCACAAAGTACTGCTCGCCGCTGAACGGCTGCCCCACCCGCGCCGAGCCCATCACGCGCCCATCCTGCTGCAGCAGCGAGCCCTGCGCCTGCCAGGGAAAGAGCGCGCCGGCCGTCACGGTGGTCAGCAGGGGGTACGCGGCGCCCCCCAGCACCAGCCACAGCAGCGAGAACCGCAGCCACGAGAAAAAGCCGGGTTGGGGTGAGTGGTCGGGGGCAGAGGCAGCGGCTGGCGGCAGTGTGGTCATGGCAAACTCCGAACAGGTCAGCGAGAGGCGGCAGGGAAGAGGAGGCAGGCGAGGGGGAGCGGCAGGGCGGGGCCGCACGTCGTGGTTCAGCGCCCACTCACACCCCCAGCGCCCCCAGTAGCAGGTCAATCAGCTTGATGCCCACGAACGGCACCAGGACGCCGCCCAGACCGTACACCAGCAGGTTGCGGGCCAGCAGGGCGTCGGCGCTGCCGGGGGTGTAGCGCACCCCTTTCAGGGCCACCGGAATCAGGGCCGGAATCACCAGGGCGTTGAAGATGACGGCCGACAGAATGGCGCTTTCGGGGCTGCGCAGGCCCATCACGTTCAGCGGGGCCAGGGCGGGCAGTTGCGCGGCAAACAGCGCGGGAAGAATGGCAAAGTACTTGGCCACATCGTTGGCAATGGAAAAGGTGGTCAGGGCGCCCCGGGTCATCAGCAGACCTTTCCCGATTTCCACCACCTCAATCAGCTTGGTGGGGTTCGAGTCCAGGTCAATCATGTTGGCCGCTTCCTTGGCCGCCTGGGTGCCGCTTTGCATCGCCAGCCCCACATCGGCCTGGGCCAGCGCCGGGGCGTCGTTGGTGCCGTCGCCCATCATGGCCACCAGCTTGCCCTGGCCCTGCTCCTCACGGATCATCGCCAGCTTGTCTTCGGGGGTGGCTTCGGCCAGAAAGCTGTCCACGCCGGCCTCGCGGGCAATGGCCTCGGCGGTCAGGGGGTTGTCGCCCGTGATCATCACCGTTTTCAGGCCCATGCGCCGCAACTGCTCAAAGCGCTCGCGCATGCCGGGCTTCACGATGTCGGAGAGCGCCACCACGCCCAGCAGGCGCTCGTTTTCAATCACCACCAGCGGGGTGCTGCCGCCGCGCGCCACCTCGTCCACCAGCGGCGAGAGTTCGGCGGGCACGCGGGCGCCGCGCTCGGCTGCCAGCCGCGCCATGCGGTCCGAGGCCCCCTTGCGAATGCTCACCGGCCCCGCGCTGCTGGCATAGTCCACGCCGCTCATGCGGGTCTGGGCGGTGAACTCAATCCACTGGGCGTTCGTGGGTTCTTCGGCGTACACGCCCTGCTGCCGGGCCAGGGCCACGATGCTCTTGCCTTCGGGGGTGGGGTCGGCCAGCGAGGCCACGGCGGCGGCGCGCGCCAGCTGCTCGGCGCTGATGCCGGGCAGCGGGGCAAAGCGGGTGGCCTGCCGGTCCCCAATGGTGATGGTGCCGGTCTTGTCCAGCAGCAGGATGTCCACATCGCCCGCCACCTCCACGGCCTTGCCGCTCTTGGCAATCACGTTGGCCTGCAGGGCGCGGTCCATGCCCGCAATCCCGATGGCCGGCAGCAGGCCGCCGATGGTGGTGGGAATCAGGCACACCAGCAGCGCCACCAGCGTCACCACGTTCACCTCGGCGCCCGCAAAGCGCGACATGGGCAGCAGGGTCGCCACCACGATCAGGAACACCAGGGTCAGGGCGGCCAGCAGAATGCTCAGGGCCAGTTCGTTGGGGGTCTTCTGGCGGCTGGCGCCTTCCACCAGCGCGATCATGCGGTCCAGAAAGCTCTCGCCGGGCTGGCTGGTCACCTGCACCACGATGCGGTCCGAGAGCACCCGGGTGCCCCCGGTCACGCCGCTGTGGTCGGTGCCCGCCTCGCGGATCACGGGGGCGCTTTCGCCGGTAATGGCGCTCTCGTCCACGCTGGCCAGGCCCTCAATCACCTCGCCGTCGGCGGGAATCATCTCGCCTGCGCTCACCACCACCACGTCGCCCCGGCTCAGGCGGGTGCTGGGCACCACTTCCTCGCGCCCGTCCACCACGCGCCGCGCCGGGGTGTCCTCTCGCGCCGAGCGCAGGCCATTGGCCTGGGCCTTGCCGCGCGCCTCGGCCAGTCCCTCGGCAAAATTGGCAAAGATCACGGTGAACAGCAGCAGCAGCGTCACGGCGGCTTCGTAGCCCCAGGGACGCCCGGCGACCATGCTCTGCACCGTGAGCACCAGGGTCACGGCGGCGCCCACGAACACCACGAACATCACCGGGTTTTTCGCCATGGGGCGCGGGCTGAGCTTGGTCACGGCCGCCACCAGCGCGGCGCGCACGAGGTCAGGAGCGAAGATGGACGTCCTGGCGGTGGGGGGGGTGCCGGGCTGGGGTTGGGGAGCGGCGGTCATTTCGTCACGTCCTTGGCGGCGCTCTGGGTGCTCTGGCCCTGGCTGAGGTGTTCGGCCACCGGGCCCAGCACCAGGGCCGGGGCAAAGTTCAGCAGTTGCAGCAGCACCATCACGCTCAGCAGCATGCCGGCGAAGACCGGGGTGTCCACCCGCAGGGTGCCGCTGCTTTCGGGGGCGGCCTTTTTGGCGGCCAGCAGTCCGGCAATCGCCAGCGGCCCCACGATGGGCAGAAAGCGGGCCAGCAGCAGCGCGGCGGCGCAGGTCAGGTTCCACCACGGGGTGTTGTCGCCCAGCCCCTCAAAGCCGCTGCCGTTGTTGGCAAACGCCGAGTTGTACTCGTAGAGCACCTGCGATAGCCCGTGAAAGCCGGGGTTGGAGTTGGCGGTCACGGCCGGGTTGGCCAGCGCGGCGGCCGTGAGGCCCAGCACCAGCAGCGGCTGCAGCAGCAGAATCAGGGAGGCGATCTTGATTTCGCGCGCCTCAATCTTGCGGCCAAACAGTTCCGGGGTGCGGCCCACCATCAGCCCGGCCACGAACACGGTGAGCAGCACGAACACCAGCATGTTGATCATGCCCACGCCAATGCCGCCGTAGACATCGTTCAGGAACATGCCCAGCTGCGGCACCAGTCCGCCCAGCGGCGTAAAGGAATCCAGCATGCTGTTCACCGAGCCGTTGCTCGTCTGGGTGGTCAGCGCGCCCCACAGGGCCGAGGCGTCGGCGCCAAAGCGCACCTCCTTGCCTTCCAGGTTGGGCCCAGCGGCAGCCAGGCCAGCGAGCGCCGCGTTCGGCGCGCGTTCAGCCAGCACCGCGCCCAGGGTCAGCGCCGCCGAGAGCACGCTCATGACCGCTATGACCATCAGGCCAAAGCGGGGGCGGCGCAGAAAGCGCCCGGTCGCCACCACCAGCGCCACCGGAAAGAGAATGATGCTCACCAGTTGCAGCAGGTTCGACAGCGGGGTGGGGTTTTCCAGCGGCACGGCGCTGTTGGGGCCGTACCAGCCCCCGCCGTTGGTGCCCAGCTGCTTGATGGCCACCATGCCCGCCACCGGCCCCACCGGAATGGTCTGGGTGGTCACGGTCTGACCCTGAACGGTGTGCGGCTCCAGCAGCGTGGCGGTTCTGGCGCCCGCAAAGGTGCTGGGCACGCCCTGCCATGTCAGCAGCAGCGCCAGCACGAAGGCGGGGGCGGCCAGCAGCCCGGCGGCGCGGGTCACATCCAGGTAATAGTTGCCCACGTTCGTCTCACCGCGCAGGCCGCGCAGAACGGCAAACAGGGCGGCCATGCCCACGGCCGGCGTGAACAGCTGCAGCGCCGTGATGCCCAGCAGCTGCGACAGGTACGACAGGCTACTTTGCCCGCTGTAGTGCTGCTGGTTGGTGTTGGTGATAAACGAGGCCATGGTGTGCACGGCCGTGTCCCAGCGCATGCTGGCAATGGCGTCGGGGTTCAGCGGCAGGCCGCCCTGCCCCAGGTAAACCGCCAGCGCGGCCAGCCCCACCAGCAGGTTGGTGCCCAGCAGCGCCGCCGCGTAGCCCCGCCACGTCATGCCGCGCGCCGCGTTCACGCCGCACAGCCGCAGCAGGCCCCGGCTGAGGGGCGAGGCCGGGCTGTCGTACACCCGGGCGATCAGCAGGCCCAGGGGCAGTGCCAGCGCAACGGCCAGGCCGTAGGTCAGCAGAATGTCCACGGTGTCAGAACCTCTCGGCCCGCACCAGGGCGTACAGCAGGTAGGCGCCCAGCAGCAGCACCAGCAACAGAAGGAAAGCGTCCATGCCCTGCAGGGTGCGCCCCCCACCCGGCGGGCGCCCAGCCGCCAGATGGCGCCCCCACTGGCCAGATGGCCAGTCACTGGGGGGTGGGAACGGCGGTAGGGTGGAGGCTGGCCTGCGCGCCCACGCGGGGCCCGCACCTGCACGCCCACCACCGCCATGACCGACCCCGCCCTGTCCAAGCCCAGCCTGCCCGATTCCGCCCTGGGCGCCCCGCCGCCTGCCTGGAGCAAACGCTCCTGGCTGAGCCTTGTCCTGATCGCGCTGATTACCCTGGCCGATACCCTCACGCCGTCATCGCTGGTGGTGGGCACGCTGCTGTGCGCGCCTGTGGCCCTCTCGGCGCTGGGGGGGTCGCGGGCGGCCACGCTGCACCTGCTGGCAGTGGCGGTGGGCGGCAACCTGCTGGCCGCTGCGGTGAACGCCCTGCGCGACGGCCTGAGCCCCGAGGACCTGGGCAACCGCGTGGTGAGCATTCTGGCGGCGCTGCTGGTGGGCGGCCTGACCCTGCGCGCCCGCGAAGCCTCGCTGCGCGCCGCACGCCTGGAAGAAGAGGGGCGGCGCCTGGAGCGCGAGCGCGCCCTGCGGCGGCTGGTCGAGGCGGTCAGTGGGCCCTACGGCCAGGAGGCGTTCGTGGCCCGCGCCGCCCAGGCCCTGCGCGAGTTAACCGGCGCCCAGAGCGTGGAACTGGGCCGGGTGGACCGCGCCGTGCTGCGCCCGCCCCACGCCCTGGTGCCGGGCCCGGGGTCAGGGCGGCTGGGCAGCCGACTGCCGCTGGAGTTTCTGGCCCGGCCTCCCGGCAGCGCCCTGGTCTGGGGGGTGGACGGCGCCCATACGCTGCTCTCGCGCCTGACCCGCCCCCATGAGCAGGACCTGCTGCTGATCGTGACGGGCGCTAGTGCCCCCCCGGACGTGCTGGCCGAGGCGGTGCAGACCCTGCAGCCGCTGCTGGACCGCACCGCCCTGCTGGACGACCTGCAGGACCGCCAGGCGCAGCTGCAGGCGCGCGGCGAGGTGCTGCAGGACCTGATCTACGCTTTTTCCCACGACCTGCGCACGCCCCTGATGGCCAACGCCGTGAACATGCGCGCGGCCCTGAAAGGCGCCTACGGCCCGCTGCCGGAAGACTACCGCGCGACCCTGCACAACGGCCTGGAAGCCAACGCGGCGCTGCTGGCCCTGGCCGATCAGCTGCTGCTGGTGGCTAAGTACGAAAGCGGCAACGCCGACGAGCCGCGCAGCGTGGCCCTGCGCGACGTGGTGCTGGGGGTGGCCGAGCAGGTGCAGCCCCGGGCGCAGGCGCGCGGCGTGACCCTGGAAACCACCTTAGAAGGCGTGCGGGTGCGCGGCCAGCCCCATGACCTGCGCCGGGCGGTGCAGAACCTGCTGGACAACGCCGTGCGCTTTGCCCCGCCGGGCAGCACCGTGCAGGTCAAGCTGCGCCGCGACGGCGAGGAAGCGGCCCTGAGCGTGATGGACGACGGCCCCGGGGTCCCCGCCGGGCGCGAAGCCACGCTGTTTCAGCGCTTCCGGGCGGGCGGCGCGGGGGGCGGCACCGGGCTGGGCCTGTACCTCACCCGCCGCATTGCCGAGGCCCACGGCGGCCACGTCACCTACACCCGCACCGCCCGCGCCCAGAGCGTTTTTACCCTGACCCTGCCCCTGGAGGACCTGTGATACGGATTCCGAAAAATTCCGTAACGTGTTATGGAATTTTTCCGACCGGAGGGACTCGCAGAGCTGCGCAGCAGAGAAGGAAACAATACGGATTTCCGGGAATTGGGCTGGAACAGCGCCGAAGGCGGGGAACATCCAGCTCTTTTCTGGATGTTACGGAAATGAACGGAATCTGTATGACCCGCCTGCTGTCTGGCGTGCCGGCCCCTTGGCGGCGCCCCTCTTCTGACCGCCTCGCCCAACTGGCACCGTGCAGGCCAACGCTGGTCCCGGCGGCCCTATGAGCGCCGACCCCACCCGGATTCTCCTTGTCGAGGACCACGCCTTTACCCGCGACGGCCTGCGCGCGGCCATCAACCTGGAACACGACCTGCGCGTGGTGGCCGAAGCGCGCAGCGGCGAGGAGGGCCTGGAGGTGCTGGCGCGCACCCAGGGCAGTGCCCAGCCGGTGGACGTGGCGGTGCTGGATATTGGCCTGCCGGGCATGGACGGCATTCAGACCGCCGCCGAGATGGCCGCGCGCTGGCCCAGCGTGCGCCTCGTGATGCTCACCGCCCACGATCTGCGCGGCGAGGTGCTGGCGGCCCTGGCCTCCGGGGCGCAGGCCTACTGCCTGAAAAGTGCCGACCCCGACCTGCTGCTGCTGGCCATCCGCGCGGCGGCGGCGGGCAGCGCCTACCTGGACCCGCAGGTGGCCCACCATGTCCTGGGCGGTATCCGCGCTCCGAACGCCGCCTCGCCCCTGACCACCCGCGAAACCGAGGTGCTGCGCCTGATCGCCGACGGCCTGGGCAACAAGGACATTGCCCAGGCCCTGGGCATCAGCGTGAGCACCGTCAAGCTCCATGTGCAGGAGGTGCTGCTGAAACTGCGCGCCGCCGACCGCACCCAGGCAGCCGTGCAGGCGCTGCGCCAGGGGCTACTGTAGGGGCAGCATGACGCCTCGCCTGATCCTCTGCGCCCTTCTGCTGACTTCGTGCCAGCTGACGAATTCCCACTCCGACATCCTGCCCTATATCGTGAAGATGACCACGGCGGTGGGCGCTCCGGCTTCTGTCGGAATACCCGTGAACGCCGCCGTCGGCGCCGATGTTCTGATGGATTCCGGTGCCAACTTCACGTCTCTTTCGTACGACCTGGAGTTGGGCGTCTGCGTCTTTGAGGGGGCGGTGGCATACAGCGACGCTGTGGCCAGAGCGTGTCTGGCCCAACAGGCCCTGCCCACCACCGTCGCTCTGTCGCCCGGTGCAGCCCGGTCAACATTCTGGTCAGACAAGAACAACAGGGGCGAAAGCAAGTCCTTCTCCTTCAGCACCAATCTGGTGTTTGCTAGGCCTGGTACCTATACCGTGTTGGGCTTTGGAAAATCCTGGTACGGCAGCCGCGAACAGGCGCTCGGCCCAGCCATCACGGTGGTGGACCGGACCCCCACGGTGATCACCGTCAATTGAACGTGTCCACCTTGCAGCACGTCGGGCCCTTTGCCTGTAGCAATGCGGCGAAGAGTCGTGCTCGTCACCAGACTGACCGAGAGAGGCATGAGGCGCAGGCGGCCAGTTTGACGGGCAGGGCGTAGCGGACCACTATCGGGGCTCAGGGGGGCTGGGGTTTGACCCCCTAGGCGTTGCCTTGCTGCCCAGAGCCCTGCTGTTGGTGCGGGCTTCTGTCTGCCTTACCCCTCCAGCGCGGCCACGTCTGCCTCGGCGCTCAGCAGGGCGGGCAGCATAAAGCGCTCGATGAGGTCCAGTGAATGAGCCTCGGTCTGGGGGGTGGGGCGCTCGTGCAGCAGCCAGCGCAGGTCCTCGGCCAGATCTTCCAGGGAACGGCGCAGCACGTAGAACCGCAGCAGGTGCGATCGGGGCTCGTACGGCTGGCCCCGGCCCCCGGCATAGGCAGGCAGCAGCGCCGGGAGGTGGCGGCCCAGCATCCACAGGTCATGTTCCGGTGGGGCCAGCCGGGCGGTTTCCCAGTCAATCAGCCACAGGGCGCTGTCCCGGGCGCGCATCACGTTGCCGCCGTGGGCGTCGGTGTGGCAGGGCACGAAGGGCGGCGGGTCTTGCCGGGCCTGCCGCGCTGCCTCGCGCGCCTGGGTCAGCAGGGCCTGAATCAGGGGCAGATGGGGCCCCAGCAGCCCGGCCAGCCGGACCAGGGCCGGGCGCGCGTCCGCTGGCAGGTGGGCCAGGGTGTGCAGGGCCCCGGTCAGCAGCGCGTCGAAGGGCAGGGCGAAGTCCTCGGGGGGCACGGGGAGGGCCAGCCCCTGCGCCCCAATCCGCGCCGCGCAGCCGTGCACCCGCCCCAGCAGCGGGGCGAGTTCTGGCAGGGCCGCTGTCCAGTCCTGGCCCAGATTCACCGCGTCTATCCAGTCGTAAGCGAACACCTGAAAGCCGCCCAGGGCTGCTGACCAGCCGCCGGCCCGGGTGGGCAGCGGCCTGGGCACGTGCGTCAGACCCTCTTCCCGCAGCGCCTGCAGCAGCGGCGCTTCCCGCCGGGCCCGTGCGGTGGCCCGCGCGCCGTAGGGGGAATCGGGTTGCACCTTCAGGAAAAAGCGCCCCTCTGGCCCCTGGGCCCGGTAGGCGTGCGAGGTGCCCTCTGGCAGAAACGTCAATTCCTCCACCGCCAGCCCAAAGGCCGACCCCACCAGGGCCCGCAGGGCCGCGTGGTCCAGATGGGGGTCGGCGCTCACCGGGGCAGTCTAGAGCGGTTGACCAAAGCACCCCCTCACCCCTCGCTGCGCGAGGCCCTCTCTGCAGCGCCGCTCTTCGAGTCCCACGAGGGGAGAGGGTCGAGACCCAACATCGTCTTGATGTCAACGGCTCTAGGGACCGGGCCCGGGGCAACGACAGGCGGGCAGGCCAAAGGAACATTCACGTCCCCCTGGCCCGCTGGGTTGAGACGGCCCCGGGTTTAGTGGGCCACGGTCGCGCGGGCCTCGGCGCCCTCGCCCGCCAGATGCAGCCAGGTGCCCAGCACGGAGTCGGGGTTCAGGCTGACCGAATCAATGCCCTGGTCCATCAGCCACTGGGCCAGCGCGGGGTGGTCGCTGGGGCCCTGGCCGCAGATGCCCACGTACTTGCCCGCGCGTTTGGCGGCTGAGATGGCCTGACTCATCAGGGCCAGCACCGCCTCGTTCTGCTCGTCAAACAGCTCGGCCACCAGCCCCGAGTCGCGGTCCAGGGCCAGGGTCAGCTGCGTCAGGTCGTTGGACCCGATGGAAAAGCCGTCGAAGTGCTCCAGAAACTGATCGGCCAGAATGGCGTTGCTGGGAATCTCGCACATCATGATGAGCTTCAGCCCGTTCTCGCCGCGCTTCAGTCCGTTGGCGGCCAGAATCTCGATGATCTGCCGCGCCTCGCCCACCGTGCGCACGAAGGGAATCATCACCTGCACGTTGGTCAGGCCCATCTCGTCGCGCACGGACTTGATCGCCTCGCATTCCAGCGCAAAGGCCGCCGCGAAGTCGGCGCTGCGGTAACGGCTGGCGCCCCGGAAGCCGATCATGGGGTTTTCCTCGGTGGGCTCGTACGCGGGGCCGCCGATCAGGTGCGCGTATTCGTTGCTCTTGAAGTCCGACAGGCGCACGATCACCGGCTTGGGCGCAAAAGCGGCGGCAATCGAGGACACCCCCTCGGCCAGCTTCTCACGGAAGAAGTCGCGCGGCGTGGCGTAGCCGGCGGTTTTCTCCTCGATCTGGGCCTTCACGTCCCCTGGCACGTCCGGGTAATCCAGCAGCGCGCGGGGGTGAATGCCAATCACGTTCGAGCAGATGAATTCCACGCGCGCCAGCCCCACGCCCTCGTGCGGCAGCGCGGCAAACGAGAAGGCGCGGTCTGGCGAGGCCACATTCATCATGATCTTCATGCCCACGGGCGGCATGTTGCCCAGCTCCACGCGGTTGATGCGGTAGTCCAGCTGGCCCTCGTACACGAAGCCGGTGTCGCCCTCGGCGCAGGAGACCGTCACCGCCTGACCGCTGCGCAGTTCGCGGGTGGCGGTTCCGGTGCCCACCACAGCGGGAATGCCCAGTTCGCGCGCAATGATCGCCGCGTGGCAGGTGCGCCCGCCCCGGTTGGTCACGATGGCGCTGGCGCGCTTCATCACGGGTTCCCAGTCGGGGTCGGTCATGTCGGCCACCAGCACGTCGCCGTCTCTGACCTGCTCCATCTGCGAGACGTCGCGGACCACGCGCACGGTGCCGGCCCCAATGCGGCTGCCCACAGCGCGGCCCTCCACCAGCACCGGCCCCTTGCCGGTGAGTTCAAAGCGCTCCAGCACGCCCCCGGCGCGGCTCTGCACGGTTTCGGGGCGGGCCTGCAGAATGTAAATCTGCCCGTCGCGCCCGTCTTTGCCCCATTCAATGTCCATCGGGCGGCCGTAGTGGTCCTCAATGCTCACGCACTGCCGGGCCAGTTCGGTCAGGTCCGCGTCCGAAAGGCTGAAGGCGCGCTGCTCGGCCTGGGGTACGTCCACGGTCTGCACGCCGCCGGCCTCGGCATACACCATCTTCTTGGCCTTGCTGCCCAGGGTGCGGCGCAGGATGGCTTTTTTCCCGGCCTTCAGCGCCGGCTTGTACACGAAGAATTCGTCGGGGTTTACGGCGCCCTGTACCACCATCTCGCCCAGGCCGTAGGCGCTGGTGACCAGCACGGCGTCTCTGTAGCCGCTCTCGGTGTCCAGGGTAAAGGCCACGCCGCTGGCGCCCAGGTCGGTGCGCACCATGCGCTGCACGCCGGCCGAGAGCGCCACGTCACTGTGGGCAAAGCCGTGGTGCACCCGGTACGAGATGGCGCGGTCGTTGTACAGGCTGGCGAACACCAGCCGAACGTGGTGCAGCACGCTCTCCACGCCGCGCACGTTCAGGAAGGTTTCCTGCTGCCCGGCAAAGCTGGCTTCGGGCAGGTCCTCGGCGGTGGCGCTGGAACGCACGGCCACGTCGGGCTCGGTGCCGCCGGATTCGGCGGTCATCCCGGCGTAGGCAGCCCGGATGGCCTCCTCCAGCGCCGAGGGCAGGCGCGCAGCTTCCACCTGCGCGCGAATCTCGCGGCCCGCCTGGGCCAGCGCCACCACGTCGTTCACGTCCAGGCTGTGCAGGCGGGCGTTGATGCTCTCCTCGATCTGGTTTTCCTGCAGAAACAGCCGGAAGGCGTCGGCGGTGGTGGCAAAGCCGCCGGGCACGCGCACCCCAGCCCCCGAGAGGCCCTGAATCAGTTCGCCAAGCGAGGCGTTCTTGCCGCCGACAAGCTCCACGTCGGTCATCCTTAGTGTCTGGAACGGGCGAATCATATCCATGGGTTTTCTCCGTTGAGATGAAGGTTTTCCTAAGTGGAACCGGGCGCTTTAGTGTGCCTTGGCTGCCAGCTTACCCGAGCCCGCGCCGTCCTCCTGCCACCCGGGGGGTGACAATGTCCCTGCCCGCCAGACGGCGCAGGTCTGGAAGCGCTCCCCATGTCAGGCTGGGGCCCATGCCCGAGCCGCGCACTGTGCTGATCGTGAGTGACCATACCGGCCTGACCGCCGAGAACATTGCCCGCGCCCTGCTGGCGCACTTTCCGGGCCAGCCGCTGGTGTACCGCCGCCGCCCGTTTACGGCGGACGTGCCCGCCGCGCAGGCCATCACCCGCGAGGTCTGTGTGCTGGCCGAGCGCGGCGAGCGCCCGCTGATTTTCACCACCATTACCCGCGCCGACGTGCTGGCCGAGTTGCAGGGTTGCCCCGCCGAGGTCTTTGACCTGCTGGGCCCGGGGCTGGGCGTGCTGGAACGTGAGTTCGCCGTGCCGGCCGTGCGCGAGGTGGGCCGCCACCACGATATGCACGACACCGAGGCCTACCTGTCGCGCATGGACGCCCTGGATTTCGCCCTGGCCACCGACGACGGTGTGGGCGACAAGCAGTACGGCCTGTCCGACGTGATTCTGGTGGGGGTGTCCCGCGCAGGCAAAACCCCCACCAGCCTGTTTCTGGCGCTGCAGCACGGCATTCGCGCCAGTAATTATCCGCTGGCCGAGGACGACTTTGAACGCACCGGCCTGCCGCTGCCGCTGGAGCCCTGGCGCCACAAACTGCACGGCCTGACCATTGACCCCCGGCGCCTGCACGCTATTCGCACCCAGCGCAAGCCGGGCAGCCGCTACGCCAGCCTGGAACAGTGCGAGCACGAGGTCCGCCGCGCCGAGCGCCTGTTTCAGCGTGTGGGCCTTCCCGTGCGCGACACCACCAGCGCCAGCGTGGAAGAAATTGCCGCCGGAATTCTGCAGAGTGTGCGTCAGGGCTAAGGGGGCCTAGGCAGGGGCAGGCCTTTCACTTCTCAAAGCCACCCAGGCCGCCAGTTTTGGCCACAGCAAAAGCCAGAAGCGCGGTGAGACGCTTCTGGCCAGGCGACGGAGCAGGGTCAACGTAAGAAGACGCAGGGGAAGGATGCTGGGGAGGGTGGCTCGCGCCGCGTGAGAGGAGGGGTCGGGGCGGAAAGTTGGCAGGCGCTAGCGTGGCGAAGTGGTAGAGGCTGGACTGCCCCCCGTGATGCAACACGGGGCGTTCAACGTGGCGCTGGCGGGCGCTGCCGAAACGAGCAGCAGCGACACGACCATCAGTGTTCGAGTCAGCAGAGTCTTCATGTCAGCAACCTCCGAAAGAGCGGGTGAACTGCACGCAGTCTGCCGCAGGGGTGGTTAACCCGGGGACAACCCGCCCCCACAGAAGCCCTCTGCCGCGTTCCCGCCCATATCCCCCCTGTTCTTAGTCGGCTTCGGCGGCCCACAGGCCCATTTCCTGCTGCACGGCCAGCGTTTGCTGGGTGCGGGCGTGCTGGGCGAGGTGTGGCGCGCCGCCCCGTTCGTAGGCCTGGGCCGCCGCTTCCCAGGCTGATTCAAACAGGGGGTTGAGCGCGGCTGCCTGTAGATAGGCACGCGCCGCAGCCAGCGGCTGATCTGCCTCCAGGCTGCGGCCCAGGGCCATCGCCAGTGCCTGTGCCTGGGCTTCAAGCTCGCTGCGCATCTCGTCGGCCCACTCAGTGTCCACCTCGGGCAGAAACGGGCCGCCGTAGCGGTGCAGGGCTTCTTGCAGCTGTTCGGGGTCGTGCACAGGCGCGGCGCGCAGGGCCAGGGCGTCGCCCTGCACCGCAAAGCGTTCGGACAGGTGGTACAGCCCCCCCAGGTGCGGTACCGGATCGGCGGCGGCGGCGGGCAGAAAGGGCCGCAAGGCTTGCCGCAGCGCGTGCAGCGCCTGCTTGAAGTACGAACCCAGTTCGGGGCGCGCCTCGCCGTTCCACAGCGCGGTGATCAGGGTTTCGCGGCTGGCCGGGCCGTGCAGCACCAGGTAAGCCAGCAGTTCGCGTGCCTTGCTCAGGCGGATGTGCACCGGCTGGCCGTTCACGCTGGCGGCAAAGCCCCCCAGGGTGCGCACGCTCAGCAGGGGCCGCAGCCGCTGCGCCAGCCGCTGCACCGGTCGCCCGCCAATCCCGCGTTCGGCGCAGGCGGCGTACAGGGCGGCCAGCCGACCGGCGTCTACCGCCAGGGCCAGTTCGCCCCCCACATGGTTCAGGGCACGCAGCAGCTCGGCGCTGGCGGCCTCCAGGGGCTCGCCCGCCGCCCAGCGTTCAAAGGCCAGAAAGGCGTAGGACCTCAGCCGGAAGCCGTCCAGCAGGGCCACACCGCCCGTGACCTGTTCAAAAGCTGCGCGCGCCGCGCCGCGCTGCCCGGCCTCGAAGGCCAGCAGGCCGGTGTAAAAGGCCTTGACCACATGGTCAAAGTCCTGGGTGGCGTGCAGGCCCTCAATGCGCCGCTCGAAATCCGGGAGATTCAGCCGTCCCAGCCGCCACAGGCATTCAGCGGCAAAGGCCCGCGCCGGCACGTCCAGCCGGTCCCCAGCGTGGCGCCCCTGCGCCGCGTGGACCTGTTCCAGGTGGGTCAGGGCGGGGGCAAACTCCTCGCTCAGCAGGTGCAGCTCGGCGCAGATCAGGTGGGCCACGCCCGCACGCGGGTCTTCCAGGCGGGCCGTCATGTCCAGCACCTCGCCAATCATGGCAAAGCTCTCGTCGGCGCGGCCCTGGAAATACAGGCGGTAGGCGAGGTCCAGCCGCAGCGACAGCCCCTCGCCGCCCAGGCCCAGCAGGTCAAAGAGGCGCAGGGCCTCGCGCCCGTAGCGGTCCTGGCCCGCAAAGTCGTCCAGGGCCGCGCAGACGCCCTGGGCAAAGTACAGCGCCCGCGCGCGCGAGCGCAGCTCCGAGGCGGGCAGCTCGCGCAGCACGCCCTCCATGATGGGCCGGGCATCGGGCGCGCGCCCCAGTTCCACCAGCGCCCGCGCCTGCGAGCAGCGCAGCCACCACGACGTGAAATCGTCAGGCCCCTCGTGCAGGCCGCGCCCGGCGTGCGAGAGCCGCGCCTGCGGGTCGCGGCGGCTGCCCGCCAGCAGGCTCAGGCCCAGGTGAATGCGGGCGTCGGGGCGCTCGCCCCCCAGGGCGGTGAGCAGCAGCAGCTCGGCTTCGTCGGTCTGGCCGGTGTCCAGCAGGGCCAGGGCCAGTTGCCCCTGCTGCCGGGCACTCAGGCGCCCGCCGCGCAGGCGCCGGGCCACCTCGCTGAACAGGCCCTGGCGTTCCAGCGCGTCCACAGAGGTGGGGGCGCCCTCTGCGGCGCCAGAACGTGCGGCCAGCTGCACCTGCACGTACCACGCCCCGGAGCGGGCCCGCGTGATCCGCCCGCCGCGCACCACCCCAGTATTCAGCAGGTGCCGCTGGTAGTTCCCCAGCCGCGCGCCCAGGGTCAGGCGGCCCCGCAGCGTCCATACGCTCACCTGCGCGCCGGCAGCGTGCACCCGCATGCTGCGGGCGTCCAGCCAGAAGCCGTCGGTTTTCAGGCCGCCGCGCGCCCAGTGCCGGGCGCGTTCCACCTCGGCGGCCACCGCGCGCCGGGTGCACTGCGGCAGCGCCGCGCCCTGGTCCAGGCTGCGCCCCAGCACCGTCGCCCGCTCGCCGGGGCGGCTCCGGGCCAGCACCAGCAGCGCGTTGGCATACTGCCGCGTCAGCACCCGGGTGGCTTCCAGGGCTTCGTCGGCAGCGGGGTCAGTGATCAGGGTCAGGCGCATGGGGGCAGTGGGGAAAAGGAGGCCAGATTCAAAGGGGGGGTTGGGCGGGCCTGCATTCCCTCTTTAGCAGATGACGGCCCGCCACAATGTGCCGCCCCAGCCCAGGCAGACTGGGCTGGGGGCAGCGGGAAGAGGAAGAACCGCCGGGACAGGAGGGTGAAACCAGCCTCAGGCCGTTCCCGGACAGGCCACCCTGAACAGGGGCCAGCCAGGGCCCGCATTCTGTTAACCCCCCAACAGGGGGCAGCCCTCGCCCCGCCCCCTTTACCGGCGGGCGCGGTATCGGCGGATCAGGGCGTTGGTGGAACTGTCGTGCCCCAGTTCCGGCTCGGCCTCGCCCAGTTCGGGCACGATGCGGCTGGCCAGCACCTTGCCCAGTTCCACGCCCCACTGGTCAAAGGAATTGATGCCCCAGACCGCGCCCTGCACAAAGACCTTGTGTTCGTACAGCGCGATCAGCGCGCCGAGCGTGTGCGGGGTCAGGCGGTCGGCCAGGAGGGTGTTCGTGGGGCGGTTGCCCTCGAACACGCGGTGGGGCGCCAGGTCCGGCGTTACCCCCTCGGCCAGCACCTGGGCGTGCGTCTTGCCAAAGGCCAGGGCCTCGGTCTGGGCAAACACGTTCGCCATCAGGAGGTCGTGGTGCGGCGCTCCGCCGGGCTGGGGCAGCGGGTTCAGGGTCTGGCAGAAGGCGATGAAATCGCAGGGAATCAGCTTCGTACCCTGGTGAATCAGCTGATAAAAGGCGTGCTGGCCGTTCGTGCCCGGCTGGCCCCAGACCACCGGCCCCGTCTGGTAGTCCACGACCTGACCGCCTAAGGTGACCGATTTGCCGTTGCTTTCCATGTCCAGCTGCTGCAGGTACGCCGGAAAGTAGGCGAGGTACTGGTCATAGGGCAGCACCGCGTGCGTCTGGGCGCCGAAGAAGTTGTTGTACCAGACCCCCAACAGCGCCAGCAGCGTGGGCAGGTTTTGCTCCAGCGGCGCCGTGCGGAAGTGTTCGTCCATGTCATGAAAGCCTGCCAGCAGTTCACGGAAGGGCGCGGGGCCCACCGCGATCATCAGGCTCAGGCCAATGGCGCTGTCCAGCGAGTAGCGCCCGCCCACCCAGTCCCAGAAGCCGAACATGTTGGCGGTGTCAATGCCAAAGGCCGCCACCTCCCTGGCATTGGTGCTGACCGCAACGAAATGCCGCGCCACCGCCGCCTCATCCCCCAGCGCTGCGAGCAGCCACGCGCGGGCCGAGCGGGCGTTGGCCATCGTTTCCTGGGTGGTAAAGGTCTTGGAACTCACGATGAACAGCGTTTCCTCGGCCGCCAGGTCGCGCGTCTTTTCCACCAAATCGGTGCCGTCCACGTTCGACACGAAGCGCACCGTCAGGTCGCGCTGGGCGTAGAACTTCAGCGCCTCGTAGGCCATTACCGGGCCCAGGTCGCTGCCCCCAATGCCAATGTTGACGATGTTCTTCAGCGGCTTGCCCGTGTGGCCCAGCCAGCGGCCCGCGCGCACCTCTTCGGCAAAGGCGCTCATGCGGCCCAGCACCTCGTGGACCTCGGGCACCACGTTGTGGCCGTCCACCGTCACCGCCGCGCCCTGGGGCTGGCGCAGCGCGGTGTGCAGCACGGCGCGGTCCTCCGTCACGTTGATCTTCTGGCCGGCCAGCATGGCGTCTCGCCGCTCTTCCACTCCCGCCGCCCGCGCGAGGTCGCACAGCAGTTCCAGGGTCTCAGCGGTGACGCGGTTCTTGCTGTAATCCAGATAAAGGCCCGCGCCCTCGGCGCAGAAGGTCTCGCCGCGCGCAGGGTCGGCTTCAAACAGCTCGCGCAGGTGGGCGGTTTTCAGTTCGTCGTGGTGTTCCTGCAGGGCCTTCCAGGCGGGGGTGGTTGTGATGCTCATCGTGCGGCTCTCCCTTCAGGCAGGCGAATACAGCCGTGCCTCTGGCGCCCGCGAGCATACCGGCTGCGCACGGGCGCCCGCCCAGGGGCTGTCCACATGCGCGCTTCACCAAACGCTCAATTCGTCAGAGAATTGTGCGAAGTCGCTCCCTACCCTGTAGGTATGACCAGGAAGGCCAGGGACGCGGATCAGTCGACGTGGGGGGCGTGGGGCACGCCTTACCTGAACGGCGACGCACGGCCTCATACGCCCCAGCCGGCGCCGCAGACCCCAGCTGCCCAGCCCCCAGCCGCGCACCACGCGGGCCCAGCCAGCGCCCGCTCGACCCTCGCTGGGTCCCCCGAAGCCGCCGCGCGGCCCCTGTCCCCCGAGGCCCTGCGCCGCGCCATTCAGGCCGAAGAGCAGCGGCAGGTGTTCGCCCTGCTGGGTCGCCTGCGCCGCAGCCGGGCGTCCTGACCGGCCGGGGAGGGCCACCCCATCGCCGCCGCCCCTCAACTCATCTTTGCCCTGCGGCCCCTTGCTCAATGCGGGGGCCGCGCATGTTGCTGCGCTGTAGCAGGGCCCCCGGCCACAGCTCCTCACCTTCACCTTTCTTCCAGCAGTCTTCGCCGCCCCGGCACTTCACGAATGCTCGGGGCAGCGTTCCGTTTGACAGGCCGCTGCCCCTTCCAAAGTGCGCGCAGGCGCGCTTGAATGCGTCTGTTGCATCCCCAGTTTGCCTTTGCCTGCCGCCCTGGCGCCGCGCAGAGGCCCCTTTCGCTGCCTTATCCAGACCGGAGTGTACCCATGACTGCCCCCCAAGCTGCCCCCCAGTCCCTTCAGGCCCTGCACGAGCGCGACGTGGTGATCGTGTCGGCTGTTCGCACCCCCATCGGCGCCATTCGCGGCGCCCTGTCGTCCGTGCGCCCCGATGACCTGGCCGCCCTGGTGATCCGCGAGGCTGTGGCCCGCGCGGGCGTGCCCGCTGACCAGATTGAAGAGGTGATTTTCGGCTGCGCCAACCAGGCCGGCGAGGACAACCGCAACGTGGCCCGCATGGCCGCCCTGCTGGCGGGCCTGCCGGACACCGTGGCGGGCCTGACGGTCAACCGCCTGTGCGCCAGCGGCCTCTCGGCCGTGAACACGGCGGCGCGCGCCATCCGGGCTGGCGAGGGCGACGTGTACGTGGTGGGCGGCGTGGAGAGCATGACCCGCGCCCCGCTGGTGATGCCCAAGGGCCCGCAGGCCTTTGCCAACGGCAACGTGACCGCCTACGACACCACGCTGGGCTGGCGCTTCCCGAACCCCGCTCTGGAAGCCCTGTTTCCGCTAGAGGCTATGGGGGAGACGGCGGAAAACATCGCCGAGCGCAGCCGTGACGGCGCCTACGCGGGCGGCGAGATCACCCGCGAGGCGCAGGACGCTTTCGCCCTGAACAGCCAGCGCAAGGTGGTGGACGCCATCAACGCGGGCCACTTTAAAAGCCAGATCGTGCCCGTGGAGGTCAAGGGCCGCAAGGGCGTCACCGTCGTGGACACCGACGAGCACCCGCGCATGAAGAAAGAGGGCGACGCGTTCGCCCTGGCCACCGATGAAGCCACCCTGCAGGGCCTGAAACCGGCCTTTCGCAAGGGGGGCAGTGTGACGGCCGGCAACGCCAGCGGCCTGAACGACGGCGCGGCGGCCCTGGTGCTGATGTCGGCCGCCAAGGCGCGCGAACTGGGCCTGACCCCGCTGGCCCGCTGGGTGGGCGGCGCCTCGGCCGGTGTGGAAGCGCGCGTGATGGGTCTGGGCCCCATTCCCGCCACCCGCAAGGTGCTGGCGCGCACCGGCCTGAGCGTGGCCGACCTGGACCTGATCGAGCTGAACGAGGCCTTTGCCGTGCAGGCGCTGGCCTGTATCCGCGAACTGGACCTGCCCGAAGAGAAGGTGAACGTGAACGGCGGCGCCATCGCCCTGGGGCACCCGCTGGGCATGAGCGGCGCCCGCCTGATCGTGGCCCTGACCCACGAACTGGCCCGGCGTGAGGGGCGTTACGGCCTAGCCACCTTGTGCGTGGGCGTGGGCCAGGGCGAGGCCGCGATCATTGAACGGGTGGAGGCATGAAGACGGTCCCTGTGATTACCCCGCAGGAAGCCGCCGCTAAGGTGCGCAGTGGCCAGACCCTGCTGGTGGGCGGCTTCGGCATGACCGGCAACCCGGTCCACCTGGTGCACGCGCTGGCCGATACTGACGTGCAGGGCCTGACCTACGTGGCGAACAACGTCTCTGAACCGGGCCTGAGCGGTGGGCGCCTGCTGCGCAACCGCCAGATTGCCAGGGCGGTGGGCTCCTACTTCACCTCCAACCCCGAAGCAGTCAAGGCCAATCAGGAAGGCTGGCTGGAGGTGCAATTGCTGCCCCAGGGCACGCTGGCCGAGGCGCTGCGGGCCGGGGGCGCCGGGCTGGGCGGCTTTTACACCCCCACGGCCGCCGGCACCCTGATCGCCGGGGACGCCGACGTGCGGACCCTGAACGGCCAAGAGATGATCTTTGTGCCCGCCCTGCGCGGCGACGTGGCTTTTGTGCGCGCGTGGCGGGCTGATACGGCAGGCAACCTGCAGTACCGCCTGACCGAGCAGAACTTTAACAAGGCGATGGCCACCGCCGCCGACCTCGTGATTGCCGAGGTCGAGGAAATCGTGCCCGTGGGGACCATTGCGCCCGAGCAGGTGCACACGCCGGGGCTGTACGTGGACTATCTGGTGCAGGCGCCGCTGCTGCCCGAACACCTGGGCTCCAGCGCCAGTGTGAAGGGCAGCGCCAAGAAGGTGGACGAGGCCCGCATGAACATGGCCCGCCGCGCCCTGCAGGAACTGAAGCGCGGCGACGTGGTGAACCTGGGCATCGGCATCCCCACGCTGGTGGCGGACCTGATCACCCCGGAACACGGCGTGAACCTGCACACCGAAAACGGCATGCTGGGCGTGGGCCCCGCCCCCGAGGACGGCGGCGCGCTGAACTACCCGGTGAATGCGGGCAAGATTCCGGTGACCGCCCTGCCCGGCGCCAGCTACTTTGACAGCGCCGACTCCTTTGCCATGATCCGGGGCAAGCATGTGGACGTGGCCGTGATGGGCGGCCTGCAGGTGGACGCTCACGGCAACCTGGCGAACTGGGCGGTGCCCGGTAAGCCGCTGCTGGGCGTGGGCGGGGCGATGGACCTCGCCAGCGGCGCCCAGCGCCTGATCATCACCATGAGCCACACGGACCCCGACGGCACGCCCAAGATCGTCCCCGAGTGCACCCTGCCCCTGACTGCACGCGGCGCGGTGGACATGGTGATCACCGACAAGGCGGTCTTTGAATTCCGGGGTGGTGTCCTGACCCTCACCGAACTGATGCCCGGCGCCACCCTGGACGAGGTGCGGGCCGGCACCGGCGCGACCTTCGTGGAGGCGCTGCAGGGAGAAACAGCGCCCGCTTAAACCAAGTGCTGACAGAGACCGGGGCGTGTGGTGCCCCGGTCCTGTGCTGTTGGATATGGCTTGGCCTCGCAGAGTCGGCTTTTACCCGTGCGGCCAACTTCAGGAGCAAGCCCCGTCAGCAGGTTCTGGCCGAGCAGGACAACGTCTCGAAGCATGAGCGGAGCGGCCAGATCAAGACAGGGCGCTGAGCAGAGCGGGTGGCTTACAGGTTGGCTGCCAACCCATTCCCTGATGCGAAAGGTCTTCCACCCAATGAGGCCGCGCAAGTTTCCCCCACGGCCCTAACCACAACGGAACACCGGCCCCCAGATCAGGAGGCCGGTTGCAGGAACACAGGATCAGTTCAGGGTGATCTTGGTGGCGTTCAGGGTGTTGGTGCTCTCGTCAATCTCGCCTTCAACAGCCACATTGGCGTCGGCGCGGTCGCTGCCGAAGAATTCCTCGGCGGTGGTGGCGCCACCTTCGTAAACGGTTTCGGGCGAAACCTTCACGGCGTAGTTGGCGTCGTTCTCGTTCAGGGTAAAGCTCTGGGCGGTGCCATCAAAGTCGGTCACGGTGCCTTCCAGGCCGTCGCCCACCGCCATATCCACCTCTTCGCTGGTGTTGGCGTCGTCGTTGTTGGTCATGGTGCTGTCGGCGCCGGGGTCGGCCGCATCGTCAGCGGCGTCGGTGGTCGCCGTATCCGTGGTGGCGGTGTCCGTGCTGGTATCAGTGGTGGTTTCTGTGGTGGTCGTTTCGGTGGTCGTGGTCGTGCCTTCTTCCTTGGGCGCGCAGGACGCGAGCAGAGCAGCGGTGATCAGAACCAGCAAGGTGGGTTTCATGCCAGACATCTTCCCGGCTCATTTGGGGGACGGCATGAGGAAAAACGCAGTAAACCTTTACCTCCTTCCCGCCCACTTCATAGCGATCCCCACAGTCATTTGCGGATTCGCCCGGTAAAGACCAGGGCGAGCTGGTAAAAGCGGCCGGCCTCCTAATGAGGCCAGCCAGCGTTTTATCGCCCAGAAACGACAGGCATTCCTTCGGCGCGCACTCTGAAGCAGCGGGTACAGGTCAAGACCTGGCCCACCTCAGGCTCCCTTCTGGTTTGCACAGCACTTCTCAGACCTTTTCTTAGGACACAACCAATTGCCCGCCTTGCACATCGGCTGTGGCGGCGCCGCCACCCTTCAGGTGGCCGAACAGCAAGGCGTCGGCCAGGGGCTGCTTCAGGTGGGTGTCAATCACACGGGCCAGGGGCCGGGCCCCCAGTGCCGGGTCGTAGCCCAGGGCGGCCAACCGGGCGCGGGCCGCTGGGGTGACCGTCAGCGTAACGCCCCGTTCCTGCAGTTGCGCCTGCAGTTCGCGCAGGAACTTGTCCACCACGTGATCCATGACGGCCGGAGACAGCGGCGCAAAGTGCAGCGTGGCGTCCAGCCGGTTGCGGAATTCGGGGGTAAAGGTGCGCTTCACGGCCTCGGCTTCCTCGCCGCTGCGGCCTGCGCGGGAAAAGCCCAGGGCCGGGCGCGCGGCGTCGGCGGCGCCTGCGTTGGTGGTAAAAATCAGGATCAAGCCCCGGCCATCCACCTTCTTGCCGGTGTGGTCCGTCAGGGTGCCGTGGTCCATCAGCTGCAGGAAGAGGTTGTAAACGTCGGGGTGTGCCTTCTCGATCTCGTCAAGCAGCACCACCGCGTGCGGGTGCTTGGCCACGGCGTCGGTGAGCAGTCCGCCCTGGTCAAAGCCCACGTAGCCGGGCGGGGCGCCGATCAGGCGGGCCACCGTGTGCGCTTCCTGGTACTCGCTCATGTCAAAGCGCGCCAGATGAATGCCGAGGCGCTCGGCCAGCGCGCGGGCCAGTTCGGTCTTGCCCACCCCCGTGGGCCCGGCAAACAGGAACATGCCCTGGGGTTTGTCAGAGGCGCGCAGCCCGGCGCGCGCCAGCTTCACGGCACTCGCCACCGCCGCCACCGCCGCGTCCTGGCCGTACACCCGCGCCTTCAGGTCCGCTTCCAGGGTGGCCAGTGAGGTGACTTCCTCGGCCTTGACCGCGCCCAGCGGCACCCGGGCCATGCGGGCCACCGTCGCCTCGATGTCGGGCACGTCCAGGCGCCCCCCCTGGCCGCTGCTGGACCGGGCCGCGCCCGCCTCATCCAGCACGTCAATGGCCTTGTCGGGCAGGAAGCGGTCGCGCAGGTGCCGCACCGACAGGCGCACGGCCGCCTCCAGCGCCGCCGGGGTGTAGGTCACGCCGTGGTGCGCCGCGTAGCGGCCAGACAGGCCCTGCACGATGGCCAGGGCGTCCTCCTCGGTGGGTTCGGGCACCTCTACGGTCTGAAAGCGGCGCCACAGCGCGCGGTCTTTTTCCAGGTGGCGCACCTCGGCGGGGGTGGTGGCCCCCAGCACCCGCAGCCGCCCCCGGGCCAGCGCCGGTTTGAGGAGGTTGGCGGCGTCCACGCTGCCGCCCTCGGTGGCGCCGGCGCCCACCAGGGTGTGCAGTTCGTCAATGAACAGCACGGCGTTCTGGCCGTCCAGCGCGGCCAGCACCCCCTTGAGCCGCTGCTCGAAATCGCCCCGGTAGCGCGTGCCCGCCAGCAGCGCGCCCAGGTCCAGGGCGTACACGGCCGCGCCGCGCAGAAAGCCTGGGGCCTGTCCGCCCGCCACCCGCTGCGCCAGCCCCTCGGCCAGGGCAGTTTTGCCCACGCCGGGTTCGCCCACCAGTACGGGGTTGTTCTTGGTGCGCCGCGCCAGGATGTGCACCATGCGCTCCAGTTCGGCCGCGCGGCCAATCACCGGGTCAAAGGCGCCCGCGCGCGCCTGGGCAGTCAGGTCGCTGGCGTAGGCAGCCAGCGGGTCGGGCTCGGCGTCCGGGGCGGGGGCCGCGTCCCCGGGGCCATCCACGCCCGCCACGCGGCGTTCGCGCTCGCGGCCGGGCACCTTGGCCACCCCGTGCGACAGGTAGTTCAGCACGTCCAGCCGCGTGATCCCCTGCGCTTCCAGGGCGGCGCGCGCGGCGCTGTCGTCCTCTTCCAGCAGTTCGGCCAGCACCCGGGCGCCGTCGGCCTGCTCGCGGCCCTTGCCGCTGGCATGCAGCTGCAGCACCGCGCCTTCCACCACCCGGTGCACGCCCAGGGTGAAATCGGGCTCGGCGTCTGGCAGTGTCTCCAGCTCGGCCAGGGCGCCGTGCAGGGCGTCGCGCAGGCGCGGCACATCCACGCCCAGGGCCAGCAGGGCGTCTCTGGCTTCGGGGTCGTGGGTCAGGGCCAGCAGCAGGTGTTCCTGGGTGACGTATTCGTGCCCCGCTTCACGCGCGTAGTCGGCGGCGCGGGCAATCGTGACTTGCAGGTGGTCTCCAATCATGTGCGCCTCCGGGCGTGCTCTGGGTGCTTCATTCCGGCTCCGCCACCACCCGCAGCGGGTGGCCTTCCTGCCGGGCGTGGGCCATGACCTGCGCCACCTTGGTCTCGGCCACATCGCGCGGGTACACGCCGGCCACCCCCTGACCCTTGCGGTGCACCGCCAGCATGATCAGTTCGGCGTCCTGCTCGCCCTTGCGAAAGTAGCGCCGCAGCACCATCACCACGAAGTCCATGGGCGTGTAGTCGTCGTTCAGCAGCAGCACCCGAAACAGCCGGGGCTTCTCGGTGTGCGTGCGCTCCAGTGTCTGGGTCTGGCCCTGCTCCTCCCGGCGCGTCATGGGGCGAGTGTAGCGGCCCGTGCCCGGGGCAGGCAGGAACACGCCTTACGGTGTGGGCGCGCCAGGGCAAGCAAAGCGCCCCTCCGTTGCAGGAGGGGCGGGGAGAGAGGCGTGAAGAATCAGGCTTTGCCGTTGCTGCCGGGCTTGGGCCCCGTGCCCGTAGTGCCCTGCTGGCCCTGGTTCGCCTGGGGCTGGGCGCCCTGGGTGCCTGCCGCGCCGGGGGTGCTGCCCTGGGCCGGGGTGCTGGCCGGCTGGCCAGCGGGTTTCTGGGCGTTCTGACCCTGGGTGCTCTGGCCCGCACCCTGCGCGGCTGTCTGGGCTGCGGTCTGCGCGGCGGTCTTGGCCCCCTCGGCGGCCTGCTGCGCGCCCGCTTTCAGATCGCTGGCCGCCTGCGCGGCGCCCGCCTTGGCGTCGGCTTTCAGGTCCTGGGCCTTGTCGCTGGCGGTCTGGGCCACGCCCTGGGCGGCGGCCCCGGCCTGCGTGGCGGCGCCCCCCACGGCCGTCTTCACGTCGCTGGCCACGTCCTTGGCCTTTTCGGCGGCGGCCTGTACCCCGCCCGAGGCGGCGGCATCCTTGACCTCGCCGGCTTTCTCGGCCAGCACGGCGCCCGCGTCCTTGGCGGCTTCCTTGGTCTTTTCCCAGCCCTTGGTTACGCTCTGGCCCACGTCGTGCGCGGCGTCTTTGAGGCCCAGTTCGGCCAGCTTGGCGTCCAGGGCGCGGCGGTTTTGCTCGCGGCTGAAGTAGTAGGCACCGGCGCCCACCAGGGCACCCAGCAGCAGCAGACGTTTCAGAGGAAAGTGATGCTCTTTCATGAGAAAGAGCCTACGCCCCCCTCATCTGTGCGAGATGAGCCGCGATTTACAGGCGGTTCACGCCGGAGCCGCTGTAGGGACCTGGGGCCGGGCTCAGCCCACCGGCAGGCCCAGGCGGCGGGCCAGGTCCTCGCTCAGAATCCAGTCCTCGGGTTCATCCAGACCCTGCACCTGCACCAGCACACAGCCGCGTTCCAGGTAAAAGGCCACGATCTTGGCCCAGGCCTCGTCCTCAGACCCCGCTTCTTCTTCAATGTCCTCCAGGGTGCCCCACAGGTCGCCGTCCACCTCGGCGCTGCGCAGGGCTTCGGCGTGGCCGCTGAGCACCCAGGCGTCCACCACCTCATCCGGGGCGTAGGGCTGGCCCGGCTGGCGCAGGTCCAGGCGGTCGCCTCGCTCGTATAGGCCCGCCAGAAAGGCGTCCCAGGCGTCGGGGCTCAGGGTAATGGGGGCGCGGGCACTCACGCTGGTCAGTGTACGCCGCCTTTGCCGGGGGCGGCCCAGGGCGCGCCGGCGCGGCCCTTTGTGAACAAAACCGCCAAAAACCCCATAAGAAACGGTGCAGGCGCCCCCACAGGCGGCCGGTAGACTGCGGTATGACCGCACAGCTTGCCCTTCTTGCCACGCTGCGGCGCTTTCTGCTGCTGATCCTGTTGTTGCCCCCACTGCTGGGGTTGGCCCACGCACAGTCTGGCGGCGGGTTCGGGGGGCGCAGCTCCGGCAGTTCGGGCGGCGGGTACGGCGGTGGCGGCGGCTACAGCAGTCCCTCGCGCGGTGGGGGGTATGGGGGCGGGTACAGCGGTGGCTACGGTGGCGGGTATGGCGGCGGTTACGGGGGCGGCTACAGCGGGCCCATCATCATTGGCGGCGGCGGCTACGGCGGCGGCTTTGGGTATGGCGGGGGCGGCGGCTTTGGCTTGATCGGCCTGCTGATTCTGGGCGGCGTGGTGTTCATGGTGGTGGGCGCCATGCGCCGGGGGCTGGGGGGCGGCGGCGCACGCGGCCTGGGCGCGGTGAGCGGCACCGCGCAGGCCGTGAGCGTGCAGTTGCTGCTGGCCGAGGGCGACGAGGTCAAGCGTGCCCTGGGCCGCGTGGCCCAGACCGGCGACCCCGACACCAACGAGGGCCTGACCCGCATGCTGCAGGAGGCCGCGCTGGTGCTGCTGCGCCACCCCGAACGCTGGGTGTACGGCCACGTGCAGCGCGCCCAGGGCTCGGCGGCCACGGCCGACAGTCAGGTGGGCGCCTGGGCCACCCAGGCCCGCGCTGCCTTTACCGAGCAGACCACCAGTAATTATCAGAACAACGACCCCCGCAGCGGGTACCAGGGGCGCAGCGACTACACCTTTCAGCACGAGGCAGGCGACCAGTACCTCGCCGTGACCATTGCCGTAGCGGCCCACGCCCTGGCGGCCCTGCCCCCGGCGGGTGTGACCACCGCCCAGGAGGCCCGCGCCGCCCTGAGCGCGATCAGCAGCGTGACCCCTGGCGACCTGATCCGCGCCGAGGTGATCTGGAGCCCCGACGCTCCCGGCGAATTCCTCAGCGAGGACGAGGCCATTCAGAAATACCCTGATCTGACGCGGTTGTAAGGAGGGGAGACAGAGGCTGGGCGAGCGGGAGGACCGGTCGCCCAGCCTTTTGCTGTGCTGGAACAGGAGAGAGGCTTTTCAGCGATGCCCCTTGGCCCGGTAGCGCACAAGACCCAGACCCCTTTCTCTTGCCAAACAGTCCACTCTAGGCCCCCAACCTCCCACCGCTGTACGCCGTCCTACAAAGCGCCCCGCTGTCCCCACACACTGAACTGCAGGCCAATGTTTGCCCGGCCAACTTGGGTATAACCGGCGTATGGACGACCAGACCCCCCAGAACCAGCCCAGCCAGACTGGGCCCAGCTCCGAAGCCACGCGCGACCTCTCAGGCACGGGGGCCCAGGGCGCCGGCCACCCCGCCGACCCCCGTCACAGCGACGGCGAGACGGCCCAGACGCTCACCACGCGCCAGGGCCACCCGGTCACCGACAACCGGAACCTGCGCACCGTGGGGCCGCGCGGGCCGGTCACGCTGGAGAATTACCACTTTCTGGAGAAGATCAGCCACTTTGACCGCGAGCGGGTGCCCGAGCGCGTGGTGCATGCCCGGGGGGCCGGTGCCCACGGCGTGTTCGAGGCCTACGGTACCGTGGGGGGCGAGCCCATCAGCAAGTACACCCGCGCCAAGCTGTTTCAGGAAAAGGGTAAACAGACCCCGGTCTTTGTACGCTTTTCCAGCGTGATCCACGGCGGCCACTCGCCCGAGACCCTGCGCGACCCCCGGGGCTTTGCGGTGAAGTTCTACACCGAGGACGGCAACTGGGACCTGGTGGGCAACAACCTCAAGGTGTTCTTTATCCGCGACGCCATGAAGTTCCCCGATCTGGTGCACGCCTTCAAGCCCGACCCGGTGACGAACCGGCAAGACGGGCAGCGCATCTTCGACTTCATCAGCCAGACGCCCGAAGCGATGCACATGATCACCTTCCTGTTCTCGCCCTGGGGCATTCCGGCGAACTACCGCCAGATGCAGGGCTCAGGGGTGAACACCTACAAGTGGGTGAACGCGGCCGGCGAGGGCGTGCTGGTCAAGTACCACTGGGAGCCGCTGCAGGGCATTCGCAACCTCACCCAGGCTGAGGCCGAGGCGGTGCAGGGCAAGAACTTCAACCACGCCACCCAGGACCTGTACGACCACATTGCCGCCGGGCAATTTCCCCAGTGGGAACTGTGCGTGCAGATCATGAGTGACGGCGAGCACCCCGAACTGGATTTTGACCCCCTGGACGACACCAAGCTCTGGCCCGAGGACCAGTTCCCCTTCCTGCCCGTGGGCAAGATGACCCTGAACCGCAACCCCGAAAACTACTTTGCCGAGGTGGAGCAGGCCGCCTTCGGCACGGGCGTGCTGGTGGACGGCCTGGATTTCAGCGATGACAAGATGCTGCAGGGCCGCACCTTTGCCTATTCGGACACCCAGCGCTACCGCGTGGGCACCAACTACCTGCAACTGCCCATCAACGCGCCCAAGAAGCATGTGGCAACCAACCAGCGCGACGGCCAGATGGCCTACCGCGTGGACACCGCGCCCGGCCAGAACCCGCATGTGAACTACGAGCCCTCCATGCTGAACGGCCTGCGTGAGGCCCCGCGTGCCGGGCAGCCGCACGCGCCGTATGTGGAAGGCCATGTGACCGGACAGCCACTGGACCGCACCAACGATTTTGGGCAGGCAGGCGAGCGCTACCGCGCTTTCGAGCCCTGGGAGCGCGACGAGCTGATCCGTAACCTCGTGGATACCCTGGCGCCGGTGGACGCGCGTATTCAGCGGCGCATGGTTGAATTGTTCACCCAATGCGACGCCGACTATGGCCGCCGCGTGGCCGAGGGACTGGCCCAGGCGCAGCCCCAGGACAAGCAGGCGCAGGCCGTGCAGGACGCCGAGCAGCAGAGCGAGCCCGCCCAGCCGTACTGAAGACAAGGCGTGCCGAAGAAGCCCCGCCCGCAGATGCCTCCTGGCCTGCGGGCGGGGCTTTTTTGGTCTGGACTTCTCTGGCCCCAGCCGCCCACCCCGGCTCTGCGAGGCCCCGCACGGTTGCCCAGGCTATGGCTGCCTATCCTGGCCCCTGATGGCCCGCCGCCGCGCCGATTCCGCCTGGCCCCCGCCGCCCCGCGCGCCGCAGCGCTGCGCCCTGTGCGAACGCGAGGTCCCGCAGCTGACCGAGCACCACCTGTTGCCCCGCTCGCAGGGTCGCCGACAGGGCCTGAAGGCGACGGAACTGCCCACCGCCCTGCTGTGTGCGCCCTGCCACAAGTTCCTGCACCGCACCTTCACCAACGCCGAACTGGCCCGCGACTACGCCGATCTGGACGCCCTGCGCGCCCACGAGGATGTGGCCCGCTTCGTGGCCTGGATTCGCAAGCAGCCCGCCACCAAAGCGGTGCGGGTGAGGTAAGAGGCCAAGAGCTATGGGCCATGAGCCATGGGGACAACCCCCCAAAGCTCATGGCCCATAGCTCATAGCCTTATTTCAGCGTGCCCACATATGCCGATACCGCCGCCAGATCGGCGTCCGTCATGGGCTTCAGGGCAATGCGCATGGCGTCGGGATAGGCGATGCCCACCGGGGGCATGGCGCGGTAGGTCTTCAGGGCCGCCAGGGTGGCCGCTTCGCCGAGCCCCACGATGCTGGGAATGCCCAAGGCCTCGGCGCCCTGGCCGTCCTCGCCGTGGCACACCGCGCAGGCCAGGATGTTGCGGGCCGGGGCGCCCTCCAGGTACAGCGCCTTGCCCAGCGCCAGCGGGGTCGCTGGGGCAGCCGGCGTGGTTGTGGTGGGCGGAGGCGTGGGTGTGCTCGGGGCGGGTGTGCTGGGCGTGGGCGCGGCCGGCTGGCCCCCCGCCTGCGCAAAGTGCGCCGCCAGATCCACGATGTCCTGGTCGGACAGGCGCGCGGCCACCCCCTGCATCACGGGGTGCTGCCGGGCCCCGCTGCGGTAGGCCACCAGCGCCGCCTGGGTCTGCGCGGCGGGGCGGCCGGTCAGGTCCGGGGCGCGGCCACCCGCGCGGTGGCACCCGGTGCACGAGCCGGCCAGGGTGGCGCCCCGGGCAGCACTGGCGGGCCCCGCCTGCAGCGGACTGGCTGGGGTCGCCGTCTGGGCCCGCACAGGCTGGGTCAGCACGGCCGAGGCCAGCAAAAGGGCGGGAAGACCAGCGGCGAACAGGCGAACCGACGGGGAAACCATGCCCATAACCAACCTCCGAAAAAGGCGCTGCAGATGAGGGGTGTTGCCGGCGAGGGGGGGGCGCGTACGGGGAGAGGGTCCTAGTGTACGGCCTGCGCCCCGGCCAGGGCCGGCGCCGCCCCGGTGGGCAGCCAGCGGCGCAGCAACGTGGGCACCACCCAGGCGGCAGTGGCCACCAGCAGGGCGTAGCGCAGCGCGCGCCCCAGCGGCAGGTCCTTGATGCTCTCGGGCAGGGCGCCCAGGCCGAAGTACACGGCGAACACCAGCACCAGGCCCACCACCGCCACGATCAGGCGCCCGGCCACGTCGCGCGGGGGGGTGAAGGTGGGGCGCACCGCCCAGAAGCCCGCCAGCAGGCCCAGCCCGGCGCCCACCTCGCGGGGGGTACCGGCTGGCAGCAGGGCAGCGGCCAGCAGCACCAGCGCCGGGGGCAGCCAGCGGCCCAGCGCGAGGTCTGGAAAGTGGCCGCGTGCCCCCAGCGCCGCAAAACAGGCGCCCAGCAGCAGCCCCACGATGGTGTCGCTGGGGTAGTGCACGTTCAGGGCCAGGCGCGAGAAGCTGATCAGGGCCACCAGCGCGGCGGCCACGTACCAGAACCAGGGACGCCCGATCTGCGCCGCCATCCCCAGGTACAGCGTGGCGCTCATCTGCGCGTGCCCGCTGGGCAGGCCCGGTCCTCCCGCCGTGGCCTTGGCGGCTTCGGAGGCCACCGTGGGATCACTGGCAAAGGGGCGCGGCAGGTCCAGGCCGTACTTCAGCGCCGTGTTGGTCAGGTAGCTCAGGGCAAAGGCGATACCCAGGTCCCGCCCCCCGGACGGCCGCACCAGCCAGGTGTACAGGGCCAGCGCCACGATAAAGACCTCGTCACGACCCAGGTTCGTGACCATCAACCAAAAACTGTCCATGAACTTACATTGTGCCTGATTCCAGCGGCGGGGCAAGGGGGCTGGGCTGGACGGCGGCGGGCCGGGAGCCCACCCGGCCCCCCCAGTGCCGCCGGGCCGTGGGCGGCGCCGCTTCAGGGCAGGGCGCGGTAAACTGCGGGGTATGACCCTTTCCCAGCCTGACGTGCTCCGGGCCGTTCAGCACAATTCTCCCAACGCGCTGGAACTGCGCGGCATCACCAAGCGCTTTCCGCTGGTGCTGGCCAACGACAACATCTCCATGACCGTGCAGTGGGGCAGCGTGCACGCCCTGTGCGGCGAGAACGGCGCCGGCAAATCCACCCTGATGAAGATCGTGTACGGTATTCAGCCCCCCACCAGCGGCCAGATTGTGGTGGACGGCGAGGCCGTGGACCTGAAAAACCCCAGCGAGGCCATCAAGCGCGGCATCGGCATGGTGTTTCAGCACTTCATGCTGGTCGAGACGCTCTCGGTCACCGAGAACGTGATCCTGGGCGCCGAGCCCACCAGCGGCGGCGCCATTGACTACCCGGCCGCCCGGCGGCGCGTGGCCGAGCTGATCAAGCAGTTTGGCTTTGACCTGAACCCCGACGCCATCGTGGGCGAGCTGCCCGTGGGCCAGCAGCAGAAGGTCGAGATCCTTAAAACCCTGTACCGGGGCGCGCGCATCCTGATTCTGGACGAGCCCACCGCCGTGCTGACCCCCAGCGAAACCGACGAACTGTTCGCCTTTCTGAAAAACCAGTACGCCGCCAGCGGCAACGCGGTGATTTTCATCAGCCACAAGCTGCACGAGGTGCTGCACATCAGCGACACCATCAGCGTGATCCGCGACGGCAAGATGATCGGCACCATTCCGGCCCAGGGCGCCACCACCGAACTGCTGGCCCGCATGATGGTGGGCCGCGACGTGTCGCTGAAGGTGCAGAAGCAGGCCGCCCAGCCCGGCGCTGTGGCGCTGGACGTGCAGAACGTGGTCGTGAAGGGCGAGCACCACAACGCGGTGGACGGCGTGAGCTTCCAGGTGCGCGCGGGCGAGGTCGTGGGCATTGCCGGCGTGGAAGGCAACGGCCAGAGCGAACTGATTGAGGCGATCACTGGCCTGAAGCCCTACGAGGGCCAGATCTCTTATCTGGGTCGGTCGGCCCGGGGTGTGCGTGAAGTGGAGGCCTCGGGCCTGTCGCACGTCCCCGAAGACCGCAACGAGCGCGGGCTGGTGCTGGAGATGACCACCGCCGAGAACTTCATCCTGGGCGAGCATGACCGCCCGCCCTTTGCGGGCCGCTTCGGGTTCCTGCGCCGCGACGTAATCGAGGAGAACGCCAAGAAGCTGAGCGAGCAGTACGACGTGCGCCCGCGCAGCGCCTCACTGCCCGCCGGTCGGTACTCCGGGGGCAACGCGCAGAAGATCATCGTGGCGCGCGAGATGCGCAAGGGCCCCAAGATTCTGGTGGCCAGCCAGCCCACGCGCGGCGTGGACATTGGCGCTATTGAGTTCATTCACGCCCGCATCGTGGAAGCCCGTGACCAGGGGCTGGCCGTGCTGCTGGTCAGCGCTGACCTGGGCGAGGTGATGAACCTTGCCGACCGCATTCTGGTGATGTTTGAGGGCAAGATTGTGGGTGAGGTGGACGCGGCCAATGCCACGGAGACGCAGCTGGGGTTGCTGATGACGGGGAGTGGAGAGGATACGACGACGACCAAAGCGGGCTGGTAAGGCCGCACTGGGTTGGGGCGCTCCTGCCGGGTGGTGGGGGCGCTTTTGGTTGTGGGTGTTTGGGGAGGGAGGGCGATGACGTTTTCTAGCTTTGCCCCACCCCCCCAGCCCCCCTACCCCGGAGGGGCAGGGGGGAGCGGCGCTGCGCTAGGCGAGAGTTTTTACTGAAGTTGGCGGCTTCGCTCCGTTCGTTGACGTGTCCGGCTTCGACGCCATCCTCTGTCCCACCGCAATGGCCCGCGCCCTTCGGGCACGACGGCCTCGTCTGGACCTGGGCGGTAGAGGGGCAAAAAGGCTTGGTGGGGCCCAGAGAGTTCTACTTTTGAAAAACATAACGGCCAATTGCCGAAGCTGGTTTTCAAAGTAGAACCTCGTGTCTTAAGCGTTCCTGCCCTTCACCCCTGCGGGGTGAGCAACGGAAGCCGTCGTGCGCGCAGCGCGCGGGCGTGAGGCGATGAGAAGAGGATGGCGACGGCGTACAACGCGGGGCGAAGCCGAGCCACCCCAAATCGTTCGTCAACGTTTGCCAGCGCAGCGCCGCTCCCCCCTGCCCCTCCGGGGTAGGGGGGCTGGGGGGGTGGGGCAAAGCTAGAAAACGACCTCGCCCTACTCCCCCTTCTTCCCCTTCAACTGAATCCCCGCACTCGCCGCAATCACACACCCCATCGCCACCCACTGCACCCCCGTCAACCGCTCATGCAAAAACAGCAGCCCACTCAGCGCCGCCAGCGCCGGCTCCAGGCTCATCATCACCCCGAACACCCGCGCCGGAATCGCCCGCAGCGCGCGCATTTCCAGCGTGTACGGCAGCGCGCTCGACAGCGCCGCCACCGCAAGCCCCGAGAGCAACACGGCGGGCGACAGCAGGGCCGGGCCCGCCTGCACCGCGCCAAAAGGCAGGGTGACCAGGGCGGCCACCACCATGCCCGCCACCACGCCCGTGCTGCCCGGCACCCGGCGCCCCACCGCCCCGCCCGCCAGGATGTAGGCGGCCCACAGCGCCCCGGCCGTCAGCGCCAGCACGATGCCCAGGGGTGAAACCTGGTGCGCGCCCTGACCGCCAATGGGGGCAATCAGGGCAATGCCCACACCTGCCAGGGCCACCCAGCCCACATCGGCGGCGCGGCGCGACAGGGCCAGGGCCAGCAGCAGCGGCCCCAGGAATTCCAGCGTGACCGCCAGTCCCAGCGGCAAAAAGCGCAGCGACTCGTAAAAGGCCAGGTTCATCAGGCCCAGGGCGGCGCCGTAGGGGGCAATGGCGGCCCAGTCGGCCCGGGTCAGGCGGCGCAGGTTGGGGCGGAACACAGCCAGCAGCAGGGCTGCCGCCAGGGTCACGCGCAGGGTGGTGGTGCCGGCCGCGCCCAGGGTGGGAAACAAGGTCTTGGCAAAGGCGGCGCCGCCCTGAATGCTCAGCATGGCGAGCAGCAGGGCCGGAATGGGCGGCAGGCTGAAGCGCCCCGGCACCGTGGCGGCCGCGCCGGGCGGTGCCGGGTCAGTCGGCACTCAGGGCCACCGGGGGGTCGGTTTCGCTGGGTTCGGGCAGGGCGCGGCGCACCTCGCGCATGGCAGAGTGAATGACCCCCAGCGCGATGCTCATGGTGAGCATGCTGGAAAAGCCGTAACTCACGAGGGGCAGCGGCACGCCAGTTACAGGGAAGATGCCGGCCGCCACACACAGGTTCACGAAGGCCTGCCCCACGATCATGAACATGGCGCCAATGGCCAGCACGCTGGCGCCGTGGATTTCCGGGGTCATGGGCCGTACCCGGCTGGCAAGGTGCGCCACGTCCAGCGCGGTGGCCACGATCAGCCAGTAGGCAAACAGCAGCATGGCCACGCCCAGCAGCCCCGAACTGAAACCTATCGAGGCCACGATCATGTCGGTGTGCTCGCCGAAGTACTCGTAGCGGGGGCCATCCGGGCCCTGGCCGATGACGCCGCCCATACGCAGGTCGCGGTGGGCCAGCCCAATCTGGTCCAGGCCCTGCTTGGCCACGTCCTCTCGGCTCTGGAAACCGGTCAGGCGCTCCATGATGTAGGGGTTGCGCTCCACGTAGATGCCCGCCACCGGAATGGCCAGCAGCCCCAGAGCCAGCATGAAGCCGCTGATGTTGCTGATCCGCACGCCCGCCGCGTACATCAGGATGATGCCCAGCGAGAACATCAGCACGCTGCTGCCCAGGTCCGGCTCCCAGAACACCAGCCCCGTGGTCAGCACGATCATGCCCGTGGCGCTGATCAGCTTGTTCTGCACGCCCCGGCGCGCGAAAAAGGACGCCAGCATCATCACCAGCCCCAGCTTGGCCATCTCGGAAGGCTGAAAGCGGATCACGCCGAAGTCCAGCCAGCGCCGGGTGCCGGAACTCTCGGCGGTGCCCACCCCGATAAAGTGCACCAACACCAGCAGCACCAGGGTCGCGCCCCACACCCAGGGGCCCAGTTGCAAAAACGCCCGGGGCCGCAGGCGCGCGGCCAGCAGCGTCAGCCCCAGCGCCAGCAGTGCCTTGGGGCCGTGGTCAAAGATCTTGGCCGGGTCCACCGCCGCCACGCCGATCAGGCCCATGCTGATCAGCAGCACCTGGGCAATCAGCAGCTGCACGCTCACGCCTGGGCCTCCGCACGGGCCTGGGCCAGCGCCTGGGCAGCCCGGCGGAAACTCTCGCCCCGGGCCTTGTAGTCGCGGAACTGGTCAAAACTGGTGCCCACCGGGGCCAGCAGCACGGTGCCGCCCCCCGGCAGGGCGTCCAGGCCGGCCTGCACGGCGGCGCGCATGATGGCCTCGCCGTCCTCGCCGCCCACCACACGGTAGGGCAGTCCCAGGGCGCGCGCCATGGTCTCGCCGTCCTCGCCAAAGGCGATCACCTGGGTCACCCGGCCCTGGGCGGCCTCGCGCAGGGGGGCCAGTTCGGCGCCCTTATCCCGGCCGCCCACCAGCCACGCCACCGGGGGCCGGGCGCGGTCCAGGGCCGCCTGCACCGCCAGCGTGCGGGTGGCAATGGAATCTTCGATAAAGGTCACGTCTCCCACCTGCGCCACCGTTTCAAAGCGGCCCGCCACCGGCTGGGCATGGCGCAGGGCGTCCCCCAGGACCGCTGGATCGGCGGCGCGCCCCAGGCGCGCCAGCAGCGCCTCGGTGGCCAGCAGGGCGGCGGCGGCATTGGCGGGGTGAACCCCGGCAGGCAGGTCGGCCGGGTCCAGCACGGGCTGGCCACCCGCCAGCACCAGCCGCGCAGGCTCAAAGGCGCGCACCTGCGCCCGGGTGGGCACGGTCAGCCCGGCAGGCAGCACCAGCACGTCGCCCGCTTCCTGCCCGGCCGTGATGTTGCGCTTGGCGCCGTGGTAGGCCTCCAGGGTGCCGTGGCGGTCCAAGTGGTCCACGCCCAGGTTGGTGATCACTGCCACCGGCAGGCGCAGGCCCGGCACGCGCTCCAGCTGAAAGCTGGAGAGTTCCACCACCGCCACCTCGGCGCTATCCACCACGTCCAGCAGCGGGGGGTCAATGTTGCCGCCCTCCAGCGCCCGCAGCCCCGAGGCGCGCAGCAACTGTGCCACCAGCACCGTGGTGCTGCCCTTGCCGGCGGTGCCGGTAATGCCCACCATCGGCAGCTCTGGGCGGGCGCGGGCCGCCAGCACCACCTCGCCAATCACCTCGGCGCCGGCCGCACGCAGCCGGGTCAGGTCCGGGTGGTCAATGGGCACGCCGGGCGCGGCCACCACCGTGCGGTAGGGGCGCGACGCGTCCCCCGGTGCCCAGTCCAGTTCCGCCATCAGCGCCAGATCCTCGGCCGCTGGGCGCGCGTCGATCCACTCGGCCTTTCTGCCCTCGCGGGCCAGAAAGCGCGCCGCCCCCCGGCCACTGCGCCCCAGTCCGTATACCAGCACCCCGTCGTTCACGCCCCCACCATAGAGCAGGGGCGGGGCGCGGCGCTTGAGAAGCGCGCCCACATGGGCAAGAATCGGCAGGACACCCCTCAGCCGCCCCCCCACTCACCGGAGGTTTCGATGCTGCGCCGCGCCGCCCTGCTGACCCTGGCCCTGCCCCTGACCACCGCCGCCCTAGCCGGGGGTGCCGACCCCCTGCGCGTGGGCCCGGTCCTGACCCCGCCGCCCCTGAGCGCCCCGGTGCGCGAGGTGGCGCTGGCTGCCGCCCCCGACGGCACCCTGCACCTGGGCGCGGTGGTGGACAGCGGCCGTTTTTCTTCCGGGCGCGGCACCTTTACTGGGCGCGTGGTGCGGGTGTGGCGCAGCCAGGGCGGCGCGTGGCAGCCCCTGGGCGACGTGCTGAACTACCGCCAGCCCCGCCCGGCTTCCAACCTGAACCTCGTGCTGGACGAGCAGGGCCGCCCCGCCGCCGTATGGAATGAAAACTACGGCGACAACGACATCGTGGAGCTGCGGGCGTGGCGTGAAGGTCAGGGCTGGACCGACTGGGCCGGGCGCTACCTGGGCGACGACCTGCCTTACGCGGCGCGCACCCGCGCCGTGGCGGCGTGGCAGGGTGAAATTGTGCTGGCCTGGGGTGAATACCTGCGCAAGCCCGACGGCAGCCAGTTGACGGTACGGCGCTGGGACCCGGTCCAGAAAAGCTGGGTGCGGGGGCCAGCGTTCAACGACATCCGCGCGTTTTCCCGGACCCCGGCCCTGGCCCTGACGCGCGGCGGGCAGCCGGTCGTGGCGTGGCTGCAGGGCGAGGTCACCGAAAGCCGCGTGCTGGCCGCGCGCTGGGATGGCGCACGCTGGCAGCCCCTGGGCGGCGCCCTGAACGCCCAGCCCGCCTACGTGGCCTCTACCCGCATGGTGCTGGACGGCCAGGACCGGCCCACGGTGGCGTGGCTGCAGCAGGTGCAGGGCCAGGACACCCTGCTGGCCACGCGCTGGGACGGCGCGCGCTGGGTACCCATGGGCGGGGCGCTCAGTCGCCTGTACGCTTCGGCGCCCGCACTGGCCACCGATCCGGCGGGGCACGCGGTGCTGGCCTGGGTGGAAGAGCGCATCAGCGACGGGCTGGGGCAGATTCACGCGGCGCGCTGGAATGGGCAGGCGTGGGTGGCGTGGCCGGTGCTGAACCGGAGCCTGAAGCGGGACGCGCGGTCGCCAGCGGTGGCGGTGGACCGGCAGGGGCGGGTGACGGTGGCCTGGCGGGAGGATGTGGGGGGGCGGTATACGGTGCAGGTGCAGCGGTTGCGGTAGGGGGGGCGGGTTTTCTTTGCTGTGGCTGGCCCCACCCCCCAGCCCCCTACCCCAGAGGGGCAGGGGGAGCAGCGCTGCGCTGGCAAACGTTGACTGACGGTGCAGGGCGGCCCGACTTCGCCCCGCTGTGTACGCCGTCGCCTTTCTCCGCCCATCGCCCCACGCCCGCGCCCTTCGGGCACGACGGCTTCGTCTGGACCCGGGCGGTATGGGGGCAGGAAGGCTTGGTGTGCCCCAGAAGGTTCTACTTTTCAAAAGACAAAAGATGGGGCGATGTTTTGACCCTCTCCCAACGGGAGAGGGCCTTGCGCAGCAAGGGGTGAGGGGCCTCTCGCTCAGACGTTAGCGACTTCAGGTTCTGCTGGTGGCTCAGCCAGGACGGCAGGCACCGTCACGCTCAACCCCGCTTCCTCCTGCGCCCAGGCCATAAACGCGTTCAGGCCACGGCGGAACATCACCGGGCGCTTTTCGCGCTTGCCCAGCTTGCGGGGTTTGCCGGTCTTGGGGTTCACCTCGGCGGGCAATTCGGGCACCAGGGCCCAGTTCACGTTCATGGGCTGGAAGCCCTTGGGGTTCGCGCTGGCGAGGTAGCGGGTCAGGCCGCCCAGCATGGATTCGGCCGGGGGGGTCAGGGGCGGCAGGCCCAGGGCCAACCGGGCCGCGTTCGTGCCCGCCAGCCAGCCGGTGGCCGCACTTTCCAGATAGCCCTCGGTGCCCGCCAGCACGCCCGCCACGAACTTCTGTCTGTCGGCCCGCAGCGCCAGGCTGGATTCCAGGACGGTCGGCGCGTTCAGGTACGTGTTGCGGTGCATCACGCCATAGCGCACGATCTCGGCATTTTCCAGGCCCGGAATGAGCTGCACCACCGCCTTCTGGTCGCCCCACTTCAGGCCCGTCTGAAAGCCCACCAGGGACCACATGCGGCCCTCGCGGTCTTCCTGGCGCAGCTGGGCCACGGCGTAGGGCCAGCGTCCAGTGCGGGGGTTGTCCAGGCCCTTGGGGCTCATGGGGCCAAAGCGCGGCGTGTCCACGCCCCGGCGCGCAATTTCTTCAATGGGCATGCAGCCCTCGAAAAATTCCAGCTTCTCCCAGTCGTGGGGCGTGTGGGCGCGGGCCTGCTCCAGCGCCCCGAAAAACGCCAGATACTCCTCCTTGGTAAAGGGGCAGTTGATGTAATCGGCGCTCTGGTCGTAGCGGCCCGCGCGCCACGCCACGTCCATGTTGATGCTCTCGAAGGCGATCACCGGGGCAGCGGCGTCATAGAAGCTGAGGCGCTCGCTGCCGGTCAGCTGGGCGAGGTCGGCGGCCAGCGCGTCCGAGGTCAGGGGCCCGGAGGCGATCACGGCGATGCCCTGGGGTACAGCGGTGACTTCCTCGCCCAGCACCTCAATCAGCGGGTGTTCGCGCACCGCCTGGGTCACGCGGGCGCTGAATTCATCGCGCTCCACGGCCAGCGCGTTGCCAGCCGGCAACTTGGAGGCGTCGGCGGCCCCCACAATCGCGCCGCCCACGCTGCGCAGTTCGGCCTGCAGCAGGCCCTTGCTCTGCAGTTCGCCCTCGCCACCCAGCGAGTTGCTGCACACCAGTTCGGCGAAATTGCCGCTGCGGTGCGCGGGGGTCATCTTGACCGGGCGCATTTCATACAGGCGCACCCGCACGCCCAGCCGCGCGGCGGCCAGCGCCGCCTCCGAGCCCGCCAGGCCTGCGCCCACCACCGTGATCATCCGCTCACTCATCAAGCAGCGAGTGTAGGGGAAAGGAGGGCGGGGATTTGTGGGGTGGGGAAGAAGAGGGAAGATGGGAGGGCCATGCGGCACACCTTCGATTTGGTCGGAGAGCCGCCGCCGCTCAACGGGGCGGTGGTTCAGGCGTTGATGGCCGAAGAGTTCCGCTCTACAGATTCGGTCTGTTCGCCCCATATCGTGTGGCTGCGCCTGGAAGGCCAGTGGTGGCGCATCTTCGCTGATGGCCCATGCTGGACTGGCCGTCATCAGAGACAGCGTCCCTGGCCTGGCAAGTGCCTGAAGAGGGTCTGTTTGCGCCCCTGCGCGATCTGGGAGAAGAAACGGGGCTCCGGGGGCAAACACTGGCGGGCTGGTTGTATGGCGTCAGGCAGACCACACCCAGCCTCTCACTGCAGTTTCAGGACGGACAGCAGATCAGCTTCTTCGGGAGTGATCACTCATGGCGCGAGTTTGAAGTTGTGCAGTGGACGTTTGACCCGGGCCGGCGCCGAATCCTCTGATTACCGCTCCGGCGTGCCGCCCAGGGCCGCCTTTACGCGCGACAGGCCCTCGTAGGCCAGGATGCGCGCGGCCCACAGGCGGTCAGCCGGCATGGGCAGCGTTTCGTCAAAGCGGACCTCGGGGGCGGGCACGCTGAGCACGTTCACGCCCTGGGCCCGGAACAGCGCGGCGGCGCGGCGCGAGTGGCTGGGGCTGGTCACCAGCAGCACCCGGGTCCAGCCGCGCGCCCGGGCGAGGTCGCGCACGCGGGCTGCCTCGTCGCGGGTGGTGGTCACGTTGGTCAGGGTGAGCACCTCCGGGCCCGGCGAAGGCACCAGCGCGCGGAGGTGCGCCTGGGCCAGCGTGCTGATTTTCGGACACCCCCGGGGCCCGAGCAGCGCGGACTGTTCGGACACCGTGACCAATGGGGCGTAGCCTGCCCGCCACAGTTCCAGTCCCCGCACCAGGCGGCTGAGGCTGCTGGGCTCCAGGGTACGGGTGCCGCACTGCACCCCGCCCCCCAGCACCACGATGGCGTCGGCTGGCTGGGGCGGCTGGGCCAGGGTCAGGGTGGCCAGCGGCGCGCGCAGCACCGGGGTCAGCAGGCACAGCCACAGGCCCAGGGCCAGCGCGCCCGCACCCAGGCGCAGCGCCCGCCACGCAGGGGGCCACGCCCCGGCCAGGGCCCCGGCCAGCACCAGGGCCAGGAGCAGGCCAACGGGCGCGCGCACGTCGCCAAAAAAGGCCGCCAGAATTCCCAGCGCTGCCCCCAGCGCGCCGCCACCTGCCATGTCCTGCCACCGGAACCTCATCTGGGGGCAAGTCTACCGGGGGGCGGCGCCTATACTCGCCCCTGATGCTGCGCCGAATTCTGCTGCCTGTGCTGCTGCTGGCTGGTGTGCTGGCCGCTGCCCTGCTCCTGGCCCCGCGCCTCTTGCCCCCGGGCGAGCAGAGCCCAGATGTCCGCTTTGTGCGCGAGATGACCCAGCACCACACCCAGGCGGTGGACATGGCCATTCGCATCCGTGAGCGCAGCCGCGACGAGGACCTGCGCACCATTGCCCTGGACATGCTGCTTTCGCAGCAGGAGCAGATTGGGCAGATGCGCGGCTGGCTGACCCTCTGGGGCCGGCCCTGGGGCGGCGAGGGCATGAGCGCCGAACACGCGCGCATGATGGGCATGGCCACCCCCGCCGAGGTGGCGCGCATCAGCACCCTGCCGCCCCGGCAGAGCGAGGTGCAGTTTCTGCAATTGATGACCCGGCACCACCAGGGGGCGCTGGCGATGGTCACGCCGGTGCTGGGGGCCCGCGTGCGCCCGGAAGTGCGGGCCCTGGCCACCCAGATTCAAAATGCCCAGGCCGCCGAGATCCGCCTGATGACCACGCTGCTGAAAGAACGGGGCGCCCAGCCGCTGCCGGCTCCAGATGCACCAGGTGCCGGCGGGCACGAGCACTGACAGCGGTCTTCCGTTCCGTCTAGGGGAGGAACGCACCCCCCTCAACGCCACTTCAACCGCTGTCTGTCGCGGGTACTCGCTCCACATGACCTGAAGGTGAACCCTTCAGGTCATGTGGTTCCCGCTATGAGTGCAGCGCGGGGCGTGGCCAGGGGCCTGTCGCGTGGGTGGTCCTACCAGTTGTCCTCGTCCCAGTCGTCGCGCTTATTCTCCCGCCGTTCGCGGCGACGCTCCTCCTTGCCGCCCTTGCGCTTGGGGCGGGGGGGCAGGGAGAGCACATAAGGCCGCTCAGGCTGGCAGGGGGCCGGAACCTCGCCCAGCGTCTCGCCGGGGTCGGCGGTGCGGAGATTGCCCGCCACATGCAGGTGCCGCTCGCCGCAGTAGGGGCAGCTGTCCACCACCCAGAACATCACCCGGGTGCCCGGCATGTCGCGCAGGGTCACGAACGCGGGCTGTGGGGAACGCCGATCCTTCTTGGCCACGGGGGCAGCTTACGGCCCCGCCGGGCGCGCATCTGTGGGCAAGCCCGGGTTTGGGCGGGGGCGCACCCAACGCGCTTCCCAGTTCCCGCCCAGCCCCTCTTACACGTCCTCGTCGCCCTCTTTCATGTAGGTCACCACGCTGCGGCAATGGGTCAGGCCCGCGCGGGCGTACAGGGCGCGGGCAGGCTTCATGTGGTCGTGGGCGCGCACGCGCAGGGTGCGCAGTTCCGGGCGCGTGTCGGCCTCGGCGGCGGCCAGGGCCAACAGGGTCAGGCCGTAGCCCTGGCCGCGCTCGGCGGGGTGAACGGCCACGTAGGTCACGTCGGCGCGGGCGTCCTCGGCGTTGAATTCCAGTTCGGCAAAGCCCACGGCCTGCTCGCCGCGCAGCAGGGCCACCAGCCGCACATCGGGGCGCGCGAAATGCTCATCCACCTGTTCCGGGGTCCAGTTCAGGCGCTCGGCCCAGGTGTCCTCGCTGGCGCGGAACAGCTCGCGGTAAGTGGCCAGCGGCAGGTGGTGCACAATGCGGTGCCCGGCCGGCGCGCAGGCGTGCGGGGTCAGGCGCGACAGCGGCGCGCTGTAAAAGTCGGTGGTGTGCATGGGGGCAAAGCCGGCGGCCTCCAGGGCCTCCCGCACCGGGAGGTTGTCGCGCGCGGCAAAGGCGTAGACCGGCAGGCCATCGGCCCGCTCCAGGGCGTGGCGCAGCAGCGGGCCCAGCTGCGCGCCGTCGCTGATGGGCCCTTCCATCACCAGCCCGTCCCGGAAGGGCGACAGGGCGCAGTAGGCCAGCACGCCTTCCTCGCCCGCGTCCACCAGACAGGTACAGTCCTCGCACTCCACTTTCAGTTCGCCTTCGCTGCGCGCTTCGGGCGAGAAGACCTCGCGCTCGGGGGCGTCGTCCATCCAGTTGAGCAGCGCGAGGACATCGGGCACATCTGTGGCCAGCATGGGGCGGATCATGGCAGGAACCTCCGAGGAAAAAAGGCAAAAGGGGAGGGGCAGGACCAGCACACTGTCGAACCAGACACAATCAGGGTAGCCACCCGCCGCCGCGCCTGTCTGCGCCGGGCCTCACGCTGCGGGGCCCGGCGTGCGTGCTATGCTGCGCCCATGCCCTGAACAGGGTACGACGCCGCCTTCCCCACAGACACGAACCGCGTGTTTGAGGGGCCTTTTCTTTTTTAGCCCCCCTGTTCAGGCGCGCTTTTCCCGGAGGTGCTTCGCCGTGACCAGACACCGTAGCAGAAGCCCAGGCGCGCCCAAGACCGGCGGACCGCCACAGGCCATCAAACTGGGTGAAGTGCAGGCCAGTACGGACCTGCTGCAACTCCGCGCCCAGCTGTCGCGCGCCGAAAAGGCCGCGCGGCGCACGCCGCCTTCGCCCCCACCCCGGGCGGCCAGCCCGCAGGCGCCCCTGAAGCCGCAGCGGCAGGCGGAACTGGCCGGGGTCAGCACCGACGACTTCAGCCTGGCCCGGGCCCACGCCCGGCTACGCGACGCGGTCTACGATGGCCGGTACCACCTGTGCCCGCACGCCATCAGCCACGCCCGCGCCGAGGGCTTTCTGGAGCACGACGTGCTGAACGTGCTGCTGACGGGCCGGGTGCGCGCCGTGTACACCGAGGAACGCCGCTGGCTGGTGTGCGGCTACTTTGAGGCCTGTGGGGTGGCCCTGCCGCTGCATGTGGTGGCCGAGCCGCACGGGGACGGCCACGTGGACATCGTGACGGCCTTTGTGCCCAAGCACCCGCACCACATCATCAGCCGCGCCCGGCTGGCGCTGATGCTTCGTTACGACGAACAGACCGTGCGCGCCCGCACCGCCCACGCCGGCAACCGTGTGGGCCACCGGGGCAAGGGCCGCTGGAAAAAGAGCGCGTAGGAGGGCAGGCAACACGTTGGGCCGCCGGGCGATGAAGCGTCACCCGGCGGCCCGCGTGGTTGCCGCTCAGCGCACGCTGGACATGAACAGGTTGTAGATCGCCCCCTGCCACTCGGCCTGCCCCTGAAGCTGGAAATGCACCTCGGTCAGCGGGACTGGCTGCCCGGCCGGGTCCACGAAGCGCAGCGCGCCTTCATAACGCAGATTCAGCCAGCGTTCCACTATGGGAATGACTCTGTGTGCCGTGTCCGGCTGTTCCAAGAGGCGCCGGAAACTGGGAAAGGACACCTGACGGCCACTGCCGGCCTTGGTATGCCCCAGGTGGGTGGGCCGGGCCGTAGAAGAGCAGCCCGGGCAGGAAACGGGCAGCCCCAATTGCTGCTCGTAGATCACCCAGGACGTGTGGCAGTCCGGGCAACCCAGGATGATGCTGGGCTGGTCCTGTGGCAGAGGCTGGAAAGGCACAGCGTCACGTTACCCGGTTCGGCCTGACCGTGGCCAGATCCACCTGCGGTCACGGCAGAGCCCCTGACAGCGGCTGCCAATTCCACCCTGGGGCCAAAGAGCGGCCTCTCATACGGATTCCGGATCATCCGTGACAGCCCCTCCGCGTCGCTTCGGTGCTTCCACGCCTTGCCGTCACCGTTTTTCCTTCTCTGCTGCGCCGCTCTGAGAGTCCCTTCGGTCGGGTTCATCAGGGGTTCCATCACTGATGAACCGGAATCCTTATCAATAGCTCTGTGTTCCGCTATGAGTGCCGCCCAGACAGCTGTCTGTCCTGGCCGCGTCCTTCGGCTGCCCTGGTCAGCGGCCCAGGGCCACGCGCATGCCGCGCAGTTCGTAGCCCTGCACCACCTCATTAAAGGTCACGGTGGGTGGGGCGACCAGTCGCAGGTCGCGCCACATCAGCAGGCGGCGCAGGAACACGTCGCTTTCGCGAATGGCCAGAAACGCCCCCGGGCAGCGGTGGTGGCCGTCCCCAAAGGCCAGGACTGGGGGCTGCACGCCGCGCGGCAGCGGGCGCCCCGGGCACAGGGTCGCCGGGTCCGCGCCCGCCACGGCCGGGTCCTCGTTGGTGTCGCGGATGTTCAGGGCCAGCAGGCGGCCCGCTGGAATCACCTCGCCCCCCACCGTCAGGTCGCGCACGGTGCGGCGGTAAAGGGTGGACACCACCGGCTCGACCCGCAGAATTTCGTGCAGCACGGCGTGGCGCTCGCGCTCGGTGCCGTGGACATAGTGCCAGCGCAGTTCGGGCTCGCGCAGCAGGTGCCAAGCGGCCACCGTAATGAACTCGCGGGTGGTCACCATGCCTGCCGTGCCGTAGGTGAGGCACTCGGTCAGGATTTCCAGGTCACTGTAATCCTGGTCCAGCAGGTGGCTGATCAGGTCGTCACGCCGCTGGCGCCGGCGGCGGGCAATGGCCGGTTTCACGTCCAGCAGGTAAAAAGCCAGCAGGTGGCGCTGGTCCAGCACCTGCTGCAGCCGCGAGGCCTGTTCGCCCCGGGGCCGGTCCCCCTCCACAAAGGTGGTCACGCGGCGGTGCAGCCCTGGCAGGGCGCTGTCGGTCAGGCCCACCACCTGCGCGGCCACCCGCACGGCCATGGTCAGGCTCAGGTCGTCCACCTTCGCCTCGCCGGCCCGGGCCAGCTGGCCCAGCAGGTCGTCGGCCAGAGCGGCAATCATGGGGTGGTAAGTCGCCACGGCGGCGGGGGTGAAGTACCGCGCGGTGTCGCGGCGCATCTCGTGGTGGGTGTCGCCTTCGGTGTACAGCACGGGTTTGTTGCGCAGCACGCTGGCGCCCTGCAACTGGTCGGCCCCGAAGCCGGCCTGCACCACGTCGTCGCTGCGCAGCACCTCGCGCGCGGTCTGGAAGTCGTGAATCTGGTACGCCTCGCCCTCCAGGCGTAGGGGGGCGCCGGGGCGGGGCGAGGCTGCAGATGGGCGGGTCAGGCTGCCGTGGCCAAAGGGGCACTGGGCGGGGGTGGTCATGGGCGGGGGTCCTCCGGGGAAAGGGCGGCGAGGCGTTCGAGCGCGGCCGTCACCGGGTCAAGGTCGGTGTTCAGCGTGGCCAGGGCGGGGGCGGTCACGGCCTGCACGGTCTGCATGGCGCTGGCCCAGATGGCCTGCCCCAGCGGCTCAATGTGCAGGGCGTGCGAGCGGGCGTCCCCCGGGTCGCGGCGGCGGGCAATGGCGTGCAGGTCGTCCAGGCGGCGCAGGATGCGCGCCACCTCGTAGCGGGGCACCTTCAGCTGCCGGGCCAGTTCAGCCGGGGTGATGGGCCCCGCCTGCACATAACTGAGCGCAATGAAGGTGCGTAGGTCCAGGCTGTGCTGGCGCTCCAGCGCCGCGTGCAGCCGCGTGCTCATGACCTGCCACACGCCCCAGTACGCCGCCAGAAACCGCAGCGGCTGGGCCTGCAGGTCCGGCGAAGGGGGAGAGGAAGCAGACATGATTGCATTCTGCAACTATTTGTTCAGAAGAAGCTGAGAGGAGGGTGGACGAAGGGCTGGAGCTTTTCGGTTTTTGATTCAGAAGGCAGATCACCGCTGCACGCGGGCCTCTGGAGGCGTCAGCTGCGTGAGAGGCAAAACGTGGGACGCGGCGGGGGCCAAAACCCCGCCGCGTCCCGTTCCCGCCTGACTTAGTGCCGGAAGTGGCGCGAACCCGTGAACACCATGCTCACGCCCAGTTCGTTACAGGCGGCAATCACTTCGGGGTCGCGCTTGGCGCCGCCGGGTTGCAGAATGGCGCGCACCCCTACTCCGGCGGCCAGCCGCACCACATCGTCGAAGGGAAAGAATGCCTCCGAGGCCAGGACCGAGCCCTGGGCGCGCTCGCCCGCGTTGGCCACCGCGCGCTCGGCGGCCCAGATGCGGCTCACCGCCCCGGCCCCCAGGCCCACCGTGACCCCGTCTCGGGCCAGCACCACCGCGTTGCTGCGCGCATGCTTGACCGTGGCCCAGGCAAAGCGCAGATCCAGCCATTCCTGCTCGGTGGGTTCGCGGGTTGTGACCACCTCGGGGCACAGGTCGTCCCAGGGGCGGGTGTCGCGTTCCTGCACGGCAAAGCCGCCGGTCAGGGGCCGCACGTCCAGCCGGCTGATCCCGGCTGCCGGGCCCGCCACCAGCACGCGCAGGTCCGGCTTCTTCTCGGCGAACCACGCGGCGGCCTCCGGGCTGACCTCGGGGGCGATCAGCACCTCCAGGAAGGTGCCGCGCATGGCCTGCGCGGCTTCCAGGTCCACCGGGCGGCTGAGGGCCACCACGCCGCCGAACACGCTGAGGGTATCGGCGTCCCGGGCGCGTTCCCAGGCGGTGCGGGCGCTCTGTGCCAGGGCTACGCCGCAGGGGTTGGCGTGCTTGACCGCCACGCAGGCCACCTCGTGGCCGGGCACCGCCGCTTCCTGCTCGCTCAGTTCCTGGCACAGGGCCCAGGCGGCGTCGGCGTCGGCGTAGTTGTTGAAGCTCATGGGCTTGCCGCTCAGCAGCCGCGCGTCCAGCACCGGGCCCTGCGCGGCGCCCAGGCGGTAGATCGCGCCGGGCTGGTGCGGGTTCTCGCCGTAGCGCACCTGCGCGGCGCGGGTCAGGTTCAGGGTCAGCTGCTCGGGCAGCGCGGTGGGCAACTCGTCGGAGGTGCCTTCCAGGTAGGCGGTGATGGCGGCGTCGTACTCGCTGGTGTGGCGGTAGGCCTTGGCTGCCAGCCGCTGGCGCTCGGCGGGGGACACCTCGTCCTGCAGGGCCACCGGATAATCGGCCGGGTCCACCAGCACCAGCACGCCCGCATGGTTCTTGGCCGCCGAGCGGATCATGGCAGGCCCGCCAATGTCGATGTTCTCGATCACTTCGGGGAAAGCCGCGCCGCGCGCCACTGTTTCGCGGAAGGGATAGAGGTTCACGCACACCAAGTCAATGGTGCCAATCCCGTGCTGTGCCAGTTGGCCCAGGTGCCCTTCTTCCCGGCGCGCCAGAATGCCGCCGTGCACCGCCGGGTGCAGGGTCTTGACCCGGCCGTCCAGCATCTCGGGAAAGCCGGTCACGTCGCTGACCTGCCGGGCGGCAATGCCCGCCTCGACAATGCTCTGGTAGGTGCCGCCCGTGCTGAGAATTTCCCAGCCGCGCTCGGCCAGCTGGCGGGCAAATTCCACCACGCCGGTCTTGTCGCTCACGGAGATCAGTGCCCGTCTTGCCATGTTGGTCCTCCAGGGGAAACCACGAGTTGCCGCCCCAGACAGAGCAGCAACTCGACCCAGGCGCGCGATCAGAAAAGGTCCGGAAGGCTTCCCCGTGGTTGGGTCCACGTCCAGGGCGCCAGTCGCCTTCCGCTCTGGGCGCCAGCATACCCTGCCCGGTGCGCGGGCGGCCCGGCGCGGTCACGGGCAGGCAGCGGCGGTGCTCGGCAGGGCCGGACAGGCCCCCAGCCCCTGGCGTCCGCCGTCAGGCCTGGGCCACCTCCTGCGGCCGGGGCTGGGGGGCCGGCAAGGTCAGGGCGGCCACCCCAGCCAGCAGGGTCAGGGCCGCGGCCACGGTCAGCATGGGCACGGCGTCCACCCGGCTGCCGATCAGGGCCGCGCTGCCGGTGGCGGCCACGCCCACCAGCGCGGTGGTGGTCCCCAGGGCCCCGTATACCCGGCCCCGGTAGTCGGGGGGCGTGGCCAGTTGCAGCAGGGTAGAGGCCGCCACGTTCGCCACCACCATGGGCAGGCCCAGCAGGGCGCCCAGCACCAGCACGGGGGGCACCTGGGTCTGCTGGTACATCGCCAGCATCAGGCCGCCCACCAGCAGGGTGCCCAGGGCCACCAGCCGCCGCAGATCGAACCGTTCGGCGGCCCAGGTGGACAGCAGGCTGCCGGCCAGGGTGCCGGCGCCAATCACGGCGCTGAGCAGTCCCACCTGCGCGGCGCTGGCGTGCAGGGCGCCCTGCACGAATCCCATGTAGTAGGGGTCCACCAGGGTGCCGCCCAGACTGGTCAGGCCCAGGGTCACGAACAGCGTGCCAATCACGCGCCGGCGCGCGATCACCTGCAGGCCGGCGCGCCATTCGCGGCCCATGGCCCGCCAGGTGCCCAGCAGGGATTCCGGGGCCGCTGCCCCCTGTGCAGCCTGCCGGGCGCGGGGCAGGCGGCTGAACAGCAGGGCGGCGAGAAAGAAGCTGGCGGCGTCCAGCACGACCACGCCGGGCATGCCTGCCTGCGCGGCCAGCACCCCGCCCAGCACCGGCCCCAGCAGCCGCGCGGTGGTGGTGGCCACCGCCAGCCGAGCCGTGGCCCGGGCCAGGTGCGTTTCGCCCACCAGCCGGGGCAGCAGCGCGGCGCTGGCGGGCAGGGCCAGCAGGCTCAGGGTCAGTTCCGCGAACATGACCGCCGTGGCCAGCCAGAGCCGCTCGGGGCCGGCGCCCAGGAGCAGCAGAATCACGGCGCCCTGCAGCAGTTGCGTGACCACCAATACCCGGCGCCCGTCCCAGCGGTCGGCCAGCACCCCGGCCAGCGAACCGAACAGCAGACCCGGCAAGTAGCCGGCCAGCGCCAGCAGCGCCGTGGCCCGCAGCGAGCCGGTCTGCTGATACACCGCGTAGGGCAGCGCCACCCCCAGCGCCCGGTCGCCCAGCACTGTAACGGCCTGTCCCAGCCAGAGCCAGCGAAAAGAGGTGTGCCGCAGGTGCGCCCGAGGTGTCATGGGGGCAGCCTGGGCCGTAGGCTGGTGAACATGACAGGCCCAGATTCACCCAGCCCCGCCGGGGCGCCGACCCAGCCTTCGCTGTGGCAGCGCCTGGACGACCCGGCGGCGGCGCGGGTGCTGGCCGACGCCTACACCCGGCAGTTTTTCGAGCCGTTTATCTGGCGCGAGCGGCGGGTGGGTGACGTGGCGCGGGAGCTGGGGGTCAGTAAGACAGCGGTGCTGTACCGGGTGCGGCAGTTCCTGCGGCTGGGGCTTCTGGAAGTCACGCGCACCGAGCCGCGCGCCGGGCGGGCCATCCGGTATTACCGCGCCACCTCGCGGGGCTATTTCGTGCCATTTGCCGCCACCTCGGCTGAGTCCATTGCGGCCCTGTACGAGGCCTCGCTGGACAATGCGCGCCGCTCGGTGCTGCAGGCCCTGACCCACGCCTGGAGCCAGCTGGCCGAGGACCCCCGCTGGTTCGGGCTGTACACCTACGGCGACGAAACCGGCCTGAAAAGCCACGCCCTGCTGCCCTACCGCCCAGCCGAATGCCCAGCCGAAGCCCACCTGGGACCGGCCCCACAGGCTTTTCTGGACCCGTTGCTGGCCGAGGGCAGCCCGGCCATCTGGGACAACACCACCACCCTCAAGCTGTCGGCCGCCGAGGCCAAGGCCCTGCAGCGCGAACTGCATGCCTTGCAGCGCCGGTACAGTGGACGCAAGGCCCCGGGGCAAACCCCCTACCTGCTGCGCCTGACCCTGACGCCCAACCTGCCCCCGGAGGATGCAGGCCCGTAGAGGCCAGGGTGCGCGCGGGAAGCACCGACCTGAGTGCGGCGCCCCGGTTTACCTGCAGGTTGCCTTTCAACGTGCCTACACCGCTTTTTGCGTCGAAGAGCACTTCATTCGCACCACCGCCGCCGGGAGGCGTTCACCCAGGGCGGTACCAGCCTCCCCGCCTCAGTTGCTGTTGCCGCTGCCGTCCGGGGCCGGGGCCGACAGGGGGGTGGGGGCCGGCGCCGCCTCGCTGCCCCCCAGCAGGCGGCGCAGTTCCTCAATGACCGCGCGTTCGCGCTCGCTGACCTGCTCACCGCCAATGCCCAGAAACCCGCCTTCCTTGGCGGCCAGGGCCACCTGCTCGGCCACGCTCAGCAGCAGTTGCCGGTAGGCGGCGGCGTCTTCGGGGCTGGTCTTGGCGCTCACCAGCCACGCGGCCTGCCGCACGCCCTGCAGGCTCTGCTCGCGGGCCTCGTCCATGTTCCGCGCCCGTTCCTGGCGGGGAGCGGTGGCGGGGTCCGGCGGCGTGCCCAGCAGGTCGGCGGCCATCGCTTCAAGCAGTGGGGTGCGCCCGGCGGCGCTGAGGCCCTGGCGCACGGCCTGACCCAGCGCCTGGGCTTCGGCCACCAGCCCCGTGACACCGCTGGGACTGGCCGCCACCACGGCGGCGCCGGCCCGGCCAGGGCCGTTCATCACGGTGAACCATTCTTCGCCCGAGAACTTGTCCTTGAGGCTCATGGCGTTCAGCCTACGCGGCCCCGCCCCGGGCTGGCTTGGGCATTTATTGACCTTTACTGACCTTCCCGGGGCCTCACGCTGCTCAGGTCAAAGCGCACGGGTTCGGTGTCTTCGGGCACGGGGCGTTCATCGGCCGCCAGACCATGTCCGCCAAAGAGGCCCTGGGCACTCAGGCCCTGGCCCATGGGGTCGCCGCGCTGCTCGTCCGGGGGAACCAGGGGCCTCACGCGAAAGGCCAGCGCGATCAGGGCGGTGGGCAGCACGAGAAACAGCAGAACGCCGGTCATGGCACCTCCGGGTGCGGGCAAGCCGCGCAGGACGGCTGACCCTGAACCCATGAAAAGGGCGCGCTGGCCCGGGCGGGGGTGACAGCGCGCCGAAAAAGGGCTGCCCCCCCCTCAGCAGGGCGTGGGCTCGACCGGGGTGCCCGGCTCTTGCAGGTGAGACTGCGCCCAGGACCCAATGGCGTCAATGACGCTTTGCAGTTCCAGGCCAGCCGGCGTGAGGCTGTAGACGCTGCGGGCCAGCTTGCCGTGGCTGTCCTCGGTCCGCTTGTGAATCAGGCTGAGGTGCTCCAAGTGCTCCAGGCGCTGGGTCAGGGTGGCGCTGTTGCAGCCGCCAACAGCCCGGGCAAGTTCGTTAAAGCCCTTTTCACCATTCAGCAGGGCCCGCACGATATGCAGCACCCATTTTTCCTGCAACACCCCGATGGCCCGGTAGACCGGGCAAAAACCAGTGTGTTCCATGCTCATGGTCAGAGTGTACACAGATGCTGCTGATCAAATCATGACGGAACACACACCGCTTGACATTTCAAAGCAGTGGGCATAACCTCCTGCCATGACCGCCACTGCCACCAAACCCCTGACTGTCACCGAAGCCATTGAAACCCGGCGCAGCATCCGCAAGTACGTGCAGGAGCCCATGAACCAGGATGACCTGCGCGAAATCCTGCGTCTTGCCAGCCTCGCACCCAGCGCCTGGAACGCTCAGACGTGGCGCTTTGCCGTGGTGCAGGACCCCGCCGTCAAGGCGCAGCTGCAGGAGGCCGCCTACGGCCAGGGCCAGGTAACGAACGCGCCCGCCGTGATCGTGGTGTACAGCGACATGGAAGACACCCTGCAGACTGTGGAAGACACCGCCCACCCCGGCATGGGCGAGCAGGGCCGCACCGGCCAGCGCACCACCTTTGACCGCGTGTTCGGCAGCCAGGACGTGGCCCAGCGCGGCCAGTGGGGGCTGTCGCAGGCCAACATCGCCTTCGGGTTCCTGATGCTCGCGGCCCGTGGCCTGGGGTACGACACGGTGCCCATGCTGGGCTTCCAGCCCGACAAGGTCAAGGCCATCCTGGGCCTGCCCGAGCACGTGCAGTTTGCGGGCCTGCTCCCCATCGGCAAGCGCGCCGAGGAAGGCTTCCCCCACCACCGCCACAGCGTTGAGCGCCTGACCAAGTTTTACTGACCCACACCGGCCCACACTGGGAGGTCCGGGCCCGCGCGCGCGGGCGCCTCTCGGGCAGTAACAGCCCGTCCCCACACCCGGGGGCGGGTTTTGCCGTTTGCTGAAGGGATGAGCCCCGCTTCATTTGCCGTCATCGTGGCAGAACACGGAGGCCCCGAGGTGCTGCGCTGGCAGGCCCGGGCGCTGCCCCAGCCGGGCCCCGGGCAGGTGCGGGTGCGTGTGGAGGCCACGGGCGTGAACTACGCCGATGTGCTGTCCCGGCGCGGCGGCTACGGCCCCGGCGCCCCGCTGCCGTTTGTCCCGGGGCTGGACGCCGCCGGCACCGTGGACGCGCTGGGTGAGGGGGTTGACGGGCTGGTGCTGGGCACGCGGGTGGCCTGCTTCACGGCTGGCGGCAGCTACGCCACGCATGTGCTGGCGCCGGCCGCGTTCTGCCTTCCCCTTCCGCCCGGGGTCACCCCTGGGCAGGCCGCCGCCCTGGTGCCCCTGTCCACGGCGTACGGGGTGCTGCAGGCTGCTGGCGTGCAGGCCGGCGAAACGGTCCTGATTCACGCGGCCGGGGGCGGAGTGGGGCACCTGGCTGTGCAACTGGCCCGGGCGCGGGGCGCGCGGGTGCTGGCGGTGGTGGGCGGCGAGGCCCGCGCCGGGTTCGTTCGTGGCCTGGGGGCGGACGCCGTGGTGGACCGTCACGCCCAGGACTTCGTGGCCCTGACCCTGGACCTGACGGGTGGCCGGGGTGCCGACGTGATTCTGGATTCGGTGGGCGGCGAGACCGCCGAACGCGGCCTGGGCTGCCTCGCCCGTTTTGGCCGGCTGGTGACTTACGGGCACGCAGGCGGGCGCCCCGGCCTGATCCCCACCGCGCCCCTGCACCGCGAGGGTCGGTCGGTGATCGGGTATTCCGGCGGCACCCTGCGCCAGCACCGCCCCGGGCAGGCCCGGCAGACCGCGCAGGCGGCCCTGGAGGCCCTGGCACGGGGTGAGGTGCAGGTGCACAGTCCCCTGGCGCTGCCGCTGGCCCAGGCGTCTGGCGCCCACCAGCAGGTGGAGGCTGGAGGGGTATGCGGCCGGGTCACCCTGCTGCCTTAAGATCCGCTGAGGGTCCGGGGGCTGGCAACTGACCAGCGGCAGACAGAGGGACCGCTAAAATGTGCGGCGCATGAAACACAACCTTCTTCTGATCGGCGCCGCCCTGAGCCTGAGCAGCTGCGCCGCTGTGTTCGGCCCCTCGCAGGTGGATGTGACCGTGATCGGCGTGAACGACTTTCACGGCAACCTCCTGCCCACCTCGTTCCGCGTGCCGGACCCCGCCGACCGCAGCAAGACGGTGACCGTGCAGGCCGGCGGGGTGGAGGCCATGGGCACCATCCTGGCCAACGCCCGCCGCGCCAACCCCAACACCGTGTTCGTGGGCGTGGGCGACATGACGGGCGCCAGCCCCCTGATCAGCGGCCTGCTGCGCGACGAGCCCACCATTGACGCCCTGACCGGCCTGGGCATGCAGGTGAACGTGGTGGGCAACCACGAATTCGATTACGGCTTTGCCGAGCTGCAGCGCTACCAGAAGGGCGGCTGCAACAGCAACGACGCCGCCAAGGCCTGCAAGTTCAACAACACCTTTGCGGGTGCGGGCTTCACCTACATCGCCGCGAACGTGTTGGACGAACGGACCGGCAAACCCGTGCTGCCCGCCTACAAGATCGTGCAGGTGGGCCCGGCCAAGATCGCCTTTGTGGGCGCCGTGCTGAAAGACACCCCCACCGTGGTGACCCCCAGCGGCGTGGCGGGCCTGAAGTTCGCCGACGAGGTGGCCAGCATCAACGCCGCCATCCCGACCATCAAGCGCATGGGTGCCGACGCCATCGTGGCGCTGGTGCACCAGGGCGGCACCGCCCGCGACGCCTTTGACATCGTGGACTGCACGACCCTCTCCGGGCCCATTGTGGACATCGCCAGGGGCCTGGACCCGGCGATCAGCGCCATCATGACCGGGCACACCCACCGGGGCTACAACTGCCGCGTGCCGGACCCCAATGGCACCCCCCGCGTGGTGATTCAGGGTGACGCCCTGGGCCACCTGCTGCAGCGCCTGGACATGACCGTGGACCTGCGCACCAACCGCGTGCTTGCCATTAAGGCCAGCAACGTGGTGGTGGACGCCGCGAACACCGCCAAGGACCCGGCCATGACCGCGCTGGTGAACAAGGCCAGGGGCCTGACCGACCCGATTGCCAAGACCGTGATTGCCACCCTGGGCGTGGAACAGATCACCCGCGCGGCCACCCCGGCCGGCGAAAGCCCCCTGGGCCGCGTGATTGCCGACAGCCAGCTGGCCGCCACCAGCAGCGCGGACAAGGGCGGCGCCGTGATCGCCTTCATGAACCCCGGCGGCATCCGCGCCGACCTACCCGTGAACGTGCCCAACGCCAGCAAGCAGGTCACCTACGGCGACGCCTTTGCCGTGCAGCCCTTCGGCAACATCCTGACCGTGATCACCCTGACCGGCGCGCAGATCAAGGCCGTGCTGGAGCAGCAGTTCGACAACCCCTCGGCGGGCAGCAACCGCATTCTGCAGGTCAGCAAGGGCTTTACCTACACCTGGGACAACAGCAAGCCCAAGGGCGAGAAGGTCAGCAACATCCGTCTGAACGGGCAGGCCATTGATCCGGCCGCCAGCTACCGCGTGACCGTGAACAACTTCCTGGCCGACGGCGGCGACGGCTTTACCGTCTTTGCCCAGGGCACGAACCGCCTGGGCGGCGACCTGGACATCAACGCCTTCCAGGCCTTCCTGACCGCCGGCACCGTCTCGCCCGACGCGGCCGAGCGCATCACCCGCCTGAACTGAAGCCGGGCCAAACAGAAGGGGAGAGCCGCGCGCTCTCCCTTTTGCATTGGTGGATGAGCAAGGTACGTGATATGGATTCCAGATCATCCGTTGCAGACCCTCCGCTTCGGTGCGTCCACGCCTCTCCATCGCCGTTGTTCTTTCTCTGCTGCGCCGCTCTACGAGCCCCTCTGGTCGGGTTTACCAGTGATGCCACCACTGATGAACCGGAAGCCTTATGGCCTGGACGGCCGTCCAGGCCCGTCACAGCCGGGAAAGCACGACATGTTCCCTGCCCTGAGCGCCATTCAGGTCCGATGCCCGAGTATCCGTCGCCTTTCCTGCGCCGCGATCGCGCGATTCCCTGACAGGACGCCACATGTGACGGTAGGGCTCGGAAGTCTTGAAGTCCCGTGGGCGCCCTCCTGGTGCGCCACCGCAAATCCCGCTTCAGGATCAGGGCAGGTACCTGCCCCCACTCTCAGGAGAACAGCGAAGCATTGAGGGCCGGCGGCTCTAGCGGGTGCTCGGGGCTCGCCTCTATCTCGTTCACCTGTTTGCCCTCCACGCGCCAGACTCGGGTGGCCACCCGCGAAATCAGTGTGCGGTCGTGGCTGGCCAACAGCACTGTGCCCGGAAAGGTCAGCAGCAAACCCTCCAGGGCTTCAATGGCCTGCACGTCCAGGTGGTTGGTGGGTTCGTCCAGTACTAGTACCTGGGCGCGGGTCACGCTCAGGCGGGCCAGACTCAGGCGGGTGCGCTGCCCGCCCGAGAGGGCGTTCAGGGCAAAGGCAGGGCCACCGGGCACCTGAAGGGCGGCGGCCACCTCGTGCAGCTGGTGGGGGCTGAGGTGCGGGTTGGCGTCCAGCAGGGCGTCCCCCACCGTATGCAGGCCGCGCAGCTCCTCGCCGCCCTGCATGGTCACGGACCGGGTGAGCCCCGCGCCCCAGTGCACGGTGCCCTGGGCTGGCAGCTCGCCCAGCAGCGCGCGCAGCAGGGTACTTTTGCCGCCGCCGTTGGGGCCTGTGAGGGCCACGCGGTCACCCCGGCGCACCTGCAGGTTCACTCCGCTCAGCACGGGCTGCCCGCCCCGCGCAACGGTCAGGCCCTGGGCGCGCAGCACCTCGGCCGGGCCGGGGGCCGCTGGGGGCAGGTTCAGACGCACCACCCGGCCATCAGCGTAGGGCTTGGGCACGGCCTGCTCGTCCAGGCGGTCCAGCTGCTTTTGCATGGCGCGGGCACGGGCCGAATGAATCTGCTGGGCACGCCCGGCCTTGTGGCTGGACAGAAACTTGTCGTTGTCGCGGGCGCGGCGGCGGTTCTCTTCGGCGGCGCCCTTGCTGGCCTGCCGGCGCCGCTCCTCGTCCAGGGCGGCGCGCTTTCGCTGATAGGCCGCGTAGTCGCGCGCCTGGGCCTCGCGCAGGGTGGCTTTCAGGCGCATGGCCTCCGTGTAGGCGCCGGGATACTCGCGCAGCTCGCCACGTTCCAGTTCGGCGGTGCGCGTGGCCACCGCGTCCAGAAAGGCGCGGTCATGGCTGGCCAGCACGAAGGCAGCGGGCGAGGCCCGGATCCACCCTTCCAGCCACATGGCCCCTGCGCTGTCCAGATGGTTGGTGGGTTCGTCCAGCAGATAGAGGTCGGCGGGCGAGAGCAGCAGCCGGGCCAGCAGCACGCGCCGCGTCTGCCCGCCCGACAGCCGGTCAGCGGGGGCGTCGCCGCGCAGGTCCAGCCCCGAGAGCACCGCTTCGGCCCGCGCCTCGAAGTCGTAGCCGCCCGCCACGCACCAGTGTTCCTCGGCGTCGGCAAAGGTCTGCAGCGCCGCGTCGGTGCCGCTGTCCAGGGCCAGGGTCGCGGCGGCCAGGGCGAGGCGGGTGCGCTGCAGTTCGGCGGGGGTCACGGCGTCCAGCACCGTGCCTTGCAGTTCGGCCTGCTGGGCCAGCAGGGCCACCCGGCCCGTGCGGGTCACGGTGCCCGCGTCCGGGGCGTCCAGGCCGGCCAGCAGCCGCAGCAGCGAACTTTTCCCGCTGCCGTTGGCGCCGATCAGCGCCACGCGGTCCCCGGGGCCCACGTCCAGATCAAGGTTGTCAAAGATGGTGCGGTCGGCGTAGGAACGCGCGACCCCTGCGGCCTTCAGCATAGGTTGTCTCCCTGAAGAAACAGGCCCCGCACGCCCGCACAGCGGCGCGGGCAGGGCAGCTCTCAACACGTGCTTTCAGGGATTACCAACGCAAGGGCAACAGGGTCCTTTGAATGGGCGAAGGGGTCAAGCCGCCGCAAGTCGCCAGGACAGGGCCTGGGGGTGGGCGCGCTGTCCCCAGGGTACGCCCCGCCGCCCGGAAAAGGGTGCGCCGAGTGGCTTAGCTGGGGTGCGGGAACGTCGGTCATTTTTTTAGGTCGCAGTGATGTGCAGAGTGGTGGACCACGTGAGGGACAGCTCTGGAGCGCTAGAAATGGGGTGGGCGAGGCACCGGAGGCTTGGAACCCGGACGGCTGCTCATATGGCCCTCCCCATGGAGTGCATACCCGTCCGAGCCACGCGGTGGCCCCCTCACCCTTCCGTCGCTCCGCTCCTCCCTCCCTCTCCCACCAGGGGAGAGGGGCACATGGAAAACGGTTGGGGGAGAGGAAAGTGTTTTTCATCCCGTAGAACTTCCAAGAAAGCGCGGCGCAGATGACGCGCTCCTGGCTGACCAGAGCAGGTCGGGTGCTGTCTTGCTGGCCTCCTCCGCGCCCCGAGGCACCCCCTTACAGTGAAGAGGTGACCCCTCCACTGCCGCGCACCTCTCCCGAAGCGCAGGGCCTGTCGTCGCGCGCCGTGCTGGCGTGGCTGGACGCGCTGGCCGAAGGCGGCCTGGAACTTCACAGCTTCATGCTGCTGCGCGCGGGCGCGGTGGTGGCCGAAGGGCACTGGGCCCCCTACACCCCGGCGCGCGTCCATCATCTGTATTCGCTCAGCAAGAGCGTGACGGCGATGGCGGTGGGCTATTTGGTGGCGGATGGGCGGGTGCGGGTAGAGGACCGGCTGGTGGACCATTTCCCGGACGCGCTGCCGGAGGCCGTGTCGCCCCACCTGGCCGCCATGCGCACCCAGGACCTGCTGACCATGCGCACCGGCCACGCCGAGGACATCACCGGCGCCCTGATGGCGGCCCAGGATGGCGACTGGGTGCGGGCCTTTCTGGCGCAGCCCGTGGCGCACCCGCCCGGCACCGGGTTCGTCTACAACAGCGCGGCCACCTTCATGCTCTCGGCGCTGGTGCAGCGTCTGTCGGGGCAGCCCCTGCTGGATTTCCTGCGCCCCCGGCTGCTGGGGCCGCTGGGCATTGAAGAGGCGCGCTGGGCCGCGAACGGCCAGGGCATCCACCTGGGCGGCTGGGGTCTGCACCTGACCACCGAAGGAGTAGCGCGCTTTGGGCAGTTCTGCTTGCAGCGGGGCGAGTGGGCGGGGCAGGCCCTGCTGCCTGCCGCGTGGGTGGACGCGGCGGTGCAGGCCCACGTACCGCCCGGCGACGACCCCGGCAGTGACTGGGCCCAGGGCTACGGCTACCAGTTCTGGCGCTGCCGCCACGGCGCCTACCGGGCCGACGGCGCCTTCGGTCAGTTCTGCATCGTGATGCCGCGCGAGCAGGCGGTGCTGGCAATCACCGCCAACGTCGCTGACATGGGGCGGGTGCTGAATCACGTCTGGACCCATCTGCGCGAAGGCATGGGCGCCGGGGCATGCCCAGAGGACCCCACCGCGCTGGCCGCCCTGCACGCCCGCTGCGAGGGGCTGCACCTGCCGTTGCCCACGCCGGGCGTTCCCGCACCCAAGGCACCCCAGGAAGCCACCTACGGGTTCGAGCCCAACGACCTGGGCCTGGCCTCTTGCCGCGTGGCGCTGGGCCCGGGGGGCGGCACCCTCACCTTCACCGATGAGCGGGGCGAGCACCCGGTGCCCGTGGGCTGGCCCGACTGGCACGAGGGCCGCACCACCGCGTGGCCGGTCAGCGAGGAACCTGTGTTGGGCCGGGCTGTGCCCACGCGCGACGGCGAACTGCTCGTCACGCTGCTGTGGATAGAAGCTGGCTTTCACTGGACCGTGACGGTGAACGAGGCGGCCAGTACCCTGACCCTGATGCTGCCCGCCACGATGGGCTTTGCTCAGCCGCTTCAAGCGGTGCGGGCCGAGGTATTGGCCTGATACGGCACTCAGGTGCGCCGCAGGCGAGGGGTGAGCGGCCACGTGGAGCGGCGTTGCGGAGCGAACACGAGGCAAGCCGGGGCAACGGCGATGGAACGCAGCCCTCCGCTCTTCCCAAGAGGCTTCGGCATCCGTGTCGTCCCGGATGAAGGGTTGAAAGGCGCCTGAAGGCCCTGTGCGCCGCCGCGCCCTGCCCGCCTATTCCCGCTTTCTCACCAGCAGGGCCAGCAGAAAGATCGCGGTATTCACCAGCACGATGGTCGCGCCGGGGGCCGTGTTCAGGAAATAGCTGAGGTACAGCCCCGTCACGCCGCCAGCTGTGCCCAGCAGCGCCGAGAGGGCCATCATCTTTTTCAGGCTGCGCGACAGCAGCCGCGCCGCCGCGCTGGACGTGATCAGCAGGCTCACGCTGAGGGTGGTGCCCACCAGTTGCACAGTCAGCACCACCACCAGCCCAATCAGAATCAGCAGCAGGCTGTCCAGGCGCCGCACCGGCAGGCCCACAGCGCGCGCCTCGGTGGGGTCGAAGGCGGCCAGCAGCAGTTCCTTTTGCAGTGCCAGCAGCACGCCGCCCACCACCGCCGTCACGGCCAGGGCGCCCCACAGGTCCGCCGGGGTCACGCCCAGTGGGTTGCCAATCAGAAAGTTGCTCAGGTCGGTGGTGAAGGTGGGGACGCGCGAAAGCAGCACGATGCCCAGCGCGAACATCCCCACGAACACGATGCCAATGGCGCTGTCCTGTTTCAGGCCGCTGCGCCGCCCCACCGCGCCGATGCCCAGGGCGGTCAGCACGGCGGCCACCAGTGCGCCCAGCAGGAGGTTGCCCTTCATCAGAAACGCCGCCACGATGCCCGGCAGCACCGCGTGGCTCATGGCGTCCCCGATGTAACTCAGCCCGCGCAGCACCACCCAGGCGCCCACCAGCGCACACAGCGCACTGACCAGCGTGACAGCCAGCAGGGCGCGCACGAAAAAGCCAAATTGCAGGGGGTCAGTGAGCCAGTCCATAGGGGGATGTGGGGCGTGGGGTGTGGGGTGTGGGAACAGAGGAAGGGCGAGCGTGGCACGTGGTGCGTAAAGCATGGGAAAGGCCAAACACAGGGGGGAGCGCGGGTGCCCCTCCATCAACCATCAACCTTCTTCCATCACCGCCCCTACGCATGCGTAGGCCCCAGGTGGCTGGTGCTGAAGGTGGCCTCAATGTTGGCGGGGGTATAGACCTGCTCGGGGGTGCCGTCGGCCACCACGCGGCGGTTGATCAGCACCAGATGGTCGCACCAGCGCCGGGCCTGTTCGAGGTCGTGGGTGACCATGACCACGGCGCGGCCCTTGTCGGCCTGGGCGCGCAGCAGGGCCATCAGCTGTTCCTGGGTGGCGGCGTCCACGCCGGTCAGGGGTTCGTCCAGCAGCAGCAGGTGGCCCTGGCGCGCCAGCATGCGGGCCAGCAGCACCCGCTGGCGCTGCCCGCCCGAGAGCGCGCCAATGTGACGGCTCCGCAGCTCGTACACGCCGGTTTCCTTCAGGGCCCCTTCCACCAGCTGGCGGTCACGGCGCCCCGGCCAGCGCAGCCAGCCCAGGCGGCCGGTGCGGCCCATCATGGCCACGTCCCACACAGTCACCGGAAAGGCCCAGTCCAGGGTCTGCTGCTGCGGCACATAGGAAATGCAGCCGCGCGCCGTGTGCCCGGGGTCAAAGCGCACCGCCCCCTGGGGGTCAGGCAGAATGCCCACCAGGGTTTTGAGCAGGGTGCTTTTGCCCGCGCCGTTGGGCCCAATCACCGCGCTGAACGACCCCGCCTCAAAGCGCACGCTGGCCCGCTCCAGGGCGGTGTGTGCGCCGTAGGTGACGGTCAGGTTCTCCACGCCCAGCATCAGACCAGCATACTCCCCCGGCGCTTGATGTTGCGAGTGCAGAATCAAGAACGAAACGTCGCCCGGCTGCAAAGGAAGCCGGGCGATGGGGGGGGGCGTGGCGCCTAGCGGGCTTGTCTCAGCGCCCGCACCATGATGTCCACATTGGCGCGCAGGGCCTTCAGGAAGGTGTCGCCCGCGCTGCCCTTGGGGCCCAGGGCGTCGGTGTACAGGGGCGGGGCCACCACGGCGCCGGCCTCGCGGGCCAGGGTCTGGGCGAGGCGGGCGTTGACGGTGTTCTCGGTGAAAATAACGCGGGCGCCAGCCTTTTTCATGGTCTGGGCCAGGGTTGCCAGTTCGCGGGCGCTGGGTTCTCGCTCGGTGCCCATGCCGGGAATCACGGCGCCCACCACCTTCAGGCCGTAGCGTTCGGCGAAATAGTGCAGGCTGTCGTGGTTGGTGACCAGCACCCGGCGCGCGGCGGGGACGGTGGCGAACTGTTTTTTCGCGTAGGCGTCGGCGGCGGCCAGCGCCTTGCGGTAAGCGGCGGCGTTCTTCGCATACACGGTCTTGCCCGCCGGGTCCAGCGCGCTGAGAAAGGCCTGGGCGTTGTTCACGTAGCCGGCCGCCAGCCCCGCATCCCACCACGCATGGGGGTCCAGCGCGCCGTGGTCGCCGTGGCCGTGATCGTCATCGTGCCCGGCTCCCGGCTCAGCCTCATGTTCCGCCGGGTGCAGCTTCAGGCCCTGGGTCAGCAGCTTCACCGGGACCTTTGGGGCGCTGGCCTGCAGTTTGGGCAGCCAGGGTTCCAGACCGGCCCCGTTGGCAAACAGCGCGCGGCTCTGGGTCAGGGCGCGAATCACGCCGGTCGAGGGCTGAAAGGTGTGGGTGTCACCGCCCGGGGGCACGATGGTGGTCACCTTCACGCGGCTGCCCCCCACGACCTGCACAAAGTCCGCCATGATGCTGGTGGTGGCACTGACCTGCAGGGGCGCAGCCTGCGCCGCGCCCGCCAGCAGGGCGACCAGGGCAACGGCCCGCCTCATACGAGTTCGATGCCCCGCACCGGGCCCCGGCCCAGGGTGCGCAGCGCCGAGGCACTCAGCCACACGGTCTTGACCACGCCGCCCTCGCGGATGGTTCGCTTGTGCAGATTGGCCCGCTGCACGCGCTTGGTGATGCCCGTGATCTTGCGGCCCACGCCGCCCTTGGCGCGGGCCTTGCCGCGCCGGATCACACTGTTGACCACCATGTTCTTCTTGCCTGTCAGGTAACATTCACGGCTCATATTGAGTTCTCCTTATCATATCTGCCGGGTGGGGAAAGGGGCTGCGCCACACCTTCGGGTGGTCTGGGCTCAGAGCGGTCACCGCATGACCTGAAGGGTTCGCCTTCAGGCCAAGTGGGGGGAATGGACTTGCAAAGCTGCGGAGCAGAGCGAGTCACCGCGACAGAGGGCGGGTGGCGTGGCGTTGGGGGGGTGCGTTCCTCCCCTGCACGGAACGGAAGACCGCTGTCAGTTCTGCAGGGCGCTGGTCATCAGGTGATCTAGCGCGGCGCCGTCCAGCGCGCGGCCAATGAACACCAGTTCGCTGTGGGCCTGGGTGGGGTCCAGCCACTCGCCGGCCTGTTCCAGCGCCAGTTGCCGCCCAGTGTGGTTCCATAGGGTCGCAGTGCCGTCGCCCAGGTTCACCCAGCCCTTGGAGCGAATCACGTTGCGCGGCAATCCGGCGGTCAGCGCCCGCGTCAGCTTGTCGGGGTCAAAGGGCCGCTCGGCGCGGAACAGGTGCGTCTCCAGGCCATAGGTTTCCGATTCCGGCGTGTGCACCTTGCCCAGTTCGGCCATCCAGGCGTCCAGCTGACTGGCCTGATCGAAGTCGAACAGGCCGGTGTTCAGCAGGGTCCCGGCGGGCAGCACGCCACGCACAGCGTCCAGCACCCGGGCGCGCGGGTTGGTAATCCGCACGAGGTCGCGCAGCAGGCGCACATCCTCGGGGGCGGCGAGATCCAGTTTGTTCAACACCACGATATCTGCGAATTCCAGCTGTTCGGCCAGCAGTTCGCCGAAGCCACGCTCAAAGTCATCGCCGGGAATGGCGTCCTGCCGGTTCCACAGCGCAAAAAACTGCGCGCTGTCCACCACCGTTACCATCGCGTCCACATGCACGCGGCCCAGCAGGTTGGGCAGGGCGGGCTGGCCGTCTTCGGGCTCCAGTTCCAGTTCTTCGGGGGTCAGGCAGAACGTCTGGGCAATGGGCAGCGGCTCGCCGATCCCAGTGGACTCGATCAGGATGGCGTCCAGTTCGCGGGTGCGCAGCAAGTCGTCCACCGCGTGCAGCAGATCGCCGCGCAGGGTGCAGCAGATACAGCCGTTGGACAGTTCCGTGATCTGCTCATCCGTCTTGACCACCAGCGAGGCGTCAATATTCACAGCCCCGAACTCGTTGACAATCACGGCGATGCGCTGCCCATTCGTCTGGGTCAGCAGGTGGTTGAGCAGCGTGGTCTTGCCGGCCCCCAGAAAGCCGCACAGCACGGTGATGGGAATGGAGGTGGGGGAGGGGGCAGGCCGGACAGGACTGGTCATGACTGATAACGATAAACTATTATCAAATTTATGGCAAGGTTTCATACGGTTTGTTGTTGCCCCCTGACCGCCCAGTTCTGGTTCCTGGGCGTGGACGCCCGCCAGGGGGATCTGGCGCTGCGGGGCTTTTCCAAGACGCGCGCTGCGCAGGGCAGCAGCAGCTACACCCTGGGCGACCTGTCGCTGCACAGCGCCGGCCTGACCCTGCAGACACCGCGCGGCCCGCTGCACTTCAACCGCCGGACCCAGACCTTCACGCTGGCCGGGCAGCATGTGCCACTGGCCCTGGGGCGCACGCAGGTGCGCGCGGCGCTGCAAGCGCACGAACGCTGGATTGAAGGGCGCTATGGGCCTGGATACCGCCCGGCCCTGGCTCAGGAATTGCGGCCCCCGCGCCCAGTGCGGGCGGCCCTGCCGGCGTGGCACAGGGGGTCACTGGCAGAGCCAGCCCCACTGGCGTTTGTGGGGACGGGCGACGGGGCCTTCTCCCGACCCACCCAGGCTCAGCCCCACCTCCTGGCGGTCAATCAGCTGGGCCCAGCCAGAGTGCCCGTTCACTGACCTCGACCACGGGGAGAGGGGGAGAGAGAGCTGCCAGGACACCCGGCCTATGCCCATGCGCACGCCCAGCAGCCCCAGCGTGAGGGCGGCTGCGCACCAGAGCAGCGCGCCCAGGCCCCGCCAGCGCCGCCGCGCCAGAGCATGGCGAGCCAGAAAAGCCCCCAAACTCAGGGTGGCAAGCGCCACTCCCCAGTTCAGCAGCAGCGGCAGGACAGAGAAGGCGTACTCCCCGCTTGAACTTCCACCGAAAGGCGTGGAGGGCAGAGGAAAGCCGTACAGGCTCAGTGGGGCGAGACCGCCCGGAGAGGGGGCGGCCGTGTCCGCCACCATCACCGTTGTGCGCATCGTGACCCAGGACGGAAGCGCGAGGCTCAGGGGCAGCACCAACCGCCACCAGACCAGCCTCATGCCGGGTTTCACGGCTTTCGTCTGGTCCGTGGACCAATCGGGGAAGAGCCGACTTGTCCATCCCACACCCGGAACCCGTTTTGCTCCTGCTCACTTCGCTCGGCTTGAATCGTTGACAAAAGCGATTCAACCGGGGTTGATCTCACCGCACGTCCTTCAGGGCGTCCCGGGCCGCCTGGGCATCGCGGGCAATCTGGGCCTTCAGTTCGTCCAGGCCGCTGAACTTCTGCTCGCCGCGCAGCCATGTAAAGAACTTGATCTGCAGTTCCTGCCCGTACAGGTCGCCTTCAAAATCGAACAGGTGCACCTCGAAGCGGCGGGTGCGGCCGTTCACCGTGGGCCGGAAGCCCACATTCGCCACGCCGTGCCAGCGCCCGTGGTCGCCCAGGGCCACCACCGCAAACACGCCCAGCGGCAGCGCCTTGCCGTCTGGCACCTGAATATTCGCGGTGGGCCAGCCCAGGGTGCGGCCCAGGCGGTCGCCCTGCACCACCACGCCCTGCGCGTCGTAGTGGCGGCCCAGCAGGCGCCGGGCGCCGTCCACATCGCCTGCCTTCAGGTACTCGCGCACGCGGGTGCTCTTGATGTCCTCGCCGCCCAGGCCGTGAATAGGCACCACCACCACCTCGGGGGCCACCGTTTTCAGGTCCTCCACGCCGCCGGCCCGGCCCTTGCCGAAATGAAAATCCTCGCCCACCACAATCGCCTGCGGGCGCAGGGTGCGCAGGTCGTCCAGAAAGGCGTCCTTGGGGCGCGCGGCAAACTCGGAGGTAAAGGCAGCGGCAATGGTTTCATCCACGCCGTAGCGGGCCAGCAGGTCCAGTTTCTCCGGCAGGGTCGAGAGGAATTCCACGCCCTGGGTCAGCACGCGGGTGGGGGGATCGAAGGTGTAGACCACGCTGGGCACGCGGTGTTCACGCGCCTTGGCTTTCAGCTGGGCAATCAGGGCCTGGTGGCCCAGGTGCATGCCGTCAAACGAGCCGATGGCCACAGCCGTGGCGGTGTTCGGGCGCTGGGCGGGCGAGACGTAGGTTTTCATGAACGCGCCGCCAGACGCTGCATGCCAAACAGCGCCGCCGTGACGGTGGAGGCGCTGCCCACCAGCGAGCCGTCTTTCAGGCCCTGCAGCACCTGGGCGGGGGGCAGCCACAGCACCTCAATGCCCTCCTCGTCCTCATCGTGCGGCAGGCGGCTTTCGCACAGGTTCGTGGCCTCGAAGACGAGCAGTTCTTCATCGCAGAAGCCGGGGCTGGAATAAAAGCGGGTGAGCAGCGTCATGTCGCCGTCCAGACCCGCTTCTTCCTGCAGCTCGCGGCGGGCGGCGGTTTCGGGCGATTCGCCCTCGTCAATCAGGCCCGCCGGGGCTTCCACCGTGTGCTGACCGATGGCGCGCCGCTGCTGGCGCACCAGTAGCATCTCGCCCCGGTCATTCAGGGCCAGCACCGCCACCGCGCTGGCGTGGCGCACGATTTCCCACTTGCCCCCCTGCACTTCCAGCCGCACGATGTGGCCGTCGTAGATCACCTGCGTCTGTTCACTCATCTTGCGGCAACTGTAATGCACGGGCCCCCGCCCTCAGCGTGCGCCGTACACTGCGGGGGATGATCACCCGGGCCCAGCTCGAAGCGCGCGAGGCCGCGACCCTGGCCCCCTACGCCGCCCTGAGCCGCGACGCCACGCGCGAGCACCCCGAGCCGGAAAGCGACACCCGCACCGCCTTTCAGAAAGACCGCGACCGGGTGCTGCACACCACGGCCTTCCGGCGCCTGGAGGCCAAGACGCAGGTGTTTCTCTCGGCGGCGGGCGACCACTACCGCACCCGCCTGACCCACACCCTGGAAGTGGGACAGGTGGCGCGCAGCGTGGCGCTGACGCTGGGCCTGAACGAGACACTGGCCGAAACCGTGGCCCTGGCGCACGACCTGGGCCACCCACCCTTCGGCCACGCGGGCGAGCGGGTGCTGAACGCCCTGATGCAGGAACGCGGCGGCTTTAACCACAACACCCAGGCGAGGCGCATCGTGACCGAGCTGGAGCGCCCCAAGTCCGAATACGCGGGCCTGAACCTGACCCTGAACACCCTGGACGGCCTGAACAAGCATGACCGCGCCGGCCTGTCCCGGCCCAGCCTGGAAGCGCAACTGGTGGACGCCGCCGACGCCCTGGCCTATACCGCCCACGACCTGGACGACGGCCTGCGCAGCGGCCTGATCACCCCGGCCCAGCTGTGCGCCCTGCCGCTGTGGTGTGAGCTGCTCGAAGGCGCCGGGCTGCGCGGCGACACCCTGACCGAACGCGAGCGCCGCACCCTGCACCGCCGCCTGCTGGGCACCCTGATCCGCGACCTGACCCACGCCAGCCACGCGGCCATTCAGGCCAGTGGCGTGCGCACCCCCGAAGCTGCCCGCACCTTTGCCGGCCCTCTGATCACCTACAGCCCAGGCATGCGGGAGCGCCTGCGGGACACCAGCGCCTTTCTGCGCGAGAACCTGTACCGCCACTGGCGCGTGGAGATGCAGGTAGAGCAGGCCACCCGCGTGCTCACCACCCTGTTTGACGCGCTGACCAACCGCCCCAGCATGTTGCCCCCCACCTTCCGCGCCCGCGCCCAGGCAGGCGACCTGCCCCGCGCCGTGTGCGATTACCTGGCGGGCATGACCGACCGCTACGCGCTGGACGCCCACAGTTCTATTACCCCGCCCGCCACGCCCACGCTGTGGCCGCGCTGAGTGACGGATCGGGGCGGGCGTTGACAGCCTTTGCCGGCCCTGCTACATTTATGCCCGCCTGCCCGAGAGGGCGCGGCCACGAAGGGCGCGAGTGTAGCTCAGCTGGTTAGAGCGCACGCCTGATAAGCGTGAGGTCCCCAGTTCAAGTCTGGGCATTCGCACCAAAGAGAAGCCCCCGCCACGCGCGGGGGTTTTTGCTTGTAGGTCGAATCAATGCGCTTGTAGGGGCATTCCCACTGGTAACAGGCCATGTGGCAGCTCCCTGGCCCACATATCCTCTCCAAAAGCAAGGCTGTCCTCTGGATGCTGCGGGCCGTACAACAGCAGATGTTCAGGCCAAGCCTGACAGGAGGGACCTATGAAGCGACTGCGCACCCTGCTCTTCGTCACCGCCGCCGCCACCTTCACGACCGCTGGTGCACTGGGTCTGGCCACCCCGGACTGGTGGGGCTCGTGCGACTTCAGCGGCGGCCGGCCGATCTGCCACGCCAACTGACCCCTGGCCTGCGTGGGGTGCCCCTGCTTCAGCGAACAGCCTGCCGCTGAAGGGAGATTGAGGCCCAACGGTCAGAAAATGCCCCCGCCATGCGCGGGGGTTTTTGCTGCTGGTGGCGGCTTACGCGGTCTGCGGTTGCCCCAGCACCGCGCGGATCACGTCGCTGATGGTCAGCACGCCCAGCAGCTCGCCCTCCTGGGTGATGATCGGCAGGCCGCGCACATGCAGGTCCAGCATGCGCCGCACGGCGTCGTGCAGGGGCACGCCTTCCATCAGGTAGCCGGTGGGCGGGCGCATCAGGTCGAGCACCGTCACGCCGCCCAGCACGAATTGAGCGGCCAGCACAGTGGGGCCGTGCGAGGCCCCAGCGCGGTCAATGGCCGCCGCGATGTCCTTTTCGTGCAGCACGCCCACCAGTTGTTCGCCGTCCACCACCGGCAGCACCCGCAGGCGCGTCACCTTCAGTTTGGCGGCGGCCTCGGCGGCGGGGGCATCGGGGGCGGTGGTGACCACAGTGCGGGTCATGTGCTGATCCGCCAGCCCCCAGTGCAGGCGCGGCGCCCGCACCTCGGCGCGCAGGATGTCGGTCAGGGTCAGCATGCCCAGCGGCTCGCCGTCTTCATTCACCACCGGCAGGCCGCCCACCCGGCGGTCCAGCATGGTCTGCAGGGCGGCGCGCAGGGGGGTCTCGGGGGTCACGGTATGCACGGGCGCCCGCATGATCTCGCGCAGGCACGCGCGGCCCACCCGCGCCGTAAAGGCCCAGGGGCTCAGGCCCTCGGTGAGCGTGGGCAGGGCACGCCGTACCTCGCCGTCCGTCACGATGCCCACCACGCGCCCGTCTTGCACCACCGGCAGCCGCTTGATCTCCAGGGCCTCCATCGTCACCACCGCAGAGGGCAGGGGGTCGTGGGGCGAAACGGTCACGGCGCGGGGGTGCATGGCGTCCTGAACCCGGGTGGGCATGGTCATGGTGAAACCTCCTGCCCTCAGGGTGGCCCGCGCGGATTACGAAGGCATTACGGCAGGCGCAGGGGCGCGGTGGGTGCCAAGACCCGGCCGCGCCCCCTGTCTGCGCCCTCAGATCAGGCTGAGCTGTTCGCTGCCGTCCAGGTGCGCCAGATGTTCGGGCAGGGTGCCCGGCTTGTCCATCACGATCTGCTCGGCCTTGTACGAGCTGCGCACCAGCGGCCCCGACACGACCTCCAGAAAGCCCAGTTGCATGGCTTCCTCGCGGATCTCGTTGAATTCGGCCGGGGAGACGTAGCGTTCCACGGGCAGGTGGTGCATGGTGGGCCGCAGGTACTGCCCGAAGGTCAGCACGTCCACACCCGCCGCGCGGCAGTCGCGCATGGTTTCGCGCAGTTCCTCGCGGGTTTCGCCCAGGCCCAGCATGATGCTGGTCTTGGTGATCACGTCGGGGCGGGCCGCCTTGGCGTGGGCCAGGACCTTCAGGGTCTGGTCGTAGCTGGCGCGGATATCGCGCACCGGGTGGGTCAGGCGGCGCACGGTTTCCAGGTTCTGGGCGTAGGTGTCCACACCGCTGTCCAGCACCAGATCCACGCAGTGGGGGTTGCCGCCAAAGTCCGGGGTCAGGGCCTCCACGCGGGTCTCAGGGTTCAGGCGCTTGATCGCCTGCACGGTCTTGGCAAAGTGGTAGGCGCCGCCGTCGGGCAGGTCGTCACGGTCCACGCTGGTCAGCACCACGTACTTCAGGCCCATGAGTTTGACGCTCTCGGCCACGCCCTGCGGCTCATCCAGGTCCAGCTTGCCCATAGGGTTGCCGGTGTCCACGGCGCAGAAGCGGCAGGCCCGCGTGCAGATGTGGCCCATCAGCATGAAGGTGGCTGTGCCGCGCGACCAGCACTCGCCAATATTGGGGCACATCGCTTCCTCGCACACGGTGTGCAGGCGGTGCTCCTTGACGATCTTGCGCACCTCGGTGAACACCTGCCCGGTGGGGATGGTCACCTTCAGCCATTCGGGCTTCTTGTCGCGCACCGGCACGCTGTCTTTGCGGTAGATGCCGTTCTTGATGAACTTGGGTTCTTTGGCGGTGGGGTCGGTCTGGGTCATGGTGGGGTCTCAGCTCCCGGCTGCGGCAAAGGTGGGCAGCGTCCAGTCGTAGGGGGCGAAAGTGGTGGTGAAGGCGTCTGTCAGGGCCGCCTTGGCGTCGGTCATGGTGGGGGCCATGTGCAGGCCGCGCAACTCGTACTCGCGCGCCACGCTGGTCATCTGGGTGCCGTGCAGGCCGCAGGGCACGATCAGGTCAAAGTGCTGCAGCTGCGTGGTCACGTTCAGGGCCAGGCCGTGCAGGGCCACATGCCGCTGCACCGCCACCCCGAACGAGGCGATTTTCTGCTCGTAGGTCAGGCCGTTGACCTTGCGCGGGGTCACGTACACGCCCGCGTAGCCGGGGTTGGGGCGGGCGTCCTCCAGCCCCAGCGTGTGCAGGGCGCCAATGGTGGCCTGTTCCAGCAGGCGCAGAAAGTCGGCCACTTTACGGCCCACGGGAAAAATGGCGTAGGCCACCAGTTGCCCGGGGCCGTGGTAGGTCACGTCGCCGCCGCGCTCCACGTCCAGCACCTCAATGCCCTGCGCGCGCAGGTACTCGCGTGTGACCACGATGTTGGTGCCTTCCCTGGCCTTGCGGCCCAGCGTCAGCACGGGCGGGTGTTCAACGAGCAGCAGCGTGGGCGGGGCCTCGCCCGCCACCACCTGCGCGTGCAGGGTTTTCTGAAGGTCCCAGGCGTCCCGGTACCCGGTGGTGCCCAGGTCCAGCACGGCAAAGGCGGGGTCGCTCATGGGGTTCATGGTACGCCGCGCAAGGCCCTTTTCACCGTGTCACAGGCGGCGGTCTGCCCCCCATTGACCAGGGAGGCTGGTGAATCCCGCGCCCTGCGCTGGTCGCGCCCGTCCGGGCAGCGGGGACGGCGGGGCAGGCCCTGCGCCAGATGGCCGAGGGCGGCCTGGGGCTGGGGCCCCTACCCTGGGCCATGCCGGACCTTGTGCCTCCCGCCCTTCGGTATCAAGCCAGCTTTCTCGACGCCGTGCGCGAAGCCCAGGTGCAGGGCAGCGGCCTGGGGGACACCCTCAACTGGAACCTGTCCGAGCTAGAAGCCAACTTCCCGGCCTTTCTCGCCGCGCTGCGTGCGTATGAACCCGGCAACGCCTTGCCAGCGGGCTACGTACACTCCGAGGCGCTGTGGCTGGTGCAGGGCGACACCTACCTGGGCCGCGTGAGCCTTCGCCACACGCTGAACGAACGCCTGCGTGAATTCGGCGGCCACATCGGCTACGAGATCCGGCCCAGTGCCCGCCGCCAGGGTCACGCCACCCTGGCCCTGCAGCTGGCCCTGGTGCGGGCCCGCGAACTGGGCATAGCGCGCGCCCTGGTCAGCTGCGACGTGGAAAACCTAGGCTCGCGCGCCGTGATTGAAGCCAACGGCGGCGAATTAGAAGGCGAATTCACCGTGCTAGACCACGACAAACCCATCCGCCGCTACTGGGTGCCCACCCCGGCGGCGGGCCCCAGGGTGTCTGACGTGGGGTGAATCGTTGGCACGGCGGTTCAACCTGAACAGGAGAAAGGCGCCGCTCCCCGCGTGACGCCAGCCTCCGGACCAGAGGCCTGGGAGGCTGTCTTACACGACTTCCGAAGCATGCGTAAGACATGCTGGACTGTTTCCGACTGGAAGGAGGGGGAAAAAGACGGATGTCCGGGAAGTGAACTGGAACAGCGCCGAAGGCGGGGAACATGCCGCTCTTATCGGGCTGCAAAGGACAGAGACGGCGGTCCGTCTTAACCCTGGCGCACTTCCTCGGCTTTTTCGCCCATCAGCTGGGCCAGTTCGTCCAGGGCCTGGGCCTGCTGGGCGGGCGGGGCGCCGCTGTCCCCCAGGCCAGCGGCCACCGCCTCGCCAATCCGGGTCAGGGCCGCCACCTGGGCCGGGGGGGCGTCGTCCAGCTGGCCCAGGCGGGCCACCACCTGCTCGCCAGCCTCGCCCAGCGCCTCGGCTTCCTCATGGGCGCTCAGCTGACCCAGGCCCGCCACCTTGTCGTGGAATTCGGCACTCACGCGCGACAGTTCGCTGACCTGCTCCAGCGTCTGTGCCTGCACCTGCGCGGCGTGCACCAGGGTGTCCAGGGCGGCCACCTGCTGGCGCACCCGAGCGTGAATGTCTTTCAGGCGGCGCACGTTCACTTCTTCCACGGGCGTATCGGCCACGTCACCCAGCGCCTCGCACACCAGGGCGTCCAGGGCCTGGGCGGCGGTCAGCTGGGCCTCGCCGCTTTCCAGCAGTTGCTGCAGGGCGCGCGCCTGCGAGAGCTGCTCCCCGGCCGTATCACCCAGGGGCAGGGCGCGCAGCTGTTCGGTGGTCAGGTGCATCACCTGCCGCAGGGCGTCGGTGGCGGCCAGCCCCTCACGCCCCGCGCGCACGATGGCGTCCAGGGCGCTGCTCTGGGCCCAGCCAGCGGCGCCCACATGCTGCCGGGCGCGCATCTCGGCCACCCGGCGGCGCTGCGCCAGAGAAGCTGCCCGGACCTCGCCCACCCGCTGTGCCGTCTCGCCGCCGTTCATCAAGTCTTCAGGGTGCCGCACCCGCGCGCCGCACATGGTGAGCTGGGTTGCGCTGGCCTTGCCCCTTGCCGCCACTGGGGCGGGGCGCGTATACTTTTCCGGTTTGGCCGCGCGGCAATTGCCGGGGCCAGTGCAGGAGTAAGAACGTCTCTGGCTGCCTCGCCGCAGCAGTGTGGGACGGTCCGCTGCCCAAAGGAGAGTCATCATGCAGAGCAGCATCAAAGTGAACCGTGGCGCCATTCTGCGCGCCGTCGAGCAGCCCCACATCAAGGCCGACCACCCCGAGTTCCGCCCCGGCGACACCGTGCGCGTGGAAACCAAAGTGGTGGAAGGCAACCGTACCCGCAACCAGGCCTTTGAGGGCGTGGTCATTGCCATCAACGGCGCGGGCAGCCGCCGCAGCTTCACCGTGCGCAAGATCAGCTTCGGTGAGGGCGTGGAGCGCGTGTTCCCCTTCTCCAGCCCCCTGGTTGCCAAGGTGACCGTGCTGGAGCGCGGCAAGGTGCGCCGCGCCAAGCTGTACTACCTGCGCGACCTGCGCGGCAAGGCCGCCCGTATCAAGAGCGACCGCAGCCGCGTGATGAAGGACGCCGCCCGCGCCCAGCAGAGCAAGCAGGCCGCTGCTGCCGCTGCCCAGGCCCAGGCCGAAGAAGCCCCGGCCAGCGACGCCGAATAAGCGACGGTTCCGCTGCGCCGCCCCCGCCACGTGCGGGGGCGGCTTTCTTGTGGCTGGCCAGGCAGTGGCCGGTTTACCGTAGAGGGGTGTCGCCTCTGCCTTTTGCCCTGCTGGCCCTGGATCTGGACGGCACGCTCTTGAACGCGGCGGGCGAGACCCCCCCCGACCTGTTGCCCGAACTGCGGGCGTGGCAGGCCGGGGGCGCGCACCTCGCCATTCTGACCGCGCGGGCCTGGGTGCCCACCTTCCTGGCCGACTGGCCAGTGGGCACGGTCTCGCGCTGCTACGGGGCCCAACTGCTCCAGGGCGGGCAGGTGATTTCCGAGCGGGCGCTGGCGCCCGAAACCGTGGCGGCAGCCCTGAATACGCTGCGCCCGGCGGATCTGGCGGGTGGGGGCAAGACCGTGGTGGTCACCCGCGATCCAGCGGCGGCCCTGCGCCACACGGACCCGGACTTCGCGCGCCGGGCGGCGGTGGCCCCTGGGGTCCTGAAGCTGGTGCATGGCGGCCCCGACCCGGCGCGGCTGGACGAGGTGGAGGCGACGTGGGCCGCCCTGCCAGGTGCAGGCGTGATCCGCGAGCGCGCCGACCGCGTGGTGTTGGTGGCCCGGGGCGCCGACAAGGGGGCGGCCCTGGCCGAGCTGCGCCGCCGGCTGGGCGTGCCCCGCGCACGGGTGCTGGCGGCCGGCGACGGTCCGGCCGACGCCCCCATGCAGGCCCAGGCGGGCGTATTCGTGCGGGTGGGCGGGGAGGTGGCGCTGGCCCACGCCGACCACACCGTGGCCGATCCCGCCGCGCTGGGCCGGATGCTGCGGCAATTGCGGCAGGGCATTGCCCCTCCCCACCTGTCCGCCGCGCTGACCCAAATGCGCTAGGCTGCCGCCCGTGAGGGACCTGCCTGCCGACGTGCCGACCACGCTGCCGCTGCTCATGGCCTTCGACCTGGACGGCACCCTGATTCCCGATGCCGGGCGCGAGGTGCCCCAGGAGACCGCTGCCGCCCTGGCGCGGCTGCGGGCGCTGGGCGTGAAGGTGGCGATCATCACCGGGCGCGACACGCCCCCCGCCCAGGTGCGCCTCAGCGTGCAGCCCGACGCGGTGGCCACCAACAACGGCGGGCGCATTCTGGTGGGCGAGGACCTGCATGTGGAAGCGCAGTTCTCGGACACCGACCTGGAAGCGGTGCTGGCCCACGAACTGCACGGCGCGCGGGTGGTGCTGTTTACCGCCGAGGCCCTGTACGTGGATCTGCCCCCCGGCACCCAGCCCGAAGCCTGGATGGTGGCCCGGCAGTTCCGCCCCCTGGCCGAGGCGCCCAGCAGCGGCATTCTGAAGGTGGGCTTCTACCACCCCGGCGTGGCCGATCTGGCCTCGCGCCTGCGCCAGTCTCACCCCCACCTCGTGCTGACGGGCGCGCAGGCCCCCTACCCCCATTTCCTGACCGTGACCCCCGAAGGCGCGCACAAGGGCGCCGCACTGACCCTGATTGCCGACACCCTGGGCATCCCCCACAACCGCACTGTGGCTTACGGCGACAGCGACAACGACGAGGCCATGCTGGAAGTCGCTGGCTACGGCGTGCAGGTGGGTACCTTGCCCCTTCTGGCCCCCCACGCCCGCGCCCAGGTGCCGGTGCAGGAAGAATTGGGGGCGTTTTTGCACGCCTGGGCCGAGCGGATGGAGAGGGGAGGGGCCAGCGTGGAGCGTGGCCTGTAGAACGTGGTGAAGGAGTGCTGGGGCCCGTGAGGTGCTGATACGGGCTCTGGGATTAAGAGGAGTCACCATTTAGGCCGGGCAGGCGGGCACAGGCTATGCCACCGCTCTTCCGGTTCCTGCTACCGAGCGCCTCGCCACCTGAACCCTGTTCAACCTGAACACTGAAATGGACAGCCGTTCCTAACGCAGTCCAGAAGAAGCATGGCCTACCGGCGCGGGCCTTCACGCCCACACGGAAAGGGGCAGAGCGTCTGGGACCTCTCCCCACGCTCTACCCCCACACGGCACGCTCTTACTTCAGCGTCATGCTGGTCAGAATGGCCCGGCCCTGCTCGGCCAGATCGGCGGGGGTGCCGCTGGGGAGCATCAGGGTGGCGGTGTACAGGCGGTTGTTTTTCAGGGTAAACAGCTGGGTCCAGCGCACGGTGCCGCCCTCGCCGTCGCCGGTGTAGCTCCAGAGGATGGCGGGCTGGCCGCTCACCTTGACGTTCTTCTCGCCCAGAAACTTCAGCTTGGTGACCACTTCGGGCATCTTGCGCTCGTTGATGTCGCGCACGTCGGCCAGGGTGGCCTTCAGATCGGCGGGAATGTCCTGCACGACCACCGTCACGGTGGGCCGCAGCGCGCCGATGGTCCTGTTGATAAAGGCGATGTCCGCGCCCGGCACGTTTTTCAGTGGCGTCCAGCCGCTGGGCACGCGGATGCTGTAGCCCTTGTTACTGGTGGCGGTAATGGCCTCGATCACGCGGGGCTCCGTGGTGGCCGGCGCAGAGGTCGCAGGCGTCGTCTGGGCCTGAGCAGGTGCGAGGGGGGCAGCAAGCAGGGCGAGGCTGAGAAACACGCGGTTCATGGGCCTCAAGGTAGAGCCTGAAGGTGAGCCCAATCTGACGCCAGTGGCCCGGTAAAGGCCGCCTGCCCCGCCTGCAGGTGCAGGTGATGGGTCAGCCCCGGCAGGGCGTCGGCGGCGCGGTGCGCGACCACCAGCAGGTGCGTGCCACCCTGCACCAGACTGGGCAGCAGGGCCAGGAAGGCGGCGCGCGCCGGCGCATCCAGAAAATCCAGGCCCTCGTCCAGCAGCAGCAGGCGGGGACGGTGAATCACCGCGCGGGCCAGCAGCAGGCGGCGCCACTGCCCTTGCGACAGCCCCTCGGCGGGGCGCTCCAGCAGTTCGCGGGCGCCCAGCTCGGCCGCCAGGCGCTCCACCTCGGCGGCCTGGGCCGGGGTCAGTGCGGGGGCAAAGCCCTCGCTGCCGCTCCAGGCGCTGCCGACCACCTCGCGGCCGGTCCAGTCGCGCCGCTGGCGAATACCCACCTCGGCGCCCACCAGCCCCGTGGCGGCGCGGCGATCTTCCAGACGGTCGCGGTTCAGGAAGGGGCGCTCGATGTGCCCGCCCACGGCCGGGTGCAGCTCACCGGCGATCAGGCGGGTCAGCGTGCTTTTGCCGCTGCCGTTCTCGCCCGTTACCAGCCAGTGCTGCCCTGCCGCCCAGGTCCAGCTCAGGGGGCCCAGGGCGCGCCCGCCGTTGCGGTAGACGGTGGCGTCTTGCAGCCGCACGAGGGGCGTGCCAGCGTGGGCGCCCAGGCGGGGGAGGGGCATGGGCCGGACCACAGGTTCTTCTGGCGGCGTGGCCTCGGTCACCTGGCCGCCCCCCACCCGCAGCGTGCGCCAGGGCAAGGGGGGCGCCTCTTCGGGGCGGTGCGTGGCGAGCACCACCGCCACCCCGGCGGCGTGCACGCGCGCCAACACCGCGCCCAGCTCGGCCCGGGCGCGTTCACTCAGGCCATCGGTGAATTCGTCCAGCAGCAGCAGCTCGGGGGCGGGCATCAGGGCGGCGGCCAGCAGCACCCGGCGGCGCTGCCCGTGGCTAAGGGTGCGAAAATCGCGCGCCAGCAGCGGCCCCAGGCTGGTCAGGGCCGCCACCGCCTGCAGCCGGGCCCGCGCCGCTGGGCTGGGGGTCCACAGGTTCAGGACCTCGCCGCTGTAAGCGGCCAGCAGCACGTCCTCGGCACTCTGCACCCAGTCGCGCGACAGGTAAAACGCCTCGGCGTCGGGGCCCACCACGCGCAGGGTGCGCCGGGCCTGCACCGCCGAGCGCTGGTTCTGCCGGCCCAGGTGGTAGGTACGCTCGCCCGCTATCGGGGCCACCTGCCCGGCCAGCAGGCGCAGCAGCGTGGTTTTGCCGCCGCCGTTGGGCCCCCACAGCCGCAGGGCCTCGCCCGGGGCCACCTCCAGCCCCACCCCGCGCAGCACCGCTTGGCCGCCTTGCAGCGCAGTCACGTTCAGCAGGCGAACCAGGGGCGGCATCCCTGCGAGTCTAGCGGGCCGGGACGGCGCGGTGGCTTAACCCGTCTGACGGGCACCTCCTGGGAACCCACGCCGGGCCAGCCGCGTAAATGCTGGAAACACACGGGGGGGAATGAGTTATGGGATTTACGATTTTTGTGGCGGTGCTGGTGCTGCTGGTGATCGTCACGCTGTTTGCCGGGGTCAAAAGTGTGCCGCAGGGCTCGCAGTGGACCCTGGAACGCTTCGGCAAGTTTCAGCGCAGCTTGAAGCCGGGCCTGAACGTCATCATTCCGTACATTGAACGCATTGGCCGCAAGGTCAACATGATGGAGCAGGTGCTGGACGTGCCCAGCCAGGAGGTCATCACCAAGGACAACGCGCTGGTCACGGTGGACGGCGTGGTGTTCTATCAGGTTCTGGACGCCGCCAAGGCCAGCTACGAGGTCAGCAACCTGCAGCAGGCCATCCTGAACCTCACCATGACCAACATCCGCACCGTGATGGGCAGCATGGACCTGGACGAACTGCTCTCGAACCGCGACCAGATCAATGCCCGCCTGCTGACCGTGGTGGACGAGGCCACCGAGCCGTGGGGCGTGAAGGCCACGCGCATTGAGGTCAAGGACATCAAGCCGCCTGCCGATCTGGTGGCCAGCATGGCCCGCCAGATGAAGGCCGAACGCGAAAAACGCGCCAACATTCTGGATGCCGAGGGCTTCCGTCAGGCCGCCATTCTGAAGGCCGAAGGCGAAAAGCAGGCCGAGATCCTGTCGGCCGAGGGCCGCCGGCAGGCCGCCTTTCTGGAGGCCGAGGCCAGAGAGCGCGCTGCCCAGGCCGAGGCGGCGGCCACCCGTATGGTCAGCGAGGCCATTGAGGCCGGCAACGCGCAGGCCATCAACTACTTCGTGGCCCAGAAGTACGTGGAGGCCCTGCGCGACGTGGCGGCGGCTCCCAACCAGAAAACCCTGATTCTGCCCATTGAGGCCACCAGCGTGCTGGGGAGCCTGCAGGGCATTGCCGAGGTGGCCCGCGAGGCCTTCGGCGGGCGGAAGGGGTAACGGTGGACTGGTGGCCCACCCTGAACCGCGTGGCGCCCTGGCACTGGTGGGTGCTGGGCGCCCTGCTGCTGATGCTGGAGGTGGCGGCCCCCGGCGTTTTCTTCGTGTGGCTGGCGCTGGCGGCCTTTGCCCTGGGGCTGCTGGTGTTCGTGCTGCCGCTGCCGGTGGCGGTGCAACTGCTGCTCTTTGCGGTGCTCAGCGTGGTGGCGGTGGTGCTGGGCCGCCGCTACATGGCCCGGCTGCTCCCCGATTCCCCCGAAGCCGAGCGCCTGAACCAGGGTTCGCACCGCTTGGTGGGGCAGACCGTGGTGGTCACCCGCGCCATCGAAAATGGCGTGGGCCGCGTGCGCGTGGGCGACGGCGAGTGGCGCGTTACGGGCCCCGACACCCCTGAAGGCGCCCGCGTGCTGATCGTGGCTGCCGACGGCGCCACCCTGCACGTGCGTGAAGTGAACGGCACCTGGACCTGAGGGGCGATGAGCGATGGGCCATGAGCTGTGGGGGGTTGCCCCACAGCTCATGGCCCATCGCCGATAGCCCGGTTCAGCGAGCCTGAGCCGGATACAGCCAGCGCCGCAGCAGCCGCGACAGCAGCGGCAGCACCGGCCAGTTCAGGAATACGGTGGCCAGAAACGCCGACGGAATGATCGCCGCCCACCAGGGCCAGCCTTTCGTGAAAAAGCCGCACAGGTAGCTGAACAGCAGAATCAGGGGGTAGACGCCCACAAAGCCCACCACGATGTTCTTCCACAGTGGCGGGGCCGGCAGGCTGCCGGGCAGGTCGAACCACGCCTCCAGGCCGCGCGCTTCGCGGTAGTCCACATCGGACGCTGTAAAGCTGGGCAACTCGCGCAGGGCCGCCGCGTAGGCCGGGTTGGCCCGCCAGGCGTCCAGCGCCTCCTGCGTGGCGAAGCGCAGCAGGGTGATGTACTCGGGCACGGGGCCAGAGGGGTCACGCAGCACGTGCAGGCCCAGAAAGCCGGGCTGCTGCGCCAGCAGGGCATGCACCCCGCGTGCCCAGCTTTCGTAGGGCTCCACCTGCGACGGGCGCACCCGCTCGGTGATCACCAGCGTCACGCCTTCGGGGGCCGCCGAGGTGGGCGAAGGCACGGTCATGGCCGGATTGGATGGGGTCACGAACACCTCCTTGGGCACGGAAGCAGCGTACGGCTTCCGCGACAGGAAAAACCCCCCTCCGCGAAGAAGGGGGGCAGGGGGCGGGAAAGGATCAGCGCTTGCTGAACTGGGGGGCGCGGCGGGCCTTTTTCAGGCCGTACTTCTTGCGCTCGACTTCGCGGGGGTCGCGGGTCAGCAGGCCCTTGGGCTTCAGCTGGGCGCGGAAGTCGGGGTTGACCTTCAGCAGCGCGCGGGCGATGCCCAGCTTGATGGCGTCGGCCTGACCGGTGGGGCCGCCGCCAGCTACGGTGATCACAGCGTCGTAACGGCCAGCGGTGCCGGTTTCACGGAACGCCTGCAGGGCGTGCACGGCGCGCAGCAGACCACGGAAGTAGGTCTGGAACTCCTTGCCGTTCACGATGATCTTGCCTTCGCCAGGGCGGAGGAACACGCGGGCCACGGCGCTCTTGCGGCGGCCGGTGCCGTAGAACTGTTCAGGTTGCTGAATCGCCATTATTTAACCTCGAGGGTCTGGGGCTTCTGAGCCGCGTGGGGGTGCGTTTCGCCGGCGTAGACCTTCAGGCGGCTGTGCATGGCGCGGCCCTGACGGCCCTTGGGCAGCATGCCGAACACGGCGTGCTCAATGACGCGCTCGGGGTGCTTGGCCAGCGCCTGACGGGCGGTTTCGGTCTTCAGGCCACCCTGGTAGCCGGTGTAGCGGGTGTAGACCTTGCCGTCCAGCTTGTTGCCGGTCAGGGCGACCTGCTGGGCGTTGATCACGACCACGAAGTCACCCTGGATCATGTTGGGGGTGAAGTCGGGGCGGTGCTTGCCACGGATACGGCTGGCGATCAGGGTGGCCAGACGGCCCAGGGGCACGTTGGCGGCGTCCACGACGACCCAGTTCTGCTCGTCATTTTTGGGGATGTAGGTTTTCACCGTGAAACTCCATACAGAAGGGAATTTGGCTGCGACACGCCCCGCGTTTTCGGGGGAAGAAACTAGCGTGCGTGTCCGGGTGCCTCCCGGTCGCCCCGTGCCCTACCAAGCACAAGACACTAAAGGCCAAGGTATCAGAAAGGGGGGAAGCGGGGCAAGCGGTTCACGGGAGTTCGTGTGGCAAGGGCAGACGGACATGGGCCGCAAGGCCAGGCTCACAGGCACCATATCGGTTGAAGTGAAGCCGGGCCTGTGACAGCGAGAGACCGTTGGCTTCGCTCAGCTCATCGGGTTTGAGCGCACAGTCGGTTTGGTCTTCCCAGAAGCACACCGGGCAGACCTCATATTCCCCAAGCGTCGCCAGGGTGAGAAAGCCGCAGCAGGGGCAGGCGAACCTCTTGCTCACCCCTCTACCAGCGCCTCCATTCCCAGCCGGTAGCCCAGGAAGCCCAGGCCACTGATCTTGCCCCGGCAGACGGCGGCCGTCACGCTCTGGTGCCGGAATTCCTCGCGGGCGTCCACGTTGCTGATGTGCACTTCCACCACCGGCACGCGCTGCCCGGCAATCGCGTCGCGCAGGGCGTAGGAATAGTGCGTGAGGGCGCCTGGGTTGATCACGATGCCGGTAAAGCCGTGCTCCTCGGCGTCCTGCACCCATTCCACCAGCTGGCCTTCGTAGTTGCTCTGGCGGCAGGTGACCGACTGACCCAGCTCTGCGCCCCAGGCCTCACACTGCCGCTCCAGGTCTTCGAGCGTCTGCGAGCCGTACACGCCCGGTTCACGCAGGCCAAGGCGGTTCAGATTGGGGCCGTTCAGCACGAGCAGCATGAGAGGAGGGTAGCAGTGTGCAGGAGGCAGTGCGCGGGAGATGTTGAGCGCTCAGGCCCAGAGATGGAGTAGGGGCCGCCATACAAACTGGCGGCCCTCAGCCTTCCCCGTCCTCCGCTTTCCGCAACCCGCGCACCTCTTTTTCCCACCCTTCAAACTCCGCCCGCAGTACCCCTTCTGGCACCCGCGCCAGATACGGCTGGGCAAGGCCACGCAGCAGCACAAAGCGCACGCCCTCGGCATCGGCCTTCTTGTCGCGGGCCATGTAGGGGGCCACGTCGTCGTAGGTCAGGGGGGGCAGGGGCTGGGGCCGCTGCCAGTGCAGGAACGCCAGGGTGTGGGCGGTCAGGTCGGCGCCGCCCAGGGCGCGGGAAAGCCGGGCGGCGTAGTGCATCCCGTAAGCCACCGCCTCGCCGTGCGACAGGGCGTGGTGCGTCACCGCTTCCAGCGCGTGGGCCAGCGTGTGCCCGAAGTTCAAAAAGGCCCGCTCGCCCTGCTCCGTCAGGTCGCGGGTGACCACGCCCGCCTTGACGGCAATGGCGTCGGCCAGGGTGTCCTGCAGGCCAGGGCCACCGGGACGGAAATCAGGAGAGAGAACACGTTCCAGCAGACTAGGGTCGGCGATCAGGCCGTGTTTGTACGCCTCGGCAGCGCCCTCGCGGAACACGGCGCCGGGCAGGGTGGACAGCGTCTCGGTGTCGCACCACACGGCTTTCGGGGGCCAGAACGCGCCCACCAGATTCTTGCCTTCGGGCAGGTTCACGCCGGTTTTGCCGCCCACCGCCGCGTCCACCATGCCCAGCAGGGTGGTGGGCGCCGTGTAAAAGGCCACGCCGCGCAGGTAGCTGGCCGCCGCAAAGCCCGCCAGATCGGTGGCCGCGCCGCCGCCCAGGCCGATCACGGCGCCGTCGCGCGGAATGTTCGCGCCCGCCAGCGCCGAGAGCACCCCACTCAGCACCGCCATCGTCTTGCAGTCGTCGCGGGCGGGGACGGGGATGGTGACCACCGGCTGCGTGGCCGCCTGCACCGCCGCCACGAACGCCGGGGGCAGGTCCACCGGATGAATCAGGGCGGTGTGGCGCCCGGGCACCTGAAGCGTGCCCAGCAGCCCAGCGCCCACCTGCACGGTGTAGGGCGAGGCGCCGCCCACCTCAATCCGCCGCACGGTCCCCCAGCTCGGGCCGCTCGGGGCCGGCATCGGCCCACGCTTGCTGCACGTCGGCCCAGGCCCACAGACGCTCGATGATCTCCTCGACAATCTCCTCGCTGGGGCGGCCGTCGCTGTGCACATGGATGGTGCCCTGGCGGTAGACCGGCTCTCGCTCGTGCATCAGGGTGCGGATTTTGGACAGCGGATCCTCGGCGCGCAGCAGGGGGCGGTCACTGTGCTTGGTGCGCTGGTAGACCGTTTCGGGGCTGGCCCACAGCACCACCACCGGGCCGCGTTCCAGCAGTTCGTGGCGGTTGTCCTCGTTGATGAATGTGCCGCCTCCCAGGCTGATCACCGCGTGTTCCAGCCGCGTCACGCGCCGCACCACCTCGTGCTCGCAGGCGCGGAAGTAGCCCTCGCCCTCCTGGGCAAAGACCTCGGGGATGCTTTTGCCCACCACGCGGGTGATCAGCTTGTCGGTGTCCACAAAATGCAGCGCCAGGGCGCGCGACAGTTCCCAGCCGATGCGGCTTTTGCCCGTGCCCATAAAGCCCGCCAGCGCCACCCACGACACCGGGCGCTCAATCAGGCCGGAACTGAACATGGGGGACAGTGTACGGCAGTCCTCCCCGGGCGGCGTGACGGGCGCACCCTCTGGCACCGGGCCAGGGCCGCGCAGTTCGGTGTTCAGGGCCCAGTCCAGGCGGGCCTGCCAGTCGGTGGGGGGCGGCTCACCCGCCGCGTCGCTGAACACGCGGCCTTCAGTAGTGCTGCGCGTAGGCGCGCGCGGCAGCCACCCGCTCCTGCAGCTCGGGCAGGGTGTCGCCGCCGAACTTTTCCAGCATGGCCTCGGCCAGCACCCAGCCCACGGCGCACTGCAGAATCACCCCGGCGGCGGGGACGGCGGTGGTGTCGCTGCGTTCGCGCGCGGCGTCGCTGGCCTCGTGGGTCACCACATTCACGGTGGGCAGCGGCTTCATCAGGGTGGCGATGGGTTTCATGGCCACGCGCACGATCAGTTCCTCGCCGTTGGTCATGCCCGCTTCCAGGCCCCCGGCGCCGTTGCTGTCACGGGCGTAGGTGCCGTCCCGGTAGAACACGGGGTCGTGCACGCCGCTGCCGGGCTTGCGGGCGTTCTCGAAGGCGCGGCCAATCTCCACGCCCTTCATCGCCTGCACGCTCAGGCAGGCGGCGGCAATCCGGCCATCCAGTTTGCGGTCGGCGTGCACGTAACTGCCCAGGCCCACCGGCAGGCCCCGGAAGCGCACCTCCAGAATGCCGCCCAGGGTGTCGCCGTCCTTTTTGGCCTGGTCAATGCGCTCGCGCATCTGGGCGGCGGCGTCGGGGTCGGGGGTGCGCAGGTCGCTGTCTTCAATCGCGGCCAGCGTGTCCCAGGAGAACGGTACCCCCGTCTCGATGCCCGCCAGGCTGGACACGTAGTTCGCGCCCTCCACGCCCAGTTCGGCCAGCAATTTGAGGGCCACGCTGCCCACCGCCACCCGGGCGGCGGTCTCGCGGGCGCTGGCGCGTTCCAGCACGTCGCGCAGATCCTTGTGGCGGTACTTGATGCCGCCGGTCAGGTCGGCGTGGCCGGGGCGGGCGTCGGTCAGCGCCTTCTTTCGGGGTTCGCCCCCGGGCTCGGGCGACATGATCTCCACCCAGTTGCGGTGGTCCTTGTTGGCAATCGCCAGGGTGACCGGAGCCCCGGTGGTGCGCCCGGCGCGCACGCCGCTGAGAATGTCCGCTTCATCGGTTTCGATGACCATGCGGCGGCCCCGCCCGTAGCCGCCCTGCCGCTTTTTCAGCCAGGGGTCAATATCGGCCTTGCCCAGCGGCAGCTGTGCCGGTAACCCCTCGATGATGGCCGTCAGCTGCGGCCCGTGCGATTCCCCGGCGGTCAGATACCTCATGGGGGCGACTGTAGCGCGCGTGCCAGGCTGGGCGGCGCTCCCTGCACAAACAAACGCGCCCCCGGTGAAGGGAGCGCGGCGGGGGCAAGAGGGGGTCAGCGAACGATGTTGCCGGTGATGACCACCAGCAGCTGGGTCTGCTCGCGCGTGGTGCTCTGGTTGCCGAACAGCGCGCCCACCACCGGAATGCTGGACAGGAACGGCACACCGGCGTTCGTGGTGGATTCCTTGGTGGCCAGCAGGCCGCTGAGCAGCAGCGTTTCGCCATTCTTGAAGGTCAGCGTGGTCTGGGCCTCGCTGTTGGTGAACTGCAGCAGGTTGGGCAGCGTGCTGGCGTTGATGGCCGTTTGCAGCGCGTTGACCTGCCCGCGCACGCGCAGGGTGATGGTGCCGTCGGGGGCCACCTGGGGGCTATAGAAGTCCAGGTTCACGCCATAATCGATCTGCTTCTGAATGGCCTGCACGTTGGCCGCTGCCGAGGGAATGTTCACTTCCAGGCGTCCGCCGCTCTTGATGGTGGCGGCAGCGGTGCTTGACGCGTTCTGCGTATCGCCCGAAGCCCCCAGCGAGCGCTGGCCGCTCTGCATGGTGATGCTGCCGTCGTACACGCTCTTGCTCAGGCCCTGGTTTTGCAGGGTGTTCAGGGTCGCGCCCAGGTTAAAGCCAATCAGGCTCTGGGTGGGGTCAAAGGACGCCGCCAGCCCGGTGCCGCCGCTGGTGGACACCGTGAAGCCCCCGAAGCCCGCACGCAGGTTCACACCGAGGCTGCGCGCGGCGCGCTCGGTGATTTCCTGAATGCGCACCTGCACGTTGATCTGCGGTACGCGCTGGTCCAGCTGCGGAATCAGCTCGGCCACCTGTGTGACCTGATCGGGTGTGCCGCGCACGATCAGGGTGTTGGTGCGCTTGTCGGCAATGATGGTGACCGCGTTGGCCTGGGCAGCGGACGGCGTGGGCGCCTGGGCACTGGGCGTGGTGCCCGTGCCCGTCCCAGTCCCTGTGCCCGTCGTGACCGAGGTGCTCACCGATGTGCTGGAGGTCGTGCCGCTGCCGGGCGTGTTGGCCGTGCTGGTGACGTCGCGCGCCAGGGTGCCTTCCAGAGTGGCCTTGACTTCCTCGGCGCTGGCGTTGACCAGCTGGAAGACGCGCTGCGTAATCTGCGCGCTGGTTACAGAGGGGGCGGGACGGTCCACCTGCCCCAGCAGAGTCAGGGCGGCATCCAGCTGGTTTTGCGGCCCGGTGATCACCAGCTGGCCGGTCTGGCCCACAGGGGTCACCTTCAGGCCGGGGTACTGCGCGGCCAGCAGGGCCGTGATATCCGCCTGGGCACCGCGCACGGCGTAGACGCGCTGCACGGTCTGCGTTTCGGCCGAGGGGGCGGTGCCCGTGGTGGTGGGCGCCGCCGCGCTGGTGTCCAGCTGGCCCAGCAGGCGCGTGACTTCCGCCACCTCTTTGTTGGTGCCGCGCACGATCACGGCGTTGCTGCGCACGTCGGGCACGATGCGCAGGGTCGGGGAGTCCAGCTTCACATCCACCAGGGTGCGCGTAACCCCTACGGTGTTGCCCTGGGCGTCGCGCTGCGGGGTTTCGCTGTAGGTGGGGGTGCCGAAAAAGAGCTTGACCTGCTGGGCCGCCTGCGTGGCGTCGGCGTTTCGGAGCGTGATCGTGCGCTGAATCGGCGTGTTGCTCACGCGCAGCACTGGCTGGCCGCCCAGTTGCAGCACGTCGTAGCTCAGGCCGTACACGTCCATCAAGAGGGGCCAGACCTCGTTGAAGGGCTTGTTCTGGAAGGAGTACACGATGGGCCGCGCAGTGGCCGTGCCGGCCGCGCTGGGCGCTGTGCCCGTGGCTGGGGTGCCCGTCGCCGTGCCGGTGCCGGCGGCGTCGGGGCTCGCCGTGTTGCCCGCACCCGGCAGGGCGTCCACGTTCGTATCCAGAATCAAGCCGTACCCAGCCGACTTGGCCAGCGCCGCCAGCAGGCTGGAGAGCGGCCCGCCGTAGCGGCCAATCTCGATGGTCACGTTGGCCCCGGAGAGCGAGGGATCGGCGGCGGCGGGGGATACGGGCGCGGCCGGGCCAGCGGTCTGCGCGGCGGCCATGCCCAGCGCGGCGGTCAGCAGGAGGGATGCGAAGCGTTTAGTCATGGCTCACCTTTTTTCCAGTTCGAGTGTCGTCGTGTTGTTGCCCAGGCTCAGGGTCGCGCCCGTGGCGGTGACTTCCTTGACCGTCACCTGGGTATCGGGCAGGGTCTGGCCCACCGACACCACCACAAAGCCGTCCTTGCTGCGGAAGATGGCGGTGTTCACCGGGCCCAGCACCACCGCGTTAAAGGCCAGTTGCTGCGTCTGCACGAAGGTGTCCAGCGCATTGGTGGGGGCCGCCGTACCGCCAGCGGCAGGCGGCGCGCTCAGATCGGTAATGACCTGGGGGGTGCCGGGCGTGGGGGCCGCCGTGGCAGGCGAGGTGCCTGCGCCGGCCGCACCATTGACGCCGGGTGTGCCGCTGGGGCTGGTGCCAGGGGCACCTGCGCCGGGCGCCGCCGGGGTGGCCGAGGGAAGACGGGTCACGCTGGGGACGCTCACGCCGGCCACAGGGGGCGCTGGGGGGCGGGGGGCAGGCGCGCCACTGTTGGCGCCGCTGCTGTTGCTGCCCCCGGCGTTGCTGCTATTGGCGCCGCTGGCGGTGCCGCCAGCGCCGTTCGCGCCGGTGCCCGGACCGCCCACCACCACGGGGCCGTCCACGGTGGGCAGTGGGATGACATCCACGGGACCGCTGCCCGCGCTGGTCTGGCCATTGCCGCCGGGAATCTGGGGCACGGGAATGGGGCCACTGCTGCTGCCGCTGCTGTCGCCCGCGCTTCCTGCCACCGGGCTCAGGCCCAGGGCGCCGCCCGTGGAGGTAATGGGGGTGACGTTGGGCGTGGGCTGGGGTGTGGGAGTGGTCGCCACGGGCCCGGGCACTGGGGTGGTGGCCGCAGGGGTGGTGCCTCCCGCGTTGCCCTGGTCCTGCGCGTTGACCGCCAGGGGCCGGAAGGGGTTGCTGCCCGGCACCGAGGCCAGCGCGGTGTCCGGGTTGATTCCGCCGGGGGTCGGGGGCACGTCTTCAGGGGCCGCGTCCGGGTCGGGGGCGGCTTCAGTGGGGAAGGGCGGGATCACCTCCACGTCCACCTGGCCGTCGGGCTGCACGCCGGTCGGTTCGTTTTCGGTGCCTCCGGGGGTAGGGGTCACCGGGACCGTCGCGCCTGGGTCGGTGGTGACGGGCGGCTGGGTGGCCGTCAGATCGTCCGTGCCTGAACGCTGGCTGGTCAGGAAATACCACAGGCTGATGGCCGCCACGAGCAGCAGCAGGCCCAGCAGCACCTTCATTTCGCGGGAGAGCTTGACGGGCGCGCGGGTCACTGGGTGCCTCCGGCAGGCGCCGCCGGCGCCGCAGGGGCGGCGTTGGGCGCGTCAGGCGTGCCAGCTGGGCTGGTGGCCGCCTGGGTAGGGTCAAAGGTGTAGACCGTCAGGCCCATGGTGCTTTCCAGGCGCGGGTCCAGGCTGGTGGCAGCGGGCAGCTGCAGGTTCACGGAGGTCACGGTGGAGAAGCGGTTCATGGTCTCCAGCGAGCGCAGCAGCCGGAACAGTTCGTTAAAACGCCCACTGACACTCAGGTTCAGGTTGATAGGCCGCACGCCTGCCGGCAGGCTGGCGGTGTTGCCACTCTGCACAGTAAAGCCGCTCATGGTCGCACCGGCAGCGCTGGCATTCAGGCGCACCTCGTCCAGCACGGCGTTGTAGTTCGCGGTCTGAGGCAGTGCCGCCAGGAACACCTGTTGCTCCTGGGTCAGCTTGGCGACCTCTTCGCGCAGGGTGGGCAGACGCGCCGCGTTGGCGCGCAGGGTCAGCACGCGGGCATTGACGCTGTCGAGTTCAGTCTGCAATTGGCTGATTTCGGCCTGGCGGGCCTGAAAGCGCATGGTGTACCACAGCGCACCTATAATCAGGCAGGCGGCCAGCACCAGCAGAAAGATGTTGCGCGGGGCAAGCTTAGTTGACACTGTCGCCTCCCGTGGTGCCCGCTGGTGCACTGGGCGGGGGGGGGGTCGTCCCGGGTGCGGCTGGGGTCTCTGCCGGCGCCGGGGCATTGGCCTGAACGATGCCCACCGAGGCGCTAAAGGTGTAGCGCCCGGTGTCCCCCTCGCTTTGCAGGCTGCGGAAGTTCACCCCGAAATTGGGGCTGTTTTCAAAAGTGCGCAGGAAGTTCACTACCGCCTGCTGGCTGCTGGCGTTGCCCGTCAGGTCAATTTCGCGGGTCACATTCTTGCCGGTGTAGACCCCATTCTGCTGCAACGAGCCCAGAGCATTGGCATCCACCGCCTTGATGCTCATGCTCTGCAGGGCCACGCCACTGCCCGTGGGCAGTTGCGCCGTGAAGGCCGCCAGATCGTTGGTCCAGTAGGTTTTGCTGGCGCGCAGTTGCTGGGCCACGCCAGTCACCTGCTCCAGCTGCGTCTTCTGCTGCGTGAGCTGCACAAATTCGGCGTTCGCTGGGGCCAGGGCTGCCGCCTCGCCGTTCAGGGCATCGAGCTGCTTGCGCAGTTCGCCCGAGCGGGTGCCGGTGGCGATCTCGCCAGCCAGCAGGGCCAGCCCTGTGACCACAGCCACACCGATGGCGGCAGGAATCCAGGCGTTGGGCTCGGCCTGCTTGCGGTACTGCTGGGGCAGCAGGTTGATTTCAACCACGGCTGCCCACCCCCCGCAGCGCGAGGCCCAGCGGCACGGTGAATTCCGGCGCGTTGGCCTGCAGGTAGCCGGTGTCCACGTTGGCCTGATCGGTCTGCACCGTCAGCCAGGGGCTGGCCACCTCGACGCGGAAGCCCAGCGCGTCGCTGATGGCGGCGGCCAGCCCGCGCAGCTTGGCGCCGCCGCCGGCCAGGAAGGTCCGGTCAATCACCACGTCGCCGCTCTGCACGCGGTAGAACTCCAGGCTGCGGCGAATCTCGGTGATCAGGTCGCCCAGCACCGGGCGAATCACCTCGAACACGCGCGCCGGGGAGTACTGCTCGCGGGCCATATCGAAGTTCAGCAGGTCTTCTTCGTCTTCGGTGGGGGTGGTGGCGGTGGCGTAGCCCAGCTTCACGTCCTCGGCGGCCGAGAAGTCCAGATCAAAAGCCTTTTGCAGCGCCATCGTGAAATCGTCGGCCGAGACGTTGATGTTGCGGGCCATCAGCACGCGGTCGCCGCGCACGAGGTTGATGACCGAGCTGCTCGCGCCAATCTCCATCACCAGCGCCACCTCGCCGGCTTCGGTGTAGTTGCTGCCGGTGAGGGTGCTCTTGGTCAGGTGCTCGCCCAGCAGGTTGCCGCGCAGGGCGCGCAGTGAGGCGAAGCTCTTGAGGTCCACCACCGTGGGCTCGAGGCCTGCCAGGCGCAGCACCTCCACCTGCCGGGCCACGGCCTCGGTGGGGGCGGCAGCAATCACGACCTCCATCTGGCCGTCGTCGGGGACGTTGGCGGGGTCGTCCAGCAGGTCAAAGTCCAGGCTCACGTCATCAATGGGGTAGGGGATATAGCGCTCGGCTTCCCACTTGATGGCCTCTTGCAGGTCCTTGCGCTCCATCTTGGGGACCATGATGTTGCGCGTGACCGCCGCCTGATTGGGCACAGCCGTCACGGCGTGACGGGTGGTGATGCGGTGTTCGGCCAGCAGGTTCTTCAGCTCGGTGGCCACTGCCTGGGGCTCGACCACCAGTCCGTCGCGCATGCTGCCAATAGGCGTGGGCACCATGATGGCGTGCTGGAGGGAAGGCGGAGAGCCGGGACGCAGGGCCACAACCTTGATGGCGCTGGTGCCGATCTCGACCCCCAGCGCGTTTGGCCGTGGATTCAGTAAGCGGTTCAGGAAACTCGACATTCTCCCTCCAGGATCACGTGGATTTTAGCATTCCCTCATCTGACTGAGGGAAGGGGGCTGGAGGCGCATGCGAGCAGAGCGACAGGAAAGCGGCGTGAGGGTCATGGGCTTGGGCCATATGACCATCATTCCGCTTACCGAACACTTACATCTGTACAAAATCGAATACTGCCGCCTGGGCCGGCAAAATGAGACCTTGTGCAGGATTAGGGCCTGGGTTTGGACAGAGGAGGGGTAAGGCACTCTGAGAACACTGTTTAGCCACTCTTGAGCCTGACCAGCTGTCTTGCTGCGGCCCCTTGCACCCTATGAGGTCAGATCGAACGTGCCAGCTTTGGCAGGCACGTTGAAGGAGAAATGAGCTCAGCAGATTGACCGGGTTGGAGCTTCTCTACGGTCCGGGGAATCAGGAGAAACAGGCGTGACTACGGTTGAGCCTCAAGTCCCATCCTCTTTCGGCTCTGAATTTGATGCCGGTGCTTGAGCGGTTTCGCTCAACAATGCCCATTGGTCCGGCCGTGCCCAGCGCTTTCCAGGTCCCGATGCCACGAAGGTGAAACCGCTGTGCGCATTCAGGCGGCCCGTGCGAACAATGACGAGCCTCCTATTCAGCGGCGAGGCCTTGGTTGGGGGTTGGCTGTTGAGCCTCAAGAATGGCAACAGCACGCTTGAGCCGACCGTACCCCTTCACTCCTCTCCGAATTCCTTCCTCTTGCTTCAGCGCCACTCCTGCAGGTCAGGGCTGAAGCGGCGGACCTGCCCGGCTGGGCTGACGGTCACGATCTCGGTCCCCACCAGGCCCACGCGGCCCTCGCCGTGGGGCACCTGGGCCCGTACCTGCCCGGCAGCGTCCAGACGCACCAGGGCCTGGCCGGTCAGGCGGTAGGTCCCGGTGGCCGTCTGCACCTGGGGCTGCGCGGCGCCCACCACGCCCGTGGGGGTCAGGGCCAGGAAGGCGGCGGGCCCCTGGCTGGCCCCGGGGCCCGGTACCGAGATCACCCGGCCGCCCAGCAACACGGCGTCCTCGCCCTGGGGACCGGTCAGCGCGGCCTGGGGGGCGCCGCGCACGCCGGGTGCAGGCTGGCCTGCGTAGTCCACGGCGCTGCCGTCCTCGCGGTAGGCGCGGCTGGCACTCAGGGCCACCACCCGGCCCACATTCACGGTGCGCGGCGCCCGGTCCAGGGTGACCACCAGTCCCTGGGCGGGCACGGCGGCCCAGGCGTCTCCCTGGGCCCAGGCCACGTCCACCACACCGGACAGCTTCGGGCACACCGCCTGAAACGACGGGGCGCGCGCCACACAGGCCTGCCCGCCGCTGGTCCAGGCCACGCCCAGATCACTGAAGGCGGCCCGGAAAGGCCACGCCGCAGGCCCAGAAGACACAGTCGGCGCGCACGCAGAAAGCAGCAGGGCCACGGGCAGCAGGAAGCGCATGCCTGCATTCTGGCCGCACGCCATCCTGAGGGGCGTGAAAAAGGGGGCAGCGTGAAAAAGGGGGAAGGCTTTAAGCCCCAGCGTCCCCTGGCACCTGCTCGCGGGCGGCCAGCAGCGCCTGCACCACCGTGTCCAGCCCCACACCCTCCTGCGCCCGGCGCTCGGGGGTCCAGGACATCCCGCGACTGGCCTTGACGAGCACCACGTCACCCACCTGCAGATCGGCCAGCAGGGCGGCGGTCAATTCGGGCACTGTGGCGTAGGCACGCTCGCCCAGTTCGGCCGCGAAGGCCCCCACGCCATAGGTCACGTCGGCGCGCTGCCGGGCATAGGCGCCCACCTCGGCGTGCAGGTCGCGCTCGGTGGGGCCCAGTTCCAGCATGCGGCCCAGCACGCTGATTTTCCGTCCCGGCAGGGCCGTCAGGGCGTCCAGCGCGGCCCGCACGGCCACAGGCGAGGCATTGTAAGCGTCGTCAATGACCGTCACGCGGCCCGGATGCACCCGGTAGCGCCCACCGGGCACCTCCACGCCGCGCAGGCGGGCGGCGGCGTCGGGCAGGGACACGCCGGCTTCGCGGGCCAGCACCAGAGCCAGCACCGCCGCCTCGGCCTGCACCCGGGCCGCGTGGGGGAGAGAGACCGGCACCCCCGCAAAAGTAAAGCGCGCGCCCTCAGGGCTCAGCCGGAGCGTCTCGCCAGCAAAGGTGGCCTTGTCAAAGCCGTAGCTCTGCACGCCGGGGTAGTACGGCGCGGCCTGGGTGCCCACCAGTCCGCGCGTGCCCTCCAGAATCCCGCCCTTTTCCCGGGCAATGTTCTCAATGCTGCCCAGCTGTTCGAGGTGCGCGGGCCCAATAGAGGTCACCACCCCCACATCGGGCCGCACCAAGTTCACCAGTTCGGCCATCTCGCCGGGGCGGTCAATGCCCATTTCGACCACCAGGGGCGCGCCCGCGCCACTGTGCTCAATCAGAAAGCAGGCGATGGCGGGCATGGTGTTGTACACCGGCATGTACAGGGCTTGCAGGGCGGCGGCGGCGTAGCTTTTGGCCGTGGTCTTGCCCGCGCTGCCCGTGATGCCCACCACCAGGGGCGCGCGCCGGCGCTCAGCGCGGGCCCAGGCAAACAGCGCCTCGCGGGCATCTGGGACGCGCAGGGCGCGCGGCACGTCCAGATCGGTCAGCACAAAGGGCGCGCCGGCCGCCAGCGCCGCGTCCACAAAGGCGTTGCCGTGCATGCGCTCGCCGGGCAGGGCCACGAACGCCGTCTCGGGGCCAGCTTCCCGCGAGTCCCAGGTCAGGCGGGTGGCGGGGCGGGCCCCCGGGTGCAGGTGGGCGGCAAAGGGCACGGCGCGCGGGTCGAGCATGGCGCGAGGCTACCAGAGACGGCGGCCCCCCCAGCAGGTGGAGCGGCCCCAACTGCCAACAAGCTCACAGAGGCATGAGAGCAAATGAGTACAATGCCAATGTTCTTTATGAAAAAAACCCCCCTGTTGCTGCTGACCGTAGCCCTGGGCCTGAGCGCCTGCACGCCGCCCAACACCACGCTGCCCGCTGATCCAGTCAATGTGACGGTGCTGGGTCTGAACGACTTCCACGGCTACCTGGAGCCCAGTGGCTTCCGCCCGGCGGGCGCCACGGCCGACATCAAGGCCGGGGGTGTGGAGGCCATCGCCGCCGAGCTGAACGACGCCCGCAAGGCCAACCCCAACACCATTTTCGTGGGCGGGGGTGACCTGATCGGCGCCAGCCCCATCACCTCGGGCCTGCTGCGCGACGAGCCCGCCGTGTACGCCATGAACGCCATGGGCATGCGGGTCAGCGCCCTGGGCAACCACGAATTCGACCAGGGCTTGAGCGAACTGCTGCGCATGCAAAACGGCGGCTGCGCCAGCAACGACACCGCCAAGGCCTGTAAGTTTGACCCCAACTACAGGGGCGCGAGCTTCCAGTGGATCGCCGCCAACGTGGCCTACAACGCCGCCTCTGGCAAAACGGGCAGCCCTTTCAAGTCCTACGTGATTGAGCAGGTGGGCGGCGCCCGCATTGCCTTCGTGGGCGCTGTGACGGCCGAAACCCCCGGCATCGTGTCCCCCGAAGGCGTCAAGGACCTGACCTTCAGCGACCCGGCCGCCGCCGTGAACAAGGTCATGCCTGAGATCAAGGCCCAGAACCCCGACGCGATCATCATGCTGATCCACGAGGGCGGCGAAATCGCTTCGGGCAGCACCGACAACTACGCCACCGTGGGCTGCAAGACCCTGAAGACCGACAGCGCCATCTACAAGATCGCTGCGGCCGTGGACCCGGCCGTCAGCGCGATCATCAGCGGCCACAGCCACAAGGGCTACAACTGCCTTGTGCCTGATCCGGCGGGCAAGGACCGCATCGTGATTCAGGGCGAGCAGTATGGCCACCTGCTGCAGCGCCTGGACCTGACCGTGGACAAGGCCAACCACAAGGTCATGACCGTGAAGTCGGCCAACCTCGTGGTGGACTACGACGCCCGCGCCAAGGCCGGACAGCTGGACTTCGGCATGACCCAGCTGGTCACCACCGCCAAGAGCAAGGTGGAGGCCATCAGCAGCGTGGAAATTGCCCGCCTGGGCTCGCCGCAGATCAAGCGCGGCTACACGCCCGCTGGCGCGCAGGACCGCACCATTGAAAGCGCGCTGGGTGACGTGGTGGCCGACGCGCTGCTGGAAGCCGGTAAGCCCCAGGGCGCCCAGATCGGCCTGATGAACCCCGGCGGTATCCGCTCCGATCTGCCCGACAGCACCAAGATCAAGCCGAACAACGCTGTGAACTTCGGTGATGTGTTCGCCGTGCACCCCTTTGGCAACACCACCACGGTGCTGAGCCTGACCGGCCAGCAGATTGACGACGTCCTGGAGCAGCAGTTCTCGGGTGCCAACGCCACCTCGGTCAAGCTGCTGCAGGTGTCTGAAGGCTTCAGCTACAAGTACAGCCAGAGCGCGCCGGCCGGCAACAAGGTGAACATCGCCGACATTACCCTGAACGGCACGCCGATCAGCGCCACGGCCAAGTACCGCATCGTGACCAACAACTTCCTGGCGGGCGGCGGCGACAACTTTGCCGCCTTCAAGAGCGCCACCGATGTGGTGCAGCTGCCGGGCCTCGCGGACACCGATGTGCTGAGCAATTACCTGAAGGCCAAGGGGCCCAGCCTGACGAACACGGTCAAGGGCCGCATCGTCGTTCTGCCCTAACAGGTAAATAACACAAGGCAGATGGCAGATGGCGCCCTGGGGCCTCTGCCATCTGCCTTTTGGCCCTGGCCATTTGCCACAAGCCGTCTGCCCTTTGCCCTTACAGCGCCTCCCGGGCGAAGTCCGCCATGACCCCGGGCGCCGCCGTGTCGAAGCCCACCACGTCCAGCATGTCGGTGCGGTTGGGGTCGGCAATCGTGAACCCGGTGGCGGTCAGACCCACCACGATCAGGCGGGCGCCAATGCCCATCTTCTGGCGGTAGCGGTCCAGCGCCACCGTGGGGTGCACCGGCCCGGCCCAGGTTTCGTTGTCGGTATACACCACGAAGGTGTCCACGTTCACGCGCTCCTTCAGGGCCCACAGCATGGGCTGCGCGCAGTCGGTGGCGCCAAAGCTGGCGCTTTGCGCCTTGCGCATGGCCGCTTCCAACGTGTCGCGCGCCGTGATGTTCAGGGCCCGAAACTGATCGGCGAAGCCCATGGTCAGCGCGCGGGCTTCCGTGCGCAGGGCCACGAGGCTCATGGCAGCGGCGGCCATGTTGGGGCTTAGGCGGGGCACCCCGCCCACCTGCCCGCAGGTCATGGAGCCCGAGACATCCAGGGCCAGCAGGTGCCGCGTGCCTGCCGGCTGCACGTTCCCGAAGGCCAGGTGAAAGGCGTCTTCCAGGGCGTCCACCACCTGGGGGACGGGTAGCCACTCGCCCTTGCCCTTCACGCCCCGGCCCTGGGCATACACCAGCCGGGCCTTCAGCACGTCCAGCGGGTGAATGCGCCCGCGTTTCAGGGCGTCCGGGTTGGTCAGGCGCTCGGTGACGGCCTGGACGGTGTGTCGGTCATTTACGTTCAGCACACCCACACGGCCCAGGTTGCCCAGATTCCGCAGCAGCCACGTCAGGCCGTTGGTGGCCATGGCCGCGCGGTAAACCTCCGGGCCCCGGAGGTGCGTGGGCACCGCTTCAATGGGCAGGCCGTAGCCGCGCATCAGTGTGGCCGCGTCTCGGTCGGTGCCGGCGCTGGTGGCCAACAGGTGCCCTTCAATCACGCGCAGGGCTGGAGCAGTGACCTCTGCCCCCAGGTCAGGCAGCGCGCCATTAGCCATGAACTTCAGCACGGCGTTGCGCTCGGGGTCGGCCACCTTGGGGTGGCTCTTGCGCAGGGCGTCGCGCTGGCTCCAGCTGTCGCGGCTCTTGTACTTCACGGCCCACAGGGCGAGCCTGCCCACATCGGCGGTTTCGTACACGTTCGCCACGCCCCGGCGGGTCAGGCGGCCCCAGCCCCCCAGGGCGTCTGCAAACGCCAGGAAGTGCAGCAGCATGGTGCCGGTGCGCGCCACCTCGGGAAGCGCCGCCCAGGCGGCCTGCCGGTCGGCAGCGTTTGGGGCGGTTTTGGCAATCAGGGCCAGCACCAGCAGCGCGGGGGCCGGTTTGGGGGCGCGGGCAGCGCGCACTACATCCAGGGTGATGCGCAGGGCCGCAGCGGCGTCCACCTGCACGAAGGTCTTCACAAAGTCGGTGGCCTGCACCGTGTGGGCGCGCTCACCTGCGTAAAACGTGCCCCCATCCGTGCCCAGAATCAGGAATCGCGTCAGGCGCGCCTCGTCCGGCAGACTGTACACGTAACCGCCGGCGTTGTTTTTGACCTGCCGGGGGTCCAGTGCTTCCGTCTGGGGGGTGCGGGCGGGGGTGATCGCGTTCAAGAGGTTCTTCATGGGCATCGGCCCTCCTTCTGTGGGGGCAGGGGAGATGGGTGCTGGACATGCGCCAGCAGCGACCCGGCGCGACGCGCCAGGGTGGTGAACCGGGCAGGAATCGAACCTGCATCTGCTGGGCTTCAGCCAGCCGCTCTGCCTTCTGAGCGACCGGTTCACGGGGGAACGGGTGGGATTCGAACCCACGACCTCTCGATCCGCAGTCGATAAGCCAGTGCCATCGGCCCAGTCGGGCAAGGTGCGGCGCTGGCAAGTGCTCTAACCACTGAGCTACCGTTCCAGAAATTGCGTGAGGGACGGGCGGGACTTGACCCCGCAACGTCTTGCGACAAATGTTCCAGATCAGCCTTCGCCGTCGGCCCGCGTTGACGGGCAAGGGGCTGTAAAGGCAGAGCCCCTCAGGGGAAGCGACATTCGTGTTGACCAGTTCCACCACCGTCCCCACGGTGATGATTGAAGAAGGGGTGCAGCGGGGCGGGATTCGAACCCGCGCCCCATTGATGAAAAGGTAACCTTGCACTGTCGGCCCAAAAGCGGGCAAGTGGGCGTGGAAGGAAACTGCCCTTTCGGGCAGCCAATTGCTCTACCAGCTGAGCTACCCGCTGCGTATTGAATGGATGGGTGTCAGGCTTGTGGATTCCAATGCAAAAGGTACATACCCACGCGTGATGCATCAGCGGCGCCGTCCATGTGTGGGAAATGGAAATTTCGTCCCTGCCTGAACGTGGCTTGGGGGTCTGGATTCCTACCACGAACGCCAATCACCCCAAAGTGCTGGCCCACACCGGTCAGGAGGGAATGAGGGGCCGTGACACCCACCATGAAAGATCCTGAACGGACCTGGTACTCCGGGCTGGACTCGAACCAGCACTGGCACGGTTCTGAGCCGTGTTCCTCTACCAGATTGGGATACCGGAGCATAGGAGACCTCGTAAGGGCTGGGGAGCGGTGGGGAAGATCACCCCTGCGCGTCGGCCCACAGGCTGGGCAAGGGTGTACAAGGGACACAAAGTCCCGTGGAGCAGGCTGGTCGGAATTGCACCGCCATCTCCCGACGGTTGCCGGGCATCTTGCTGATTAGAAGAAACCTGCGTGGTGGCGGGTGGGCAAGGCAGAACCATGAGCAGATGTCCTGGAAAGGGAGAACTCATGGCGGTCGGCCCACCCCAAGGAGTGGTACACCCAACCGGAATTGAATCGGTGTTTCCTGAGTGAAAGTCAGGGGTCCTTACCTCTAGACGATGGGTGCAGAAGCTGGCCGGGCAAGGCAGTAACGGAGGGATCGTTGGAAGGATAACTCAGGAGTTGCACCTGCATAACAGCAGGAGAGCGCTCCCAGCCGGGAGACTCTGGGAGTGTCTACGTCACAGATTCCGGGGGAGCGCGTTCGCATTCTGGCAGATGCATTTCTGGCCATCCCCACCACCTGCTACCAGCAGCGCAGCCTCGGGGCTGCGCTCGCTCTGTTTCTCGACACGGCCACCAAAACGGCACTCCACCGTGCA